>CAMDKR010000008.1 GCA_945901225.1 Bordetella parapertussis | reverse complement strand
CTGCAACCACAGCGGTGGTTTTTTTGCTGACGCTGCCCGCCACTTTGGCACCCGCTTCTTCCAACAGGGCTTGCGCCTGTTCGCGTGACAGCGTGGGCAAGGTGCCAGTGATGACATAAGTGTGACCGCTGAGTGGCAAATCCAGCCTGCCTTGCGGGTAGGCCTCAGGCCAGTGCATGCCACAGGCGCGTAACTGTTCGACCACCTCGCGGTTGTGCGCTTGGTCAAAAAAAGTGCGCAAACTTTGCGCCACCACTGGGCCCACATCATGCACTTGCAGCAACTGCTCGGTGCTGGCATTCATGATGGCGTCTATGCCGCCAAAGTGTTTGCCTAAGTCTTTGGCGGTAGCCTCACCCACATGGCGAATACCCAAACCAAACACAAAACGCGGCAAGGTGGTGGATTTGGATTTCTCCAAACTGGTCAGCAAATTGTTGGCTGATTTTTCCGCCATGCGGTCCAGCGTCGCCAAATGGCTGAATCCCAATTTGTACAGGTCAGGCAAGGTTTTAACCAGTCCGGCGTCGACCAGTTGATCAACCAATTTTTCGCCCAGGTCTTCAATTTCCACCGCACGGCGCTGCGCAAAATGCAAAATAGCCTGCTTTTGTTGCGCACTGCAAAACAAGCCCCCCGTGCAACGGTAGTCAGCTTCGCCCTCTTCTCGCACTGCAGCGCTTTGGCACACGGGGCATATTCTGGGCATGGTGAAGATGGCGGCTTGGTGCAAGCGTTTTTCCAGCACCACCGACACCACTTCAGGAATCACGTCCCCTGCTCGACGCACCACCACGGTGTCGCCCACCCGCACATCTTTGCGGCGGGCTTCGTCTTCGTTGTGCAAAGTGGCATTGGTGACAGTCACACCACCCACAAAGACGGGGGCGAGCTTGGCCACAGGTGTGAGCTTGCCGGTACGCCCTACCTGCACATCAATACCCAGCACCGTGGTCAACTCTTCTTGCGCAGGAAACTTATGCGCCACCGCCCAACGCGGTTCGCGGCTGACCATGCCGAGCAAGCGCTGCTGATCGATACGGTTGACCTTGTAGACCACCCCATCGATGTCAAACGGCAGTTGGTCACGCAAGCCTGCAATGTGTTGGTGAAATTGCACCAAGCCCTGTGCCCCAGTGACTGTTTGGGTTTCTTCTGCCACCGCAAAACCCCAAGCTTTCAGGCATTGCAGCACCTTGGCTTGGCTGCCATAGTTTTGCAAGCCCCACAAAGTAGCCTCTAAAGGGGCTAAAGCCCTTGGCTCTTCAGGGTGAAAGTGCAAGGCATAAGCGAAAAAACTCAAAGGGCGTTGCGCTGCAATTTGGGGGTCAAGTTGACGCACCGCACCTGCGGCGGCATTGCGCGGATTGACAAAAGTTTTCTCGTTTTTGGCGCCTGCTGCAATACGTTCTCTTTGGCGAACATTCAGGGCTTCAAAATCGTCTCGCCGCATATAGACTTCACCGCGAACCTCTAGCGCAGAGGGTGCTTCAGGCGACAAACGCAAAGGTATTTGCCCAATGGTGCGGATGTTGTGGGTGACATCCTCGCCGGTTTCGCCATCTCCTCGGGTGGCGGCTTGCACCAACACATGGTCAAGGTAGCGCAAGCTGATCGCCAAGCCATCAAATTTCAGCTCTGCCACGTAGTCGACAGGCGCATCAATGTCCAAGAGTTGCAATTGTTTGCGAACACGCTGATCGAAAGCCAATGCCCCCGCGTCCGAGATATCGGTTTCGGTGTGGATGCTGAGCATGGGCACACGGTGAAGAACGCTGGCAAAGGCGTCCACAGGAGAACCTCCCACGCGTTGCGTGGGTGAATCTGGGGTTAATAGCTCGGGGTGAGCAACTTCTAAGGCTTGAAGCTCTTGGAAAAGCCGGTCGTACTCTGCATCCGGAATACTGGGTTCATCTAAGACGTAATAGCGATGGGCATGTTGGTTCAAGAGTTGCCGCAAATAGGCAGCGCGGTCTTTCATCGTCAGCCCTAGCTGAACAAGCGCCGAGCCTGCAAGGAGCCTGCCGCCAAATCCCTTGCTGCCAACGCTTGGTAAAGATTTTTCAAATCGTTATCAATGATTTGAATTGCGGCCTGAGACAGTACTTGGCCGTTGTCATCGGTGATTTGCCCATCCATGGCTTGGGCCAGTGCTTGCGCAGACTCGCACAGTCGGGCAAAAGCCTGCTCCGAAGGCGCCACCTGTGGCACATCAAGACCTAAAGAAATACTGCGCAAAGCGGACTGATTGGGGTCCTCTGCCATGGCGGCACGGGCATCAAAACTCAGCACCAACACAGGCGGCAGACCTGGGGTGGAAGCAGCAATGACCATGCGACCTGGGATGACGCCAGGCACAAAACCAATGCGTGCGGCTTGCTGCTGCACATAGCCAGGGCTCCACGCGGCTTTGCGAGAGGCAATGGTGAAACTGAGCTGGGCATCGTGCGAGGCCGCAAATTGGTCCAACTCACGTGCATGGGCGATGGCCTCGCTCATGTCGGGTAGCTCGGGGGTGATGCCAAAGGCATCCGCATAGGTTTGTGCTTTCACCACAAACTCTGAAAATTCAATGTCATTGAGTGGACCTTGGCGATTCGCCACCTGAATACCCGCTTGGAAAGCGCTGTAAAAAAGACCCGCTTGAAGGTTTTCCCACTCACCCGTGTCCGCATTCAAACCTTCAACGATGAAGAGTTTGCTGCCCACACGGCGAACTGGCGGCAAAGCGGCCAAAGCAGCCTCGCCAGACACAGGCGTCTCCAATTCCATGCTGGCCGTCACATCAATCAAGGGGTCTAGCTGGCCGCGTTGGTTGGTTTGGGGCAGTTCATGCGCCATGTCAGTGAAGCCATCCATCAGGCCACTGTTCAATGAAGCAGCGCCATCATGTGGCATCTGGTGATTGGTTAAGGCGTCGAGTTCCTCTGGCGTGATAAGGGGTTCGGCTTGTTTAGGTTGGTTTTGACGAGAGGTCCAAGCGTTATAAGCCACCAAGACAACCAAGATGACGCCACCCACAATGGCTAGCCACATTTGCAAACTGCTCATACGTTTGCCGCAGGCTCAACCAAGTTCACAGCCGACTCCATGTCAACTGCAACAATCCGCGAAACCCCCTGCTCTTGCATGGTCACGCCAATGAGTTGTTCGGCCATTTCCATGGCGATTTTGTTGTGAGAGATGTACAAAAACTGCGTTTCACCCGACATGCGCGTCACGAGTTTGGCGTAGCGATCAGTATTGGCGTCATCCAAAGGCGCGTCCACCTCGTCAAGCAAACAAAACGGCGCAGGGTTGAGTTGGAAAATCGCAAACACCAAGGCAATGGCTGTCAGGGCTTTTTCACCTCCGGACAGCAGATAGATGGTTTGGTTCTTCTTCCCAGGCGGCTGCGCCATGACTTGAACGCCTGAATCCAAAATTTCATCGCCCGTCATAACCAATTTGGCCGTTCCCCCGCCAAACAGTTCGGGGAACATGCGGCCAAAGTGCTGGTTCACCGTCTCGAAAGTATCGCCCAGCAGTTGACGCGTTTCTCCATCGATTTTGCGAATGGCGTCTTCCAGCGTGGTGATGGCTTCGTTCAGGTCAGCGGATTGGGCGTCAAGGAAAGTCTTGCGCTCGCGGGCTGTTCCCAGCTCCTCCAAAGCAGCCAAGTTCACAGCACCCAAAGATTGAATTTCGCGTTGAAGTTGATCGATGTCATTGGACAAGCCTGCCAACTTGACCGATGCTTGTTCGATGCTGGCAGCAACTGCCTCTAAGTCTGTTTGTGCGTCCTGCAACAACTGGTCGTACTGCTCAAACCCCAGACGCGCCGCTTGCGCTTTCAGTTGGGTGTCGACAATACGTTGGCGCAAGGGCTCGAGTTGATGCTCAATCTTGAGCCTTTCTTCGTTGCTGGTGCGCAAACGGTTGGTCAAGTCGTCGTATTCATTGCGTTTGCTGGCCAACAAAGTTTCGCGCTCGAGTTGCAAAGCCAAGGCATCTTGTAAACCAGCACGGGCGGTGGTGTCGCTCAAGACATTCAGTTCTTCTTGCTGGCGGCTTTGTTCGTTGTTTAAGTTTTCAATTTGCTTGGCCGCCGTGTCTTGGGTTCGCTGCAACTCTTGCTGACGGGCTTGCAAACTGCGAACTTGAAATTCGGCTTCTTGGCATTGCTTATCGGTTTGCTGAAGTGTTTCACGCAAACTTTGAAATTCTTTTTCCTTGGCCAAGGATGCATCTTGCAATTGGGCATGACGCTCTTGGGTTTGCGCCAACTGCAAATCCAGCTCTTCAAATTTGGCTTGAGCCGCTTGCTGCTTTTGTTCAAGCGTAGAAGCCTGGCTTTGCAATTCACCCGCTTCTGTTGCCAACTGGCCTTGGCGCTCTCTGACCTGCTGGGCTTGTTGTTGAAGACGCAACACATCTACATTCAAAGCATGCGATTTGGCTTGGGCTTCGGAGGACTGTTGTCGCAACTGGCTGCGTTGACTAGCGGCTTGGCTAGCAGCAGACTCGGCTCGCGCCAAATGTGATCGTGCTTCTTCAGCCATCAACGATTGGGCACGGATTTGCTTGTCCAAGTTTTCAATTTCTTGGGCGCGAGCCAGCAAACCGGCTTGCTCTGAGTCTTGGGCATAAAAATGCACACTGTGCAAACCCACGGCATGGCCCTGGGGAATGAACATCTGCTCGCCGGGTTGCAGTTTGTCACGCAAAGACAGAGCGGTGTCCAAATTGGGGGCGGTGTAACAACCCGTTAACCACTCTGCAAGCAAACCTTTCAAAGCAGCATCGTCTACTTTCAACTGATCCAGCAAGGGTGAAAGTGAGCCAGATTTTTTGGATGAAGCGCTGACCGAGGGGCTGTAAAAACTCAGCTTTGCCAAAGGCACATCGGAGGCAAAAGATTTGACGGTATCGAGCTTGCTGACCTCCAGGGCTGCCAAACGCTCACGCAAAGCGGCCTCAAAGGCTTGCTCCCAGCCAGGGGTGACGTGCACCCGGCTCCACAGGGGTTTGAGGGTTTGCAAGCCATGCTTGGCCAACCAAGGCACCAAGCGCTCGTCGGTACGCAGTTTTTCTTGCAATGCCGTCAGAGCTTGTTGACGCGCTTGCAACTCAACCAATTTTGCAGACTGTTGGTTGCTGTTGTCTTGAGCGGTTTTGCGCTCCTCTTCCAGGCCAGGGGTATGGGCTTCCAAATTTTGCAGGTCATGCGACAGCTGTTGGGCTGCCGTTTGTGCTTGAACCAACTGAGTCTCTAATCGATCGATATGGCTGTTGTCTGGCGCGGTCAGTGCATGTTGGTCTAGCTGCAATCGGTTTTGTCGCTGCTCGAGTTGTCTCAACTGGTCTTGCAAACCCCGTTGCTCAGCGGCCAAGACTTGGATGTGTTGCTGCACTTGCATGACCAAGGCACCCTGATCTTGCGACACTTTTAAAGCGTCCCGCCAGTCCTTTTCGAACGCAGGTTGTTGCTGGGCCAAGGTCTGGCGCTGTTGCTGGGTGTTTTCAAGCAGCGTTTGAGCCTGCGATTGCTCAGCTGTCAAAGCCTTGGCTTGCGCATTGGCTTGGGCAGCTTGCTCGGACCATTGCGCCATCTGTGCTTGAATTTGTTGCAAGCGCTCTTGTGCCCGCTGCCGTCCTTCCACCACGAAACGAATTTCCGCCTCAAGTCGCCCAACCTCTGCTGTCGCTTGGTACAACTGGCCTTGGGCTTGGTTGACTTGCTCGCCCGAATCGTAGTGGGCTTGACGCAAGGTTTCTATCTGGCTTTCGGTGTGCCGTAACTCGGCAGTTTTGGCTTCAAGGGCATTGCTGGCTTGCTCGGTTTGCTGCTGCAACTGGGTTTGGTTGACCTCGGCTTCTGCACGTTTTAAGAACCACAACTGGTGTTGCTTGAGGGTGGAGGTGGATTGCAAATCTTTGAAGCGCTGAGCCACCTCGGCTTGGCGTTCGAGCTTTTCCAAATTGGCGTTCAACTCCCGCAGAATGTCTTCCACACGGGTGAGGTTTTCGCGGGTGTCACCCAAGCGGTTTTCGGTTTCGCGTCGACGCTCTTTGTATTTGGAGACGCCAGCGGCCTCTTCCAAAAACAAACGCAGCTCTTCAGGCTTGGACTCAATGATGCGGCTGATGGTGCCTTGCCCAATGATGGCGTAAGCCCTTGGGCCCAAACCGGTGCCAAGAAAAACATCTTGCACATCACGACGACGCACGGGTTGGTTGTTGATGTAATAGCTGCTGGTGCCGTCTCGTGTCAGCACCCGCTTGACTGCAATTTCAGCAAACTGGTTCCACTGCCCGCCTGCACGGTGCGAAGCGTTGTCAAACACCAGTTCCACACTGGCGCGGCTAGAGGGTTTGCGGCTGGCGGTGCCATTGAAAATAACGTCTTGCATGGACTCGCCACGCAATTCACTGGCACGACTCTCACCCAGCACCCAGCGAACGGCATCGATGATGTTGGATTTACCGCAGCCATTGGGGCCGACCACGCCCACCAACTGGCCTGGCAATAAAAAATTGGTCGGATCAGCGAATGACTTGAAACCGGAGAGCTTGATCGAATTAAGACGCACCTAAAACCCTTTGAAAAGGTTGAATCGTTGAGGAATAAAAATCAGGTAGCAGGCTTCAGATCTTTTTCTATCCATTGACCCACTTCAGACAAAAGACTTTGCAAAGGGGGAATGGCTTTGGCGATGTCGACTGCAAGGTCGCCCAACTTCTTGGCTCGGCTCATGGCTTCGAGCTGAATCATTTGCTGACTGAGTTCGGGGCCACACAAAAAGGTGACATAGCCCTTGAGCGAGTGCAGCAAGCGCTGAACTGGCTCGGTGTCTTGGCTGTCCAAGGCCGCATTCAATAAAGTAAGGTCTTTTTCCAAGCTTTCTTGAAAGGTTTGCGCCAAATTCAGCATCTGCGCCTGGTCCATGGCGAATTCGTGGGCTTTGCTGGGGTCGAGGAAACTGTACATAGACCCCGATAATATCAGCCATGAATCCCCATCTCACCCAGCTTCAGCCCTATCCTTTTGAGCGTTTACGCCATTTGTTTACAGGTGTCAGCCCCAACCCAAACTTAACCGCTATCAGCCTTGGCATTGGCGAACCGCGCCACCCCGCGCCGGCCTTGGTTTTGCAGGCTTTAGGCGCAAATATGGAGGCTTTGTCAGCTTACCCAGCCACGGCGGGTGGCATGGCATTGCGCCAAGCTTGCAGCGATTGGCTCAAACGTCGCTACCAAGTCAGCGCAGACCCTGCCAGCCAAGTGCTGCCCGTCAACGGGTCTCGCGAAGCCTTGTTCGCTTTTGCCCAAACGGTGTTGAATGGCGACCCAGATGCTTTGGTGGTGTGTCCTAACCCCTTCTACCAAATCTACGAAGGCGCAGCCTTGCTGGCAGGGGCGCAACCCTTTTTCGTTGCCAGCCGGCCAGAACACAATTTTGCGGTGGACTGGTACAGCGTCCCAGAGTCTGTGTGGGCCAAAGCACAACTGGTGTTTGTCTGCTCGCCTGGCAACCCAACCGGTGCAGTCATGCCATTAGAAGAATGGCAAAAACTTTTTGCACTGTCTGACCAATATGGTTTTGTGTTGGCCAGCGATGAGTGCTACAGCGAAATCTATTTTGGCGACAAACCTCCGCTTGGTGGGCTAGAGGCTGCGATGCTGTCGGGCCGCACAGATTTTCGCAATTTGGTCAGCTTCACCAGTCTGTCCAAACGCAGCAACGTGCCGGGTATGCGCAGTGGCTTCGTGGCCGGCGACGCCAAGTTGACAGAGGCTTTTTTGCGCTACCGTACCTACCATGGCAGCGCCATGGGCGGCATGGTGCAAGCGGCCAGCATTGCAGCGTGGAATGACGAGGTGCATGTTGAAGAAAACCGTAGGCTGTACCGAGAAAAATTCGCCCAAATCACACCGCTGCTGTCAAAGGTGCTGGATGTCGCTTTGCCGGACGCGGGTTTTTACCTTTGGGCTGGTGTTCCTGACGGAGACGATGAAGCTTTTGCGACTGAATTGCTGGTTCAATACAATGTCACTGTGTTGCCAGGTCGTTATTTGGCGCGAGAAGTCAATGGCGTCAACCCAGGCCAAGGCCGAATTCGCATGGCTTTGGTCGCACAACCTCAGGAATGTCTTGAGGCAGCACAACGTATCGTTCAATTTGTTCAATCCCACTACCCATCATCCACATGAGCCAACAACTGCAATCCATCATTGATATCGCCTGGGAAAACCGCACCCAATACAGCCCCTCCTCTGCGCCCAAAGAATTGGGCGACGCTGTTGAGCACGTGATCGCCGAACTCAATGCGGGTCGCTTGCGGGTCGCTACCCGCGAAGCTGTGGGTCAATGGACCACGCACCAATGGATCAAGAAAGCGGTTTTGCTCTCGTTTCGCCTGAAAGACAACGCCGTGGTCAAGGCCGGTGACTTGGGCTTTTACGACAAAGTTCAAACCAAGTTCTCCAATATGGACGAGGCCCAGATGAAAGCCAGCGGTGTGCGTGTAGTGCCACCAGCTGTGGCGCGGCGTGGCAGCTTCATTGCCAAAGGCGCCATCCTCATGCCCAGCTACGTCAACATTGGCGCTTATGTCGATGAAAACACCATGGTTGACACCTGGGCTACTGTGGGCTCTTGCGCACAAATTGGCAAGAACGTCCACCTCTCAGGTGGCGTGGGCATTGGTGGCGTTTTAGAGCCTGTGCAAGCCAACCCCACCATCATCGAAGACAACTGCTTTATTGGCGCACGCTCCGAGGTGGTTGAAGGCGTCATCATCGAAGAAAACTCGGTGATCTCGATGGGCGTGTACATCGGTCAAAGCACCAAAATTTACGACCGTGCCACAGGCGAAGTGAGCTATGGACGGGTGCCTTCTGGATCGGTCGTGGTGTCGGGCAACCTGCCCAGTGCAGACGGGAAATACAGCCTTTACTGCGCCGTCATTGTCAAACGTGTGGACGCTCAAACACGTGCAAAAACCAGCTTGAACGACCTCTTGCGCGACTGAGATGTCTGCCACCCTCGAGTTGACTGAGCAACTGATTGCTCGCCCCTCTGTCAACCCCGATGATGCGGGGTGCCTGGAAATTTTGGGCGAGCGCTTGAACGCTTTTGATTTTGATTCACAACGTTTGAACTTCGGGCCAGACAACTTCAGAGTGAGCAATCTGTGGGCGATCAAGCGTTGTTCGCCAAAAGGGCCTACCTTGGTGTTTGCTGGCCACACCGATGTCGTTCCTACAGGTCCCTTAGACAAATGGACGACAGACCCTTTCACGCCTAGCCACCGCGATGGCAAATTGTTTGGCCGTGGGGCCAGTGACATGAAAACCTCTTTGGCGGCCATGGTGGTTGCCACCGAAGAGTTTTTACGACAAGAAGCCCATCCTCGGTTTTCAATCGCCTTCTTGCTGACCAGCGATGAAGAAGGTCCTTCTGTAGATGGCACTGTGAAAGTGGTGGAGTGGTTGAAGTCGAAAGATGAAAAGCTTGATTGGTGCATCGTGGGTGAACCCACGGCAGTTCACCGCATTGGGGACATGGTGAAAAACGGTCGCCGAGGCACACTCAGCGGCAAACTCACCATCAAAGGGGTACAAGGTCATATTGCCTATCCACAACTGGCCAGCAACCCCATCCATTTGTTTGCACCAGCTTTGGCCGAATTGACCGCCATCAAATGGGACAAGGGCAACGATTTCTTTCAACCCACCAGCTGGCAAGTCAGCAATATCCACGCTGGTACGGGGGCAAACAATGTCATCCCCGGTGAAGCGGTGGTTGATTTCAATTTCCGATTCAGCACCGAATCAACAGCGGATGAATTGAAGCAAGTCGTTGAAACAGTGTTGCGCAAACACCAGCTTGACTTCAGTGTGAAATGGACATTAGGTGGCTTGCCATTCCTCACCACCCCAGGCGATTTGTTGGGTGTGGTTCAACAAGCTATCCAAGCCGAAACTGGCATTGAGACAGAGTTGTCTACCTCGGGTGGTACCAGCGACGCACGTTTCATCGCGCAAATATGCCCCCAAGTCATCGAGCTGGGCCCCCCCAATGACAGCATCCACAAAATTGACGAGCATGTCCGCGTGAGCGATATAGACACATTGAAAAATATTTACCTTCGAATTTTGCAAGGCTTGCAGCGCCATACCAGCGCATGACGCCTTCAGCATTGATTGAAAACTGCGCCAAGGCCTTAACTGATGCAGACGTAAGCTTTGGCCAAGGCACTTTGCAAGCCGCAGACGAAGCTGCTTGGTTGGTCCTTTGGAAGCTAGGTCTCCCCTTGGATGTAGAGACCCATACCTTGCACGACGACCTGCCAGACGCTTCTGTTCAAGCCGTTCTTGATTTGTTGACGCAGCGTATTCAAACCCGCAAACCTTTGGCTTATTTGACCCAAGAGGCATGGCTGCAAGGCGTGTCTTTTTATGTGGATGAGCGGTGTTTGATACCACGCAGTTTGATTGCAGAAGTGTTGGCTGATGGCAGCATTGACCCTTGGCTAAATCCTGATGCAAGTACAGCTCTCGATTTATGCACAGGAGGAGGCAGTCTGGCGGTCTTGGTCGCCTTGGCCTACCCGCAACTCAATGTGCAGGCTTTGGATATCTCTGCTGACGCTTTGGCGGTCGCTGCTATCAATGTGCAAAGACATGGCTTACAAGAGCAGGTACAGATTGTTGCTTCTGATGGCTTGGCCAATGCACAAGGCGTCTTCGATTTGATTGTCTGCAATCCTCCCTACGTCAACGCGCAAAGCATGGCCTTGCTGCCCCTTGAGTTTCAAGCCGAACCATCCTTGGCCTTGGCGGGTGGTACAGACGGCATGGACTTCATCCGCCAGTTACTTCAAGAAGCCCCTGCTTTGATGAAAGAAGATGGCATCTTGGTACTGGAAATCGGACACGAGTTTGAACACTTCATAGCCGCATTTCCGTCTCTTGAATTCACAGGCCTGTCCACCAGTTCAGGCGATACACAGGTACTGCTGATCACGCAATCGGCATTGTTGGCATGATCACTCTTAAAAATATCAGCTTGCGCCGCGGCGCAAAAGTTCTGCTTGACCAAACCTCGGTCAGTTTGAACCCCGGGGAAAAAGTGGGCTTGGTGGGCAGGAATGGGGCAGGCAAATCGTCCTTGTTTGCATTGCTCAACAAAACACTGACCGAAGACTCTGGTGAGTTTGATATTCCCTCTCAATGGCGCATGGGCCAAGTGGCCCAAGACATGCCTGAGACCGATGCCAGTGCAACAGACTTTGTGATTGAAGGCGACACCGAGTTGGTGGCAGCACGTGCCGAGGTGACTGCAGCCGAAGCCACAGACGACGGTGAGCGCATGGCCAACGCCTACATGGCCTTGCATGATGCAGGTGAACACGATGCCGCTTCCCGTGCGCAGGCGCTGATACAAGGCTTGGGATTCAAAACCCTTGAACTGAACAAGCCGGTCAACAGTTTTTCCGGTGGATGGCGTATGCGCTTGCAGCTTGCCCGTGCCTTGATGTGCCCCACCGAGTTGCTGCTGCTGGATGAACCGACCAATCACTTGGACTTGGATGCTTTGGTGTGGCTAGAGGCGTGGCTCAAGCGCTATGAAGGCACCTTGTTGGTGATCAGCCATGACCGCGAGTTCTTAGACGCTGTAACCAACGTCACCTTGCACATTGATGCAGGAAAACTGGTGCGCTATGGCGGCAATTACAGCAAGTTTGAAGACATGCGCGCTGAACAAATGACCTTGCAACAAAATGCCTTTGCCAAGCAGCAAGACAAGATTGCGCATTTGCAAAAATTCATTGCCAGGTTCAAAGCCAAAGCCAGCAAAGCCAAGCAAGCGCAAAGTCGCGTAAAAGCTTTGGATCGCATGGAAAAAATTGCCCCGCTTTTGTCGGAAGCAGACTTTCAATTTGAATTCAAAGAACCAGCCAATTTGCCCAATCCCATGCTGTCGATGCAGCATGTGGACTTTGGCTACCCAGCAGCAAATGATGCAGCCCATGGCACCTTGCCCACAGTGATTGTTCGCGATGTCAGCAAATCCGTGTTAGCCGGACAGCGCATAGGTATTTTGGGTGCCAACGGCCAAGGTAAATCGACCGTGGTGAAAACTATCGCACGCGATCTGGCCGCCATCAACGGTGAGATTACCGAAGGCAAAGGCTTGAACATTGGTTACTTCGCCCAACAAGAATTGGATGTGCTGCGACCTGCAGACAATCCCCTTGACCACATGATTGCCCTAGCCAAAAAAGTGGCTGCTGAGGGCAAGTTGGCTGGGCAGGCATCACGCGAACAAGACTTGCGAAGTTTCTTAGGGCAGTTCAACTTCGGTGGTGACATGGTCAAGCAAAGTGTGGGCAGCATGAGCGGGGGTGAAAAAGCCCGCTTGGTACTTTGCATGATGGTGTGGCAGCGCCCCAATTTGCTGCTGCTCGATGAGCCTACCAACCACCTGGACTTGGCCACCCGCGAGGCGCTTTCCATGGCCCTTAATGAATTTGAAGGCACGGTCATGTTGGTCAGTCACGACCGCGCCTTGCTTCGCGCGGTGTGCGATGAGTTTTGGTTGGTGTCCAAAGGCGGTATTGCACCATTCGATGGTGACTTGGATGACTATCAACAGTTCTTGCTCGACGAAGCCAAACGAATGAAAGCTTTGGCACAGGCTGAACAGGCAAAGCTCCAACAAAAAACCGTCGCTGCAGCTGCAAAACCTGCACCGCCCAAAGCACCGGCGCCAGGATCACAGAAAAAGCAGCAACGCCTAGAGTCCGTTATGCAAACCTTAGAGCAAGAAAAAGATCAGTTGACACAGGCCATGTCTTTGACCACCTTGCCTGCTGAACTGGCTAAGTTGGGCAGACAGTTAAAGACGACAGAGGACCAACTGTCACAACTTGAAGCGCAATGGCTTGATTTGCTTGAACAGTCGCAATAAAAGCAAAAAGTAAAACGCGCATAAAAAAAAGCCAGTGGATAACTGGCTTTAGTTTGTACCGAATATGGATGGTAGGACGTGCTGGATTCGAACCAGCGACCAACGGATTAAAAGTCCGCTGCTCTACCAACTGAGCTAACGTCCCATCTTCATGCTTGACTGCTTTTGACAGCTGAGCAAAGCCGCAAAGTATAACTGTTTTTTGTCGATTTTTGCAGCTCTACAAGGCAGATTTTTTTGACAATACATCCAATACCCAGGCCGCTGCACAATTGCCAAAAGTTGCAGTGACTGTCACCACTGAACCATAGCCATGGCAGTTCAAAGAGCTGTCTGTTTGCGCATCACAAACTTGCGAGGGCATCACACTCTCTTTGCTGAAAACAGCAGCAATACCCATGGGCTTTCCAGCCGCGGGGCCAGCGTGTTGCTTGCGAAGGCGTTGGCGCAGTTGTGCCAGCAAGTGGTCATGGGTCACGTCTGCCAAATCTGCGATGTCTACTTTATGCGGCATACGTTTGCCACCCGCTGCACCTACGGTGATAAAGGGCGTATGGCTGGCCAAAGCCCAAACAGACATGGCTTGCTTTGCTGACATTTGGTCGCAAGCATCTATCACTGCATCCGCTTTCACAGACAACAATGCAGCGCAATTTTCAGGCGTGATGAATTCCTCAACTGCCGCCACTTCGCACTCGGGGTGAATCAGGGCAATTCTTTGTTGGAGAGCGATCACTTTGGACATGCCTAAAGTGGTCGATAAAGCCGGCAATTGACGGTTGATATTGGACTCTGAGATATGGTCTAAATCAATCAAGGTCAGGGCCTTCACGCCACTACGGGCTAGACACTCCACCGCCCATGAGCCCACTCCCCCCACACCAACCACCACCACATGACTTTGGCGAATCTGTTGTGCGCCTGTTTCTCCGTATAAGCGGGACAGACCACTGAAACGTCTGTCAGTATCTGCGACGTCTTCGGATGTCACTTGATTTGTGCCAGCCTGTCCTTGGCTGCAGCGGCGGCTTCTGTCGTGGGATACAACTTCAAGAGCTCATTAAAGGTTTTACGCGCCTCTTTGGCTTGTTTAATTTCCAATTGCGCATTGCCAACAGTCAACATCGCCTCAGGTGCTCTGGCGTGGTTGGGAAAGTCATTGACCAAACCTTTAAGGTGTGCAATGGCTTCATTGAAATCACGACGCGCAAATTTGGCACTGCCCAACCAATACAAAGCGCTGGGTTTATAGCCTGAAGCCGAATAGACCTTCACGAACTGCGCAAACTCTTTGGCGGCTGCTGCAAAGTCACCTTTTCGAAACAGCACAAAAGCAGCTTCAAAATCGCGCTTTTCATCTGGCTCGGCTAAAAACTCAAAGCCGTCAACCTGAACATTGATTTTGCTGGACTTAGGCGCTTCTTCCTTCTGTGAAGAGGGTGCTTCTTTCTTGGCAAACTGGTCGTAAATTTTTTGAAAACGCTCTTCAATCTCGACGTTGATGTCCTTTTGCGCTCGTTGCAAAAGCGTGATCTCTCGCAATAACTGCTCGCGCTCGCCTCGCAGGTTTGCGATATCTTGTTTGAGCGCCTCAATTTGGGCTTGCAACTGCAAGGCCGCTTGTCGGTTGTCTTGCTTGGACTGGTTAATCTCGAGTTCGACTTGTTTACGCAAAATTTCAATTTGTTTTTGAGATTGATCAAGCGATTTTTGCAGCGTTTGATCCGTGGATTGCAATTGCGCTTGTCGCTGGTTCTCCAGTCGTTGTCGCAAATCTAAGATAGCGCGTCTAGCCTCTTCATCTTCAAACAAGGCAGCCTGTGCTGCTGGTACCAGTAAGCCCAACAAGCACAGAGATGCTGCAAGACGCCGAAATTTCATCGGTAAAAGAACTCAGCGCGACGATTTTTTGCAAATGCGCTTTCATCAGCACCTTGCACAGAAGGTTTCTCTTTGCCAAAGCTCACAGACTCCACTTGAGACTCTTGAACACCCAGCAAGCTCAAGCTTTGGCGAACTGCGTCAGCACGCTTTTGACCTAAGGCAAGGTTGTACTCACGACCACCGCGTTCATCTGTATGGCCTTCTAAAGAAACTTTCGCTCTTGGATTGGCTTTGAGAAATTGTGCGTGGGCTTCAATCGTGTTTTGGAATTCGGACTTCACCACATAGCTGTCGTAGTCAAAGAACACAACCTTTGCAACATTGCCAGAGGGGCCAGCACTCAAGTTGGTGCTTGCAGCACTGTCAACCGGAACGACTGTGGACTTGGCTTCGTTGGCAGATGAGGCAGTGACGGGGGCAGGCATGACAGGGTCAGGGCTGACTGAAACTTTGGCACCCGATTTATCTTCGACAGGCACGTCATTGAGTTTGACGCCTGAAGCACATGCAGCAAGTAACAGGACAAGTCCCAGTGACAAAAGAAATTTTTTCATGAAGTCTCCAAATGAATCAAGGATTGAGAAAGGGCCCCCAATGGGGTTCGCGAATGTTGGAAGTTTGTCCAGCGAGTCTGGCGCGTATTTTGCCATCTAAAGTTGTCGTCATCAGGGCTTCCTTGCCTTGCGACTGGGTGGAGTACATAATTAGTTTGCCATTGGGCGCAAATGTGGGTCGTTCATCTGCATTCGTGTCTGTCAAAGGAACAACTTTGTCATTGATCAAATCCATGACGTGGAGTTTGTAGGCAGACCCCACACGTGAGATAAAAGCCAACCATCTTCCATCAGGACTTAGGCTGGGTGAAATGTTGTAGCTACCATTGAATGTCACTCTTTGCACCGGACCACCCGAGGCAGGGGTTCGGTAAATTTGCGGGGAACCGCCACGGTCACTCACAAAGTAAATGGCCGATCCATCAGAGCTGAAAACCGGCTCGGTGTCTATGCCACTGGACTGGGTGAGTCGCTTGGGTTCACCACCCTTTGCGTTGATCAAAAACAGCTGCGAACCACCGTCACGGCTCAAAGTGATGGCAAGGCTTTTTCCGTCAGGTGACCAAGCAGGCGCACTGTTAGAGCCTTTGAAATTGGCCAGTACCCGTCGCTTACCCGAAGCGATATCGTGCACATACACCACGGGTTTGCGAGATTCAAAAGACACATAGGCCAGTTCGTTTCCACTAGGGGACCAACTGGGCGAGATGATGGGCTCTTGGCTGGTCAAAGCTGCTTGCGGGTTTTCTCCATCTGCATCTGCCACCCAGAGCAAATGTTTAGGGCCTTGTTTGGTGATGTAAGCGATGCGGGTTGAAAAAATACCTTTGTCACCCGTGAGTTTTTCATAGACCTGGTCGGCGATGCGATGCGAAACCAAGCGCAAGTCTGCGGGGACCACCACATAGCTTTGTCCGCCCATGTCCTGCCCCTTCACCGTGTCCCATAAACGAAAGCGAACATCGAATCGACCATCCGCCATTCGTGAGACGCTGCCAGTTAAAAGTGCATCTGCAGGTTTTTGCCGAATAGGTTCAAAGTCGGGGCGACTGACTTCATCTATGACCATGCCAGCAGGTGTGCTGCGAAATTGCCCACTGCGTTCAAGGTCAGCAGAAACAATTTGGGTGATTTTTTGAGGGGCGTTGTCTTCACCACGAAAGTTGGCGATGGCAATGGGGATTTGCGTCACGCCAACCCCAGAGATTTCCACCCTGAAATCGGCTTGTGCCGGCAGAGCCCACGCAAAAGCCAAGAGCATCATCACTAAAGAAGATAAGAACGAAGTCATTGTTTTCCTTGGTTCAAACAATACAAAGTGAAATACTTGCCATAGGCCGCCTGCCCTTGCAGGATACAAACAGCCAGACCCATGGCGCCATCCAAAAATCCCAAACGAAAAAAATAGCTCTTGATGAAGGCGACAAGACCTGAGCTGACGGCACGCGACATGGTGGTGGTGTGACCTTGCGCAAATTTTTGAGCAGCCCATGCTTGGCTGTAAACCTGCAATTTGCGCCAATAAGATTGCGCAGAGGGATAGCTGTAGTGGAGCAGTGAATGTTTAAGTCTGCCCCTGGGGTGGACTTCAAGAGAGAGAAGTTTTTCATGAACCACGTCATCACTAAAGCGGGCTGTGTGTTTTTGAAACAATCGGGTGACTCGGTCGGGGCGCCATCCACAGTGATGGATCCACTGACCACAAAAATTGGTCAAACGGGGAATATCGTAAAGCGTAAAGCTGGGTTGGGACAAAACCCGTTTGATTTCTAAGGACAAATCAGCTGAAACACGCTCATCAGCGTCTATTGAAAGAACCCACTCATAACTGGCAAAACTCAGCGCTTTGTTTTTTTGGGGGCCAAAACCCTCCCAACTGTCGGCCAGAAAGACTTTAGCGCCTTGTTTTTGAGCCAACGCAACAGTGTCATCTGTGCTTTGTCCATCCAGCACAATCACTTCATCTGCAAAAGCAACGCTTTCAAGACAGGCCACAATATTGGCGCTTTCATTGCGTGTAATGATGATGACACTCAAAGGCATCCAGCGATTCTAACCAAGCGAAGTTTCAGGGTCGTCATAATCCGAAAAAGTATCTCGACAAACCATGACTCCACAGCCTCGTATTCGGCATCGACTAATTCGTGCTTTCGCTCATTTCACCCAACCTATCAGTGCATGGGTGGTGGCTTTTGTGTGCGTGGTTCTGGTGTCTGTCACAGAGCCCCTGATCCCAGCCTTGCTTAAACCTTTGCTCGACAAAGGGTTCGCACAAAATGATTTTCCTGTGTGGCAAGTGCCCATTGCCTTGATTGGCATCTTTGGTTTACGTGGTTTGGGGGTGTTCTTAAGCCAAGTGGCCATGGCCAAAGCCACCAACCATGGTTTGATTCAACTGCGAATGAAGATGTTTGCACGATTGCAAAATGCAGATTTGGCTTTATTCAAGCAACAATCTGCGAGCGCACTGGGCAACACCTTGGTTTTTGAGGTTCAAAACGGGGCCCTGTTGATGGTGAGTTCAGTCATGAGCTTGGTTCGCGACAGCTTGACCTTGATTGCCTTGGTGGCTTACCTGTTGTATTTGAATTGGCAACTGAGTTTGATCGTGGCCATGTTGTTTCCTGCGGTGGCGTGGCTGATGAAAGTTTTAAGCAAACGCTTGTACCAAATCACACGCGACACTCAAACAGCCACCGATGAGCTGGCCTATGTGGTCGAAGAAACTTCGCTTGCTTACCGCGAAATACGGCTTCACCAAGCCCAGTCCATGCAAATTGGCCGCTTTGAAACCTTGGCAAAAAAACTGCAGCGCTTGGCCATGAAAACGGCTGTCGCCAGTTCCAGCATGACCCCCATGACCCAGATTTTGTCTGCCATCGCCTTGTCGGGTGTGATCAGCGTGGCTTTATTGCAAAGTCACCAAACCGCAATGACGGTGGGAGGTTTTGCTGCATTTGTCACCGCGATGTTGATGTTGATTGCACCTATCAAGCACCTGTCAGAAATCACCGGGCCACTTACACGGGGACTTGCTGCGCTAGAACGCGGCTTCGAACTGATTGAAAACACCCCTTTAGAAACAGGCGGTAGTTTCCAATTGGCAAGAGCAAAAGGCCATATTGTGTTGGATGATGTCTCGGTCAAGTACCAACCAGATATGCCATGGGCTTTGCACCATATTGCGCTGACTATCAACCCAGGCGAAACGGTTGCTCTGGTGGGCACCTCTGGCTCAGGTAAAACCACACTGGCCAATCTTCTGCTTCGGTTTGTCAGTGTCACTGAAGGCAAAGTTTCGCTGGATGGAACACCTCTGGCGTACTGGGATTTGCTTTCATTGCGTAAACAGTTTGCGCTGGTCAGCCAAAATGTGGTGATATTGAATGACAGTCTTGCGGCGAATGTGGCCTTGGGCCAAACGCCTGACGAGCAACGTGTCATCGCTTGCCTGCAAGCCGCACACCTGGGCGATTACCTTGCTGGCTTGCCGCAACATATTCATACCTTGGTGGGTCATAACGCGTCCACCTTGTCAGGTGGACAACGACAGCGTTTAGCGATCGCCAGAGCACTTTACAAAGATGCGCCTGTGCTGATTTTGGATGAAGCCACGTCGGCGCTGGACAACGAGTCAGAACGCTTGGTACAAGATGCACTTCAAAGTCTGCAAAAAAACCGCACGACGCTGGTGATTGCCCACCGACTGACCACCATTGAAAAAGCCGACCGTATTGTGGTGATGGAGCAAGGCAGTATTGTTGAACAGGGTACACATCAACAACTGCTTCAAGCGCAAGGTGCTTATGCAGCGATGTTCAAACTCAGTCAATCTGGCGTTTTGTCGTGAGCGAGCAGGGTCGACACAGCTGATACAAATTCAGCGACACTTGGCTGAATCAAACGCAGACACCATGCTTCGTGATGAAACGAGGTCACTTCAGGGTAGGTAAACCAAACCAGCGTCGGTTTACGCATCGCGACAGCCATGTGGTAGGGGCCAGAGTCGGTTGAAACAAACACATTGCAGGCATCAATCAGACCGGTTGAGCTGCTTAAACTAGTTTCACCCGCGGCATCGACGATGTGCAGTTCTTGGCTACTGATTTCCCTCAAACAATGGATGAATGCTTGGTTCACATCTTTTTCGAAGGGGGCTCCGCTTAGAAGAACATTGGCGGGGTGGAGTTTCAACAATTGAAGAAAGCATTGGGCCAAATGCTTCAAATCGGGACGCTTGACCATGGCGTCTGGTGTGCCGCAACCGATATTCAAGCCAATCACTGGCAAACTATTATTAAAACGATGTTGGTGAAGTTTTTGCCACGCCCTGCCCTCGTCTGTGACTTGCATTTCAATGGATGTACCTGAACGCTGCAAGCCAAGCGCTTGCAACACCACAAAGTCTCGGTTGGTGTAGTCCATGGGTAAAGTCAGTGCATGGCTTTGCGCATATTCACGAACACTAGCCGCGGACTTTGTATAGAAAAAAGATCGAAACGGAAACTGCGCAATGCCCACAGTGAATGCCCCTTGCAACCTGCCTGCCAACCAAGTCAGCAAAGAAGTTTTGATGCCGTGTGGCTCGAAGTCAATCACCATGTCTGGCTGAACTGTTTGACAAATGCTTCGAAGCGAAGTCCAGATGGACCCAAAGGAGACCCTTTTCCCGTTTGGGTGTGAGGGGTCCTTATCGCGCACCGTGATGAAATGCGCACTGGCTAATAAAGGGTGTTGCTGTATCAGTGCTTCAGTGGGGTAACCAGGATGTTTGCTCAAGAACACCAAATGCAATTGAGCATGGGGCCATCGGTTTTTCAAAACACGCCATGCAGCAGAACTGCGCAGCAAGTCACCCACCCCTAGGCTGTGGGACTTGATCATCACAATCGAACGCGGATCTGTATTCACTTTACCGCCAGTTTTTGAAACAAGACCTCGTACTGCCATGCAGCATCTGACCATAGGTGCTGCTTTGAAAAAGCAAGTGCTGCCTGCTGATGCTGGGCATAGACGGTGGGTTCAGACAATTTGACAACTGCTGCGCTCAGCGCATTGGCATCTAAGGGGTCAGACAAAATGATTGCATTGACCCCATGTCGCAAATCGGCAGCCACACCGCAATAGCTTGCTTGGCTTACCACCACGGGGAGTCCATACGACATGGCCTCAAGAACCACCATGCCAAAGGTATCTTCTAGCGTTGGGTGCAGCAATGCATCTGCTGATGCATAGACTTCGGCCATGTCGCTGACAACGCCTAAACAGCTCACTCGGTGCGCAATGCCAAGGCGAGCCAGCTTTTTTTGCCATGGTTGAGTGGGGGAGGCTTTACCGACAACCAGCAAGCGGTAGGAGTCATCGAGTTTTGCCAAGGCAGCCAACACCGTGTCAAGATTTTTTTTCACTGCGTCATTGCCCACCCATAAAAGTACTTTGGCAGACTTGGCACTGAGCCCTTGAACTGACGCAGAGCCCAAGGCCAGCTGGGTTGGACGTGGGTAAATGCCAGGTGAAATACTCAGCAATTGCGCATGCGGTAAAGCGGGTTGCATGTTTTGCAACTGCTGTTGCAAAGGTTTTGACACAGCCACCCAAAAACGCCTTGCTTGCAAGCGAAAACGATAAAACTCTAAAGCGCTGTAAGTCCATAAGCGAGGACTGGTCAACTGCTTAAAGCCGTGGTTCAAGCGTTGAAGCAATGGTAAATCTTCAATCACCTTGCAACGCATGGGCAAGACATGGATGGTTTGAACCTGTCCATGCCAAGTGTTTTCATGCGAATGCACAATATCAAATCCTCGCCGGGTAAGCCACCATGTAGCCATGGCAAACCACAATTGGTTAAGCCATCGGGGGCGCTTGAAAAATAATGGAATGGGGTGGTAGGTGACGGCATTCAAGCTCTTGTCTATCTCTTGGGCAAACACATGCACATCATGTGACTCTGACATGGCCAGAGCAATCGCGACCGCATAAGCCTCTGCGCCTCCCGCATCTCGGCGGAAGGTGCGATGTAGCACAGCAATTTTCAAGCGCGGCATTGCCATCGACATGCTGACCTAAGAAAGTCTTTTACTGTCTTCATAGTGGGTCAAGACTTTGAGAAGAAATTGAACCGCGTAGGTCGAGCGAACCACTGGCACCCTTGGTAGTGCGGTCATTCTGTCGGTGGCGCAAGCTCGGCCACGGTGGGTCGTGGTAGCCGCCTCATAGCCTGCTTGTGAAACCAAGGCTTCATGCTCAGGAGAAAAATGCCCATAGGGGTAGCAAAATTGTGTCACTGGTTTTTGCAAAAGCTTCTCTAGGTCGTTTTTGCTTTGCAGCAGTTCATGGCGGGCCTCTGCCAAAGAAAGTTGATTCAAATCCGCATGGCTACAAGTATGGGACCCCACTTCCATGCCCGCGTCCACCCAGGCACGCATCTCCTCACCACTCATCAAGGCAGCTTTGGCCATGCCAAGTGCTGCGTCCCACTCGTTGTGTTGTCCGAGCCGTCCGCTCACGACATAGCAGGTAGCGCTAAAACCATGTTGCTTCAAAATGGGAAGCGCATGTGAAACATTGCTTTGGTAACCGTCATCCAGCGTGATGCCCACCACCTTGCCTTTTTTTTCGCCACGCAAATAAGGCATCAGTTCTGACATTGCCAGTCCCCTGTAGCCAAGACGGGCAAGCCAACGCATTTGTGTAGAAAAAGAAGATGGCGTCACCCATAAACTTCGCATAGGAAAACCCTTTGGAGGGGCTTGCTCGGTGTGGTGATAGGTCAGTATCGGGATGCTATAGCCTGATGTCATAGCAACACAATGTTGTAGTCTTCCGGTCCCATGCCCACTTCTGTCATCAAGGAGATGGGCTTGCGAATAAAGTCACTCAGTCCAGCCAAATGATGGCTTTCTTCTTCTTGTAGCAACTCAACCACGGCAGGTGAAGCCAGAACACGAAATTCTTGGGGGTTAAATTGACGAGCTTCACGCAAGATTTCACGAAGGATGTTGTAAGCCACACTGCGTGCCGTGTTGACGATGCCACGACCTTGGCAACTGGCGCAAGCTTGGCATAACAAATGGGCCAGCGACTCACGGGTTCGCTTGCGGGTCATCTCAACCAAACCCAAGGGGGAAAAACCACTGACCGATGTCTTGACGCGATCTTTGGAAAGTTGTTTGGCGAACTCACTAAGCACGGCTGATTGATGGTCTTGTCTTTGCATGTCGATGAAGTCAATCACAATCATGCCACCCAAATTGCGCAATCGCAATTGACGGGCAATGGCACCCGCCGCTTCTAAATTTGTCTTGAATATGGTTTCGTCAAAGCTTTTGGCGCCCACAAAGCCGCCGGTATTCACATCCACCGTGGTCATGGCTTCGGTCTGGTCAATGATCAAGTAGCCACCCGATTTCAGATCGACCCTTCGCCCCAAAGCCAAAGCAATATCTTCATCGATATTGAACAAATCAAAAACAGGCCGCTCACCCTTGTAGTGAACCAGTTTGTCAACGGAAGAAGGCATGAATTCTTTGCCGAAAGCCATCATCATTTCAAATTGCTCACGCGAGTCAATACGGATGGTTTGGGTGCCTTCGCTCACAAAATCACGCAACACCCTTTGCAAAAGATTCAAATCTTGGTGAAGCAAAGACTTGGCTGGTTGGTTGAGGCTGGCTACGCGAATGCGTTCCCAGGTTTTGCGCAAATAAGCAATGTCCTCGCTGAGCTCTTGGTCTGTGGCCTCTTCACCATTTGTGCGAAGAATAAAACCACCTTTGGCTTCGCTTTGGTGCGCCAATGTCGACAGTCTCTCGCGCAAAACCTGACGCTGATCGAGGGGTATTTTTTGCGAAACACCGATGTGATCGTCTTGCGGCAAAAACACCAGCAAGCGTCCTGCGATGCTGATTTGGGCAGACAAGCGAGCGCCTTTGGTGCCCATGGGGTCTTTCATGACCTGCACCAACATGGATTGACCTTCAAACACCTGCTTTTCAATGGGCACAACCGGTTGGGGCGAGGCATCAGGGTCTGAATGCTTGGCGTGAACGCTGCTCATCAAATCGGCAACATGCAAAAACGCTGAGCGCTCTAGTCCAATGTCAATAAATGCAGATTGCATGCCAGGCAGCACCCTAACAACCTTGCCAAGATAGACATTGCCAACCAATCCACGCTCAAGCGAACGTTCGATATGCACTTCTTGCAAGGCGCCGTTTTCAATCACCGCAACGCGGCTTTCATGCGGTGCCCAGTTAATCAGGATGTCTTGTTGCATTCAGACAGCCCCGATTTGTTTGAGTAACAAGGTGGTTTCATACAAGGGCAAACCCATGATGCCCGAGTAACTCCCCGAAACATGCGATATGAAAGCACTGGCACGACCTTGTATGGCATAAGCCCCAGCTTTGCCCATGGGTTCTTCACTGGCGACGTAGTCTTGGATATCGGCTGCAGTCATAGGTGCAAATTTAACGCGAGAACGGCTCAAAGCAAGCTGTATATCTTGATTGTGACCGATGGCGACAGCTGTCAAAACTTGGTGTGCTTTGCCCGATAAAAGACGCAGCATCTCTGCGGCTTGTCGGGCATTGGCAGGTTTCCCCAATATTTGCCTGTCCACCACGACGGTGGTGTCTGCGCACAATACAGGCGCAAAAGGCAAGGACTGCTGATGCATCTGCCGCATGGCAGCCTGCACTTTCAATCGGGTGACACGTTTGACGTAGCGCAATGCCGACTCCTGAGGCAAGACCGCTTCTAAGGCTTCGGCCGCCTCTGGATCGCTTGGCAGCAGCACTTGGTAGGCAACGCCAATTTGATCGAGCAAGGCTTGGCGGCGTGGGCTTTGCGATGCCAAATAAACAAAAGGAAAAGCACTCATTCGCGGTGGTAAGGGTGGTTGGTCATGATGGACCAGCAGCGGTAGAGTTGTTCGATCAGTACCACTCTGACCATGGCATGGGGCAAAGTCATGTCAGACAAACGCAGCAAGGTACTGCCGTCTTTGCGAATGGCCGGATCAAAACCATCTGCCCCACCGATGATGAACGCCACGTCTTGCCCCTCGGATTGCCAACCGCTCCAGCGTTGCGCAAGGTCCATGGTGGTGGTGCGTTGTCCATGTTCATCCAGCCAAATTTTGTGGCAGTCACGCGGCAACACCTCATCAATGCGTTTTCTTTCAGCAGCCCAAATTTGGGCAGTGGTGCGAGAGGCTCTGGGTTCTGCTTTGACCGCTTTCAGGCCGACGCCAGCTTCAGGTGGGAGTCGCTTGAGGTAATCATCCCAAGCCGTTTGAGCCCAGTCAGGGATTCGCATACCGACTGCAACCACCCATAGCTTCATTTTTTACGGGGTGCTGCGGGTCGTTTTTTTACCGCAGGGGTTTTCTTGGCTGCGGTTGGTGTCTTTTTGGCAGCAGCGGTCTTTTTGGCAGCAGGCTTGGCGCTCACGGTTTTCACAGCAGCAGGTGGTTTTTCAATGACGGGCTTGGGTGCGCCGAGTTTGATGCGCACAGGTTTTTCGCCCCAAATCTCCTCCAAGTGGTAATAGGTGCGAATGGCTGGCTGCATGATGTGAACCACCACAGAGCCGCAGTCGACGATGATCCATTCGCCGTTGTCTTCGCCTTCCATACGGGGCTTGGCAAAACCTGCATCTCTGACACCATCGCGCACACTGGCGGCCAAGGCTTTGGTTTGTCGGTTGGATGTGCCACTGGCAATGACGACTCGTTCAAACAATGAAGACAAATGTTCGGTGTTGAAGACCACGATGTCTTGCGCTTTGACATCTTCCAAACTGTCAACAATGCTTCTTTGCAGTTTTTGAACGTCTTTTTTTTCAGCGGCTTCTGTCATGGGGTTCCAAATAAAGATGGTGTTGTTGGATGTAATGGGCGACGGGGGGGAAGAGAAGGTCAGACTCTGGAGGGCCCGACACATAACTGGCACGCACGGAAGAAGAGCTGATATTCATCAAAGGTATGTTCATACGCATCACCCGATCTGAGGGGAGATTGTGCCACTCGTCCGAGTAAGCCTTGTCAGTACCTGTAACAGGACGTTGAACCACCACCAATTTGGCCATCTCCAACAGGCGCTGCCATTGGTGCCAAAGGGTAAGGCTTGCGGCTTGGTCAGCCCCTACAAGAACACAAAAATGGGCGTTGGGGTGGCGAATTTTCAACTCGTCTAAGGTGTCGACGGTATAGCTTGGACCCTCGCGTCGCGTTTCCATGTCATCCACCACCACTTGCGGCATGTTGTGAAAAGCCAAGCGCGTCATGGCCAAGCGGTGACTGGCATCGGACAAGACACGCGATTTATGCCAAGCCTGTCCGGTCGGGACGATGTACAAAAGATCGAGTTGCTGATGCTCGATAAGGGCTTGGGCTAATGCTTGGTGCGCAAGATGGGGAGGGTCAAAAGCCCCTCCAAAAATACCGATGCGCAGAACTTGGCTCAAGCGCCTTGGGCCCAATCTTGGGGAACCAAAAAGTGTGTGTAAAGTTTTTCTTCTGCAGAACCCGCCTCAGGCGTTTGCTGATAAGACCAACTCACCATGGGCGGCAAAGACATCAGAATCGACTCGGTACGGCCACCGGACTGAAGGCCAAAGTGGGTTCCCCTGTCCCAGACCAAATTGAACTCTACATAGCGCCCGCGCCGGTAAAGTTGGTGGTTGCGCTCACGTTCGCCGTAGGGTGTGTCCATGCGTTTGGTGACAATGGGGAAATAGGCTTCATTGAAAGCGTTGCCCACGCTTTGCATCATAGAAAAACTCTTTTCAAAACCAAGCTCTGAAAAATCATCAAAAAAGATGCCGCCTACGCCGCGGGGTTCGTTTCTGTGTTTGAGGAAAAAATACTCATCGCACCATTTTTTAAATCGCGGGTAATAAGAAGCATCAAATCCATCGAGTGAATATTTGCACTGGGTATGAAAGTGGCGAGCGTCTTGATCAAACCCATAGTAAGGCGTTAAATCCATCCCGCCGCCAAACCACGCCACGGCTTCACCTGACGCCGGCTGGGCCAACAAAGCCCGAACATTCAAATGCACCGTGGGCACATAAGGATTGCGCGGATGAAACACCAAGGACACGCCCATGGCTTCAAAAGAAGAGCCTGCCAGTTCTGGGCGATGTTGTGTGGCAGAAGGGGGTAATTTGGGGCCACGCACATGCGAAAACCCACAACCGGCTCGTTCAAAAACATTGCCGTTTTCTAAAATTTGGGTGATGCCATTGCCTTGAAGGGTTTCGCCAGGAGGTTTTTCCCATGGGTCACTCATAAACGCGTGGCCATCGATGGCACTTAAGGCCGATGTAACGCGTTGTTGCAACCCAAGCAAGTAGTTTCTGACTGGTTCAAATGAAGGGTTCATGTCAATGACGCCTTAGGTCAAATGGTTGGTTTTATCGGCGAATAGCACGATAGCCAATGTCACGTCGCAATTGCATTCCTTCGAAATGCACTTGATGAGCCACAGCGTAGGCATGGGTCTGGGCTTGCTTGACTGTGTCGCCAAGGGCGGTCACACACAATACACGTCCGCCGTTGGTAAAAATCTTGCCATCTTTAAGAACGGTGCCTGCGTGAAACACCATGGCCTCATCGGTGTCGGCGGGCAGTCCAAGAATTTCCTGTCCAAGTTCGGGTGTTGCGGGGTAGTTGGCGGCGGCCATGACCACGCCAAGTGCACAACGTCTGTCCCATTGCAGCTCGAGGTTTGAAAGTGTCAGGGGATCAGCATCCGTGGCAGCCCACAGCAATTCAAGCAAATCGCTTTTGAGTCGCATCATGATGGGTTGTGTTTCAGGGTCGCCCATTCGGCAGTTGAACTCAAGTACCTTGAGTTTGCCTTCACGACCAATCATCAAGCCGGCATAAAGAAAACCCGTGTAAGG
>CAMDKR010000007.1 GCA_945901225.1 Bordetella parapertussis | reverse complement strand
TGGTCAGACAAGTTGATACCTAAGAAGGGTGGGCGTGGAATACCGCCCATCAAGCCTTGGTCGCCACCGGTCAAAGAAGTCCACGTCAAAATCACGCTGTGTATCAGCATTTGAAAAGCCAGCGTTAAAAAAGAAAAATAGATTTCTTTCAGTCGCACACAGATTGCACCAATCAACAAGCCCAACAGGCCACTGAAGGCAATGGATCCCAACATGGCAACAGGTATGGAGGCATCTGTTTTTTGCATCAGCAAACCGAACACATAGGCACCACTGCCAAAAAACATGGCATGGCCAAACGACACCATGCCGCCATAACCCACCAAAATATTCAGTGAGCTTGCAAAAATACCCAAAGCGGCCAAACGGATGACGAAATCAAGCGTCACCCTCGACTGGGTAAGCAGGGGCAGCACAGACAAAAACAAAAGAGCCGCCAAGGCCCAGGCTATGTCTTTTCGCAAAGTGCTTTGCGATCTCATGTGCGGGATTCCTTACCCAGCAAACCATTGGGCCGCAAAATCAAAATAAGCACCATCGCTAAAAACATCAAGCCCTCTACAAAAAGAGGAAAACCTATGGTGCCAAATGAACGAATAAGCCCTATCAGCAAAGCGCCTACCAAAGCCCCACTGACGGAGCCCATGCCACCAATGACGGTGACGATGAAAGATTCAATGAGAATGGAGAAACCCATGCCAGGTGACATGGAGCGAACAGGCGCAGCCAGTCCACCTGCCAAACCGGCCAATACCCCACCAAAAGCAAATACAGCGGCGTAGATAAGACTGGTGTTGATGCCCAAAGCAGAAGTCATGGTTGGATTTTGAGCGGCTGCACGAATAATTTTTCCAATGCGCGAGAAAGTCAAAATCGCCCATAACGCCAATGCAATCAGCATGGCTGCCGCAATGAGGTAGACATAAAACACAGGCACTACCCCACCCGCAATGAAAAATGGGGGCGCTTGAAATGCCTCGGGCATACCCATGGACAAAAATTCAGCACCCCAAACAATTTTGACGACATCGTCCATGATCAGCACAAGCGCATAGCAAACCAAAAGCTGCATCAGAACATCGGCCTTGTAAACCCGCCGCATGAGAAGTCGCTCAAAAATAAAGCCAAACAACCCAACACCAATGCCAGCGGCAAGCACAGCTATCGCAAAATTACCTGTCAATTTGTACGCCGTCAGTGCAAGGTAAGCGCCCAACATGTAGAAAGAGCCATGCGCAAAATTGACGACACCCAATACGCCAAAAATAAGGGTCAAGCCAGCTGCCACCAAAAAAAGCAAAGAGCCGACGATCAGACCGGTACCCATTTGGGTCACGATGCAAGACGCAGAGGAAAAGCACTCTAAGAGGGCTTGAGGGTTCACGCTAGGCTCCTAGTGGAATACAAGGTGCAAAGCATCAGGCAAAGCCTTTGCGCTTCTTCCACTCCGCTTCCAACTCGGTAATTTGTTTCCAGCTGCCAGGGACAGGGCTTTTCATGTAAGGCTCCTTACCAGACAACTCACCCCAAGCCAGCGCATAGTCCACCAAGGTGTGGTCATCTGCTCGCAAGGTTAACTTGCCGTTCGCTCCAAATGGAGAGTCAATACTGAGGCCGTCTAATGCCTGCGCAATTTTTTTGGCGTCTGTGCTTTTCGCTTTTTTGATGGCGGTGGTCAAAAATTGCACAGCCGCTGCGTTTTGCCATGCCCAGTTCAATGGCAAGTCCTTGAATTTGCCTTGGTAACTGCTGGCCCAGCCTGTGTTCGCAGGCGTATTGGGGAAGCTTTGCAAATAGCGGTTGCCCGAATGAAGTCCTAGTGGGACATTTTTGACATTGGTCAGTACGGCATAGTCAGCAGCATTGACAGAGAAAAATTGTTTCCCACTGAAGAGCGCATAAATGTTTGACTGGTCAATGAAGGAGGTTAAGTCACCCCCCCAAAGACAAGAGTAGATAGCCTGGGGGTTGACCTGTAACAGCCGCGTGATGACTTCGCTGTAGTCAGCTTGGAACAGCTTGGGCCAAGCTTCGCCTACAAACTCAACGTCTTTATTGAAAAACTTCAGGTATTCAGCGAACTCGGCGGTGGTGTCACGTCCGTAAGCGTAATCTGGCGAACACGTCATCCAACGCCGCAAATTCTTTTCTTTCGCGACTTTGGCTGCGTATGCACCGCCAATAATGGCATCGTGCACACCTTGTCTGGCGCAACGAAAAGCCATCGGGGTGCGCATTTTGGGGTCTGCCGTAAGAGAAGATGTCTCTGAGCAAGTGTGGATCACCAGCACGCCCAAGTCCCGGGCTACCTCGTGAACCGCAAAAGCACCCGAAGAAGCCTCAGCGTCGATCAAAATTTCACAACCATCGGCAGTCACGAGTTCACGCGCAACACGCGCAGCCTCCTGGGGTTGGCCTTTGGAGTCACGGATGATCAGTTCAATTTTGCGGCCACCAAAACCACCACTTGCATTGAATTTTTCAACTTCCATGTTGGCAGCATTGCTTGAGGACTGGCCCAGCATGGCCACCCTGCCTGACAAAATGGTCGGCATACCCACCCGAATGGGTTTGTTTTGCGCCAAGGATATGGCAGGAAAACCAAGACTGCTGGCGCCCGCAATGGAAGCCGCGCTTTGCACTAAAAGGCGACGCTTAGGGGACGCCAAATCTTTACTGTCTTTTGAATTCATGCTGTTGTCTCCGTGTCTTGGACTTGCTTGTCATTTTTAAGTATAGGGCAACACCCATGGTGGAACACGTGCCAAAAACCCGAAGAAAAATGAAGTCGCAAATGGCATTAGCATCTGGGTTTTAACAATAATTTATATGGGGTTAATGGTTCTATATGTTTAAAACACTGTTTTGGATTGGACTGCTTTTCCACACCACCTTGTTTGCGCAAAACAGCAAAGTATGTGAGTTGATGCAACAAAGAATTTCAGGGACGGGACATGTCAACACTGTGTGTTCTGCCCTTTACCAAGAATGCTCAAAGGAATCGGTCAAAAAAACAGACCCCAAGGAGGCTCAAAACCAATGCGGCAAAAACCTTGGTAGCTGTCAAATGGCGGGTCAACTGGATGGAGAAGATTTACAACTGGTTATCAATGAATACAAAACGTTATGTCAAAAATAAGCTGCTTCCCTGGTTAAGCCCAATCATCGCCACCCAGGTCAAATGCGTCGTCAGCGGCCGAGTCAAGTGAAGCCGCATTGACATGGCTTGGCTCTGAAAGTTCCATGATGTTTTGAATCCCTTGAAACAGAAAGGAACCTGCCACCACGCCGACAGCCGTGCTTGCAATTGAGCCCACCATGCCAGATCCCCAAAGGCTAGGCGCCGCTGTCGCAGGCTGCGTTTGGCTATTTCTTGTGGCCTGACTCTGCGCCGTGTTTGTGTGGGGTGCAACGCTCACTTGATCAAGTTTGGCTTGTAATTCGGCATTTTTTGCCATGGCCACCTGCAAAGCCAAGTCACTGCCCATCGCTCTTTGCACCAATAAATAAAGCGCATCTGATTGTTGAGCACAGGCTTGCTTGATCAGGGTTTCTGCGGCGACATCTTTGGGGGAAGCTCTTGCCACTACCAGTTGCCGCAAAAAAACTTGTAATTGATCGCGTTCTTCTAAAGTCATGACAATCCTTTCATGAAGGGCAGCCTCTGAATAAGTCCGTCCAAGCATACACTTAAGATCAAGCAATTGGCTACAGAACAAGACGAATAGCTGGCAATTTTATTTTTTGGGAGTAATTCATATGAGTACCCTTGCCTTGTCCCCGACGATAGAAAGCAACCCCAAAGTCAAAGCTGTATTTGATGACATAAGACAAACCCGTCAAAGTGATTTCATTAATAACATGTGGCGCTATTTGGCGTTCGACCCCGATTTGCTAGAGAGCACTTGGCACGAGGTTAAAGCTGTCATGGCTTCGCCCTCCTCCCTTGATCCTCTGACCAAAGAGATGATTTACATTGCTGTTTCAGTAACCAATGCTTGCAGTTACTGTGTTCATTCACATACAGCAGCAGCCAAAAGCAAAGGCATGTCAGACGCTCAACATGCCGATTTACTGCGTGTCATTGCTTTGGCAGGCAAAACCAATCAACTGGCTTCCGCCATGCAACTGCCTGTAGATGCTGTTTTCAATAAAGACTGCCCATGAAATGAGAGGCAGACTCACCCTACCCACATACCAAAGGAGCAGCAAATGGCAATTTCATGGTTAACTGCCCTCAAGGTTGTTCCTTGGGGAAAGGTACTGGAACATGCGCCTGGTGTATTGGACAAGGCGCGAGGTTTTATAGATAAACGTCGCGCAGACGAGGCACAAGCGCCTACCGAGCTTGCGCAACTGGCAAAGGTACAACAGGAAATGGCGTATACCCTGACCCAGTTGGCCGAACAAAACCTCGCCCTCATGACAGCTGTGAAACGCCTGCAGTTGCGCATGAAATGGCTTGGCGCTGGCTTGTTGCTGGCCCTTTGTGTTTGCGGGGTTTTGGCTGCACTGGTAGTTCAATAGCTCTGTGGGTTTCTAGTTCAATTTGCAAGACAATAAAGTCCATGAGTACCTTTAGCCCCGTTCACCTGTCACCAGCTTGGCATTTGTTGCAAAACTTGGCGACTGGCAACTTCGCTTCCTTGCGTGAACTGCTGTCAGACGCTGCACGCAATTCATCGATGCAACTGCAAGCCTGTGGCATTCAGATGGACTTCTCACACCAGCGGGTGAATGAAACCGTGCTGCAGGCTTTGCAAGCGCTGGCAAATGAACGTCAAGTCGACGATCAACTTCGCGCCATGTTCCATGCAGAGTCGATCAACAGCACCGAACACCGCAGCGCACTGCATGTCGCTTTGCGCGGCAGCCACTTGAGCAAGCCGCCATGGGGTCTGGCGGTTTCTGCGCAGGTGAAAACGCAGTTAGACAAGGTTTGTGATTTTGCAGAAAAAATGCGCGCAGGTGCTTGTACGGGCCACAGCGACTTTTCCATCACCGATGTGGTGAACATCGGCATTGGCGGCTCAGATGTGGGGCCACGCATGGCGACAATGGCTTTGCAAACAGCTGCCAAAACACCTGTGCGTGTGCATTTTGTATCGAATGTAGATGCGTGGAGCTTGCAGCAAACTTTGCACAAGCTCAACCCCGCCACCACCGCCTTTGTGGTGCAAAGCAAATCATTCACCACACAAGAGACCATGACCATTGCTGCTTCGGCGCGGCGGTGGTTAAGCGATGGCGGTTGCCCTGACGCCCTGTTGGCTCGTCACCTGATGGCGGTGACGGCCAATCCTGCAATGGCCTTGAGCCAAGGTTTTATCTCAGACCATGTTTTTGAGTTTTGGGACTGGGTGGGTGGGCGCTACTCCCTGTGGTCTGCGATCGGTTTGCCTTTAGCTGTTGCTATAGGTGCCAGCGCCTACCGAGAGATGTTGCAAGGCGCTTGCGATATGGATGCACATGTTCAACATGCAATGCCGCACAGCAATATGCCCTTGCTGATGGCCTTGTTGGGTATTTGGAACCGCAATTTCTTGGGCGCAGAGTCGCTGCATATTGCGCCTTATGCATCGTGTTTGGGGATGTTGGTGCCTTATTTGCAGCAAATGGACATGGAGTCCAACGGCAAATCCACCCACAAAGATGGCTCTGCTGTGCAGGTGGAAACCTCGCCCGTGTTGTGGGGTGGCTTGGGGATAGACGGGCAACACGCTTACTTTCAAATGATTCACCAAGGGACCAACCTGGTTGCCACCGATTTCATTGGGGTCAAAACTGAAGGCTCTGAATTACCCTTGGCCACAGAACATCACCGCGTGGTCTTGCTGAATATGAAGGCACAGGCTCAGGCCTTGGCCATCGGCAGAACCGTTGAAGAAACCAAGTCTTTTCTGATGAAAGAGGGAATGACTGAGAGTGAAGCCACCCAACTGTCGCCGCACCGCAGCTATGCGGGCAACCGCCCCTCCACCACCTTGTGGCTAGAGGCCATCACGCCCCACAGTTTGGGCGCACTGATGGCACTGTATGAACACAAAGTGTTTTACCAAGCGGCTATTTGGGGCATCAATGCTTTTGACCAGTGGGGCGTAGAGCTTGGCAAAACTTTGGCAAAGCGAATAGAAATCTCTTCTTAAGGTTTTAAAGTCAAGATCAATTGAGCCATGCTTTTGGCATCTGCGTCAGACACTTGGGGTTGTGGTGGCATGTAGTCCTCACCCCATACACCTGTGCCGCCAGCTTTGATCTTGGTGGCCAATTTATCCAATACAGTGCTGTCGCCTTTGTATTTTTCAGCCACCTCAAGAAAGTTGGGACCGTATTTGCGTTTGTCAATCTGATGGCAAGCGACGCAGTTGTTGGTTTGCATGAGTTTTTTCAGCTGATCGTTTTCTGCATAAACCTGCTTGGAAGAAAACAATACAGCGGTGAACACCACCAGGCTAAAAAAACGAAAAGTCAAAGAAGAGCCGGGAGAAAATATGGATAAGTTGTTCATGATCACAATTATGAGAATCCATGTGCTGACAAGTTAAGTAACAAGGACACACACGAGAAGACGCTGTTCAATGAAAAAACGCGCTGCACGAATGCAGCGCGTTCAAGAGGCATTAAGCCAGTGGCATTACTGAGGTGTTACCTTGAAGATGGCGTTGCGAGTCTCATCGCCCACATACAAGGTGCCGTCAGGACCTGAATGCAAGTGACGCACGCGGCCTGCATAGTCAGGGTATGACAATTCAATCTTCTTGGCAGACGAACCGTCTTTGGCCACGTCAAGAATGTCGATACGGTTACCAACGGGGGTGCCGTGGATACCAATACCTGCATAGCCAACGGCCAAGCGACCTTCCCACTCTTTCCACTGTTTGCCAACCAGCCATGCGCTACCGCACATACCTTGTGACAAGCCACCGTTGTTGAACGCTGGCTTCAGTGCATTGGGATAGGCTTTCAGGTCGGTCATGGGCATGAACGCTGCGCGTTCTTTTTGAGGCATAGCACCCATTTGGTTGGGTGAGTAACCGCAGTAGCCATCAGGACAAGCAGGACGACCGTTCACGTTGTCACGGGGGTCCCAGCCACCATTGCCGCCATTGACGAGCTTGGTGACTTCATCGCTGTGCCAAGGTCCATTTTCCGAAATGTAAACATCGTTACCACGGAAAGTGACGCCTTGAGGATTGCGGTGACCGTAGGTGAAGATACGCTTGTCAAAACCAGCGGGTGGGTTGTTGCCTGCAGCGGCTTTGCCGTCGCGGTCAACACGCAACACTTTACCGACCAGTTTGGTGCCGTCTTGTGGGCCGGGGCCGCTGTGGTTGTCGCCAATCGTCACATACAAGAAACCATCAGGTCCGAATGCCAAAGCACCACCGTTGTGCGCACCAGGGCCGCCAAAGGGGTGGTTAGATTTCTTGGGCTTGTAACCCATGTCGGTGATGATTTCCGTCACGTCGGAAACGCTCTTCATGTCGGCGCTAACCTTCATGCGCATCAAAATGTTGGCATAGCCACCAAATGCACGGTTATCACCTTTGGAGGTGGAGCGCAAATAGACGAAGCGATTTTTTTCAAACTCTGGGTCAACTGCAACACCTAAAACACCAGCTTGTCCGTCGCAAAACAAATCATTTTTGGTTGCGGAGAAACCAGATGAACCACCGATGCCCAACAATTTGTTGATGCTTCCTGATGGTGTGCGAACGGAGAGTCCAGCGCATTTTTCAGTGAAGAAAAAGGTGCCGTCTTTCATCGCGGCCATGCCCCATGGGTCTTTGGCTTCGACAAATTGATCTACCTTGACACTGACTGCCAATGCAGACTGTGCGCCCATCAGTGCAGTTGCAGCAACGCCGGCTGCAATCATTCCTGATTTCATTTGTTTTGAAAATTTCATTCTTTCTCCATTTTGTGCAAAGCTAACTCTTAAAAAACTAAGAGCGACTGAGGGTTGATACTAACGCAAGAAATCCAATTCACCTGAGAAATCAATAAAGAAATTGACTATCAAAAATTAAATTTCTCATGAATTTTGGGCTTTGCATATTGAACAATTACCTAGTAGAACTACCTAGAGATTTAATGTTGTGAATATTTCCCACGAGGGTCAGATGTGTTCAAAAAAAAACTGAAAACACTATGCAACAAAGTTGGGTTCGATGATTTTATGGCGTTGCGCCAAGTGAACCAAACCAGCCAATGTATCGACTTTGAGTTTTTCTCTGATCTTGGTTTGACGGTTGTAAACCGTCTTTTCATTCAAGTTCATGACTTTTGCGCAGTAGCTGATGGTCTTGCCTTGGGCCAACAATCGAAATAACTCTAGCTCTCGCAAAGTAAGGGAGTTGATGCGATCCAACTCTTCATCTGTGTCACTTTGGCTCAATGATGAATGCGCATCTGTATCCACAAATTCTTCACCCACATAAGCGGCATGAATCGACAGCAGCAATTTTTCTGGTGCAACATTCTTGGATACAAACGCTTTAGCACCTGCTTGGAAGGCTTTTTGCCTGATCGTGTGGGAGTCGTACATAGAGCAGATCAGTACTTTTGCATTAGGGTCACGCATCAACATCTTCTGCAACAAACTCAAGCCGCTTACGCCCGGCATTGACAAGTCCAACACCGTGACATCCGGGTGATAGACCACAAATGCCATGTAAGCAGATTCAGCGTCACTCGCCTCGGCTGCCACCTCAATGTTTGAATCGTATTCGAGCAAACGCTTGTACCCTGCTCGCACGACAGGGTGGTCATCAACCAATAAAACTCTGATCATTGAAAAATAAAAATCGTGTTTTGAAAACCTTGAAATCTATCAAGCCCATTGCCAGATCTTGGGGCAAACACGATAAAGGGAAATATTCTCACCTCTAAAAGGAGTAAATATATAGGGCTTATTAAATATAAGGGAATATCACCCTATTCCCATTCAATGGTCGCAGGTGGCTTGCTGCTCACATCCATCACCACCCTGTTGATACCGCGAACCTCGTTGATGATGCGACCCGACACTTTCTTCAGCAATGCATAGGGCAACTCGGCCCAATCTGCGGTCATGAAATCACTGGTCACCACGGCTCGCAAAGCGACCACATAGTCGTAGGTTCGGCCATCCCCCATCACCCCCACGCTTTTCACGGGCAAGAACACCACAAAGGCTTGACTGGTGGCTTCGTACCAATTGCGCGGCGCTTGGGTACCGCCAAAAGCCACCAAGGATGCATCGCCCTCAAACGGCGTGTTGCGCAGTTCTTCGATGAAGATGGCGTCTGCTCGTCGCAGCAAATCAGCGTATTCTTTTATCACTTCACCCAAGATGCGAACACCCAGGCCAGGACCGGGGAAGGGATGTCTGTACACCATGTCATGCGGCAAACCCAAGGCCACACCCAGTTCACGCACCTCGTCCTTGAACAAATCGCGCAAGGGTTCAAGCAGCTTCAAGCCCAGCTGCTCGGGCAAGCCGCCCACGTTATGGTGGCTTTTGATGGTGACAGCTTTTTTGCTTTTGGCGCCACCGCTTTCAATCACATCAGGGTAAATCGTGCCTTGCGCTAAAAAGGTAGCCCCCTTGTGGCCGCCAGTACCTGCTTTGAGTTTGGCAGCTTCTTGTTTGAACACCGTTACAAATTCTGCGCCAATGATTTTGCGTTTGGCCTCGGGGTCAGCCACACCCGCCAACTTTCCTAAGAACAAGTCGCTGGCATCCACACGAATGACCTTGGCGTGAAGCTTGCCCTCAAACATTTCCATCACCGCGTCGCCTTCGTTCAAGCGCAGCAAACCATGGTCGACAAACACACAGCTGAGTTGGTCGCCTATGGCGCGGTGTATGAGCGCAGCTGCAACGGACGAATCCACACCACCCGACAAACCTAAGATGACTTCTTCAGCACCTACTTGCTCACGAATCCGCGCGACCGCTTCTTCGACGTAGTTGCCCATCACCCAGTCAGGAGACGCCTTGCAAATATCCAGCACAAAACGGTTCAGCAAAGCCCTGCCCTGCAGCGTGTGCGTCACTTCAGGGTGGAACTGCACACCGTAAAAATGGCGAGCTTCATCAGCAAAGCCAGCGATGGGGCAACTGTCGGTGCTGGCCATCAACTTAAAGCCTGAGGGCAATTCGGTGACTTTGTCACCATGGCTCATCCACACTTTCAGCATGCCGTGGCCTTCGGGCGTGGTGAAGTCGGCAATGTCTTTCAGTAGCGCGGTGTGGCCTCTGGCTCGCACCTCGGCATAGCCAAACTCACGGGTATGCCCTGCTTCCACCTTGCCACCGAGTTGCTGCGCCATGGTTTGCATGCCATAGCAAATGCCCAACACAGGGATACCCAATTCAAACACCGCATCCGGTGCACGGTCGTCCACTTCGTACACACTGGCGTGGCTGCCCGACAAGATGATGCCCTTGAGATTTCCATCTTTGGCGTACGCACGAACCCAGTCGTCGGAGACATCACAGGGATGGACTTCACAGTAGACATGCGCTTCACGCACACGGCGAGCTATCAGTTGGGTAACTTGCGAGCCGAAATCAAGAATCAAAATACTGTCATGTGACATGGTGGATACCTGCGCAATGGCAAATTAATCAGCGCGGTAATTCGGCGCTTCTTTGGTGATTTGCACATCGTGCACATGGCTTTCGCGCATACCAGCAGTGGATATTTCCACAAACTCTGCGCGGTTACGCATGTCTTGAATGCTGGCACAACCGCAATAGCCCATGGCCGCACGCACACCCCCAGCCATTTGGTAAACGATGCTGACCATCGAACCTTTGTAGGGCACCCGGCCTTCAATGCCTTCGGGCACCAATTTGTCTGCGTTGGGGTTTCCTGTGGTGGCTTCTTGGAAGTAGCGATCAGCACTGCCTTGTTGCATGGCACCGATGCTGCCCATGCCACGGTAGCTTTTGTAACTGCGGCCCTGATAAAGAATGACCTCGCCAGGCGCTTCTTCGGTGCCTGCAAACATGCCACCCATCATGACGCAAGAAGCACCTGCGGCAATGGCTTTGGCAATGTCGCCGCTGTAGCGAATGCCCCCATCGGCAATCAAGGGCACACCTGTTCCTTGCAAAGCCATGGCCACGTTATCAATGGCAGTGATTTGCGGAACACCCACACCGGCCACAATGCGTGTGGTGCAAATCGAGCCTGGACCGATGCCTACTTTCACGCCATCGGCACCCGCCTCTACCAAGGCCAAGGCGGCAGCACCGGTGGCGATATTGCCGCCCACCACATCAATGTCTGGGTAGTTTTGTTTCACCCAACGTACACGCTCAATCACACCATGGCTGTGACCATGCGCCGTGTCCACCACGATGGCGTCCACACCCGCTTTAACCAATGCAGCCACCCGCTCTTCGGTACCTGGTCCCACGCCCACCGCAGCGCCGACCCGCAATCGACCCGAAGCATCCCGTGCGGCATTGGGGAAACTGGTTTGCTTGGTAATGTCTTTCACCGTGATGAGGCCTTTGAGTTCAAAAGCGTCATTGACCACCAACAAGCGTTCTAATTTATGTTTATTGAGCAAGGCCTTGGCTTGCTCTGGGGTTGTGCCTTCGGGCACGGTGATCAATCGCTCACGAGGTGTCATGATCTCTTTTACTTGCACGTCGTAGCGTGTTTCAAAACGCAAGTCTCGTCCGGAGACAATGCCCACCACTTTGCCGCCATCACACACCGGAAAACCAGAGATGCCCATTTGTTCTGACATGGACATCACTTGACGAACCGTGTGCTGGGGGGTGATGACCACAGGGTCAAGCAACACACCGCTTTCATAGCGCTTGACTTTGGCGACCTCTGCTGCCTGCTGCTCCGCCGTCAGATTTTTATGCACGATACCCATGCCGCCCTCTTGGGCAATGGCGATGGCCAAGCGCGCTTCGGTGACCGTGTCCATGGCGGCAGACACCAAGGGCAGGTTCAAGGCGATACGGCGTGAAAATTGCGTTGAGAGTTGGGTGTCCTTGGGCAGGACTTGAGAATAGGCTGGCACCAGCAACACATCGTCGAAGGTCAGCGCTTTGCCAAGCAGACGCATGGTATGTCTCCAAAAACGCGATCATACCGGCATGCGAATCAGGTGCCCAAACGCCTTGGCTTATTATTCAGACAACCCATTAAAAGCAATACAGCCCCGATATTTTCAATGCATGCGCTGATTACAAAATTTTTCCCTCGTGCTTTGGCTAAAGAAAATCAAGCGATTGAGGTTTGGAAAAGCCAATTTATAGAACTTTTTTCGCTCATTGGTTTCTTGACTTGCTTTATCACGGGTTGGATTCCAAACAAGCAATACAACCCTTTAGTTCTCATGTGGGCAGGGGTTTGTTTTGCAGTTTTAGGGCTAGCGTTCAGGCGAGGTTTGAATTGGTTCTGGGCAGTGAACTTGATCATGCTGGTTGCCAGCTGCTTATTGCTCTATTTGATTTTTGTTACTGGCGGAACTGCTTCTGTTCTCATGATATGGATTGCCGGTCTGTCTTTGATGCCTTTTGTGTTGCTCAGCAAACGAGCGGCGGTGGCATGGCTTTTTTTGCATATCAATGCCTTATTCTTGATTTTGCTGGCCTCTCAAGCGGGATGGATAGACCCACAGACCAACGCTTCAAAGGACATGGTTTTATGGGCTTTCGCCAACAAAATGCTAGGCGCCATCACTTTGATTGTGATTCTTGATTTTTTAGACAACAGTCAACAAAAACAGTTGGAAAACCTGCAAATGCGCGGTCATGAACTGCGAAATCTTCACCAAGAATTGATTCGTGCCCAAAGCCATAAAGACGAATTCATTGCATCTGTAGGGCACGAACTTCGTACGCCGATGAACGCCATTTTGGGTTTGAACGCGGTTCTGCGAGACCAAGTGGGTAGCAACACCTTAGACACCGACCGGGTAGACATGATCCGTGAGTCCACACAGCATTTGCTTGCCTTGGTGAACGATATTTTGGATTTTTCACAGCTGCAAGCACAACGCATGCGTCTTGGCCTAGAGCCCTATGCCTTGCAGGACGGCTTTGCTGGAATGGCCCAAACCCTGAGTCAACAAGCTGGCGCAAAACATTTGCAAGCCATTTGCAGCATAGACCCACTGCTGCCCCAATGGGTCATGCTAGACCGTAAACGGTTTACTCAATTGATTCACAACTTGTTAGACAACGCCTTGAAGTTCACAATGCAAGGGGCTATTGAACTGCATTTCAAGCGTTGCGAGATGGGCTTGCGCATTGAAGTGCAAGACACAGGCATAGGTATGACGCCTGCACAGGCATCGAACATTTTTGGCAGGTTCGAGAAAGCCTCCTCCAGTGCGGTCAATTTGTATGGCGGTACAGGATTGGGTTTGTCGATTTGTGAAAAATTGGTGCAACTGCAAAGCGGACAGATTGGCCTGAACAGCGTCGCAGATCGCGGTTCCTTGTTTTGGGTAGAACTGCCTTTGCTTGTCACCGAATCACCACCATCACATGGCGATTCAAATGAACTCACCTCGGCTGAATTGGGTTCACCCTCTGTCTTTTTGGTGGTGGACGACCAAGCTGTCAACCTGATGGTCGCCCAGGGCTTACTCAAAAAAATATGGCCCGCCTGCCAAGTTCATACCGCCCTTTCAGGCAAAGAGGCCCTGCATTGGCTGCAAAACCATCCTGTCGATGTGGTGCTGATGGACATGTTCATGCCAGACATGGACGGACTGCAAGCCACACAACACATTCGGCGCATGCCAAGCCCGACACACAGCGTGAAGGTCATTGGTCTGACCGCCAGCAGCAACACCAACGACCATGCGCAATGTTTAGAAGCCGGAATGAACGACATTGTGTTCAAGCCGCTTGAACAAGATGCACTCCACGCCTGTGTGCTGCGTTGCTGGAGATTGGCGAGATGAGCTTGTACGAGTCACTTCAACACATCACGCCCAGGCGCTTGCGAGAAGGACGCATGCCCTTTGTGTTTTATTCTGGTGTGGTCCTGCTGATCGTGATCGCTCTGATTGCTGTTTTGACCCCACAAATTGGCAGCCAAGAAGGTCGCTATGCCTTTATGGCGGTAATCGCATTGAGCTTGGTTATGCTCAATGCAGGTGTGTCTGCGAAAGGATTGCTGAGCTTTGTGTGTGTCTATGCAGCGATACACATCACCTTGGCCTCATGGTTCAGCCAAGGTATTCTTTCACCCCGTATCAATTGGCTCTACCTCATCCCCATTTTGATGATTTACATGGTGAGCCGCCGAGCAGGTTGGATTTGGACAGGTATCGTCATCGCATTGCAACTTGTCATGTCGGCGCTGACCTATCTGGACGTACTCCCCAACAACACGCCCCTGAACAAAACCCATGAGATCTATGCTTTTTTTGTGTATTTCGTCACATCCAGCAGCTTGATTTCTTTGACACTGATTTACCAAGGCTTTAGCAACAAAGCCATTGCAGAGATCAAAGTCCGCAACGATGAACTCGAAGTCAAACGCCAAGAGCTGCAAGCAATATCTGATATTCGTGACCAGTTCATTGCCTCCGTCAGCCATGAACTGCGAACCCCCATGAACGCCATCATGGGCTTTAATGACTTGCTCCAATCCTCCCAAGCTGCTAATTCCAAGGCCATGGAGGTATTGCAACTCACCCAGCAGTCGGGTGAGCATTTGCTCACCGTGATCAACGATGTACTGGACTATTCGCAATTCCAATCGGGCAAATTGGGTATACACCCCGAACCCTTTGAGTTGCGTAAAACCGTGGCACATGCCATGGACTTGTTTGACAACCGCATCAAAAGCATGCGACTGGTCTTTCAAAGTCAGATTGACGAAGGCCTGCCCGCATGGGTCTTGGCGGATCGTCACCGATTGATGCAGGTATTGGTTAATTTGCTGGGTAACGCCATCAAATTCACCCAGCAAGGCCATGTGATGCTAAGGGTCAAGCAAAGCAATCAGTCATTGGTGTTTGAAGTCGAGGACACGGGTATCGGCATCTCCGAGGACCAACAGGCAAAAGTGTTTGAGCGCTTTTCGCAAGCCACAGTGCAAACCCAGGCGGTGTACGGCGGCAACGGTTTGGGCTTGGCCATCTCCAAGCGCTTGGTCGAACTCATGGGCGGCGAGATTGGCGTTAAAAGCCAGCTAGGGCATGGCAGTGTGTTTTGGTTTACTGTTCCGCTTGTACCCGCACAAGCCAAAGTCCCAGAGCATGTTCAGCATCCTCGCTTCGCCAATCAACAGCAGCATGCCTGGCGTTTTTTGATTGTTGATGATGTGGCCATGAACCGCCTGCTGTTGCGTCAAATTTTGAAATTGGAATACCCCCAATCACTCATCACAGAGTCAGAAGACGGTTTGGCTGCTTTGCAAGCCATCAACACTGAAGGCTTTGATTTGGTATTCATGGACATGGTCATGCCGCAGATGGACGGTATTGAAGCCAGCAAATCGATACGCAGTACTGTGGACCATCAAGGACAGCGCCTGCCCATTCTCGGCTTATCGGCCAATGTCAACTCAAGTGACAGGGAAAGATTTATAGATGCTGGTGCTGATGATTTCTTGCTTAAACCCTATGACCGCCAAACATTGGTTGAAGTGACAGAAAGGCTGCTGTTTGCAGCGCAACAAACAGTTCAGTAACCCGCTTTCGCACCTTGGCGTCGTTTGGCAAACAGGCCTGCTGCGCGGCTGCCTTGCTGGTTAAAGCGCAGGCGTCGCGCCTCTTTGGGGTCCACAGTCAAGGGGCGCAGCAACTCCAGCCTATCGCCGTCGTTCAGCGGTGTTGTCAGTTCAACCCTTTTACCCCATACCGCATAAGCCCAGACAGTCTGACCCTCTTGTGCTAAACCCAGTTGCGCCAAGGCCATCGCTTGTGCTTGCTGCACATTGATAACGTCATGAATGCTGATTTGCGCAGTAGCTACCTGACGGGGTCCTAGTGCAATCGCCACTTCGATCTTCATGAGGGGTAGACGGTCTCTGCACGTTTGACAAATGCGTCGACCAAGGTGGCTGCAATGCGGTCGAACACGGGTCCTACCAAGGCGCCGAACATGGAGTCAAAGCTGTACGACAACTTGAGTTCAATGCGGCAAGCACGCTCTTCACCCAAGGGCACAAAATTCCACTCGCCATGCAGGTGCTTGAAGGGGCCATCCACCAAGCTCAGCTGCACTTGTCGACCTGCCACGTGGGTGTTGCGGGTGGTGAAGCTTTTATGCAAACCACCAAACGCCATACCTATGCGTGCGGTCATGGCGTCAGGTGTTTGCTCCAGTATCTCGGTCTTGTCGCACCATGGCAAAAACGCGGGATAGCTGTCCACATCAACGACCAAATTGAACATCTCTTGTGCGCTAAACCAGATTAGGACAGACTTCTCGATGGTTTTCATAGAATGGGGGCTCTGCCAAGTTGGCGGTTGTGGCGATTGTAAAGACCTCGCCTTTCTCTCATTACCCCCTTATGGCCACCAAAACCGACGCTTCTACCCGTATTGCCGACAACAAAAAAGCGGCCTTCAACTACTTTTTCGAAGAACGTCTCGAGGCGGGAATGGTCTTGGAAGGCTGGGAAGTCAAAGCCGCACGTGAAGGCAAGGTGCAACTTACCGATGGCTATGTGGTCATTCGTAGCGGTGAGATGTATGTCATCGGCTGCCAAATCAACCCCTTGAAGACAGCTTCCACCCACGTCAACCCCGACGCAGTACGTTCTCGCAAACTGCTGCTGCACAAAGATGAAATTCGTCGCTTGATCGGCAAGGTGGAGCAAAAGGGCTACACCTTGGTTCCGCTGAATTTGCATTGGAAAAATGGACGCATCAAATGTGAGATTGCCTTGGCCAAAGGCAAAGCAGAACACGACAAACGCGACACCATCAAAGACCGTGAAGGCAAGCGCGAAGTTGAACGTGCGATGAAGAGCCGTACCCGATGATTAACTGATCAGTTGAGACTGTCCAGCCTCTATCAAGAGGCGCTGATCGCAGCGCTGACTCAAAGCGATATCGTGGGTCACCAATACCAAGGTCGTCCCCAATTCCTGGTTGAGGTCCAACATCAGCGCCATCACTTTCTCGCCAGTAGCATGGTCCAAGCTGCCTGTGGGCTCATCGGCCAGTAACACATCGGGTTTGACCACAAAAGCACGTGCCAAAGCCACACGCTGCTGCTCTCCTCCGCTCATGACTTTGGGGTAGTGGTTGAGACGTTCTGAGAGGCCCACACGCGCAAGCATTTCTTTGGCCACTGGCTTTGGGCTGGGGTGACCCGACAGTTCCAAGGGCAACATGACGTTTTCAAGGGCTGTCAGGGGTGCCAATAATTGGAAACTTTGAAAGACAAAACCGATGTGCTTGGCCCGCAATGCAGCGCGCTGGTCTTCATTCAAAACAAACAGATCTTGTCCCGCAATATGCACCGTACCTTGGGTGGGGGTATCTAAGCCCGCCATGATGGCCAGCAAAGTACTTTTGCCCGAACCAGAAGCGCCCACAATGGCCAAGGTTTGTCGAGCGTTTAAAGAAAAATCGATATCGCGGAGAATGTCGAGGGTGCCAGTGGCATCGGTGACAGATTTGTAGACATGAGAGACGGTAATCAGGCTGGAGGACATACGCAGTGGCATTGTGGAGACGTCGTTACTTTAACTTGCTGGCTTTGAGCTTGCTGACGCAAGGTGTATTTGCGCCTTTGGCATTGGCCAAAGAGCGTTCACTCTTGGTGGTTGGCGACTCCCTGAGTGCCGAATATGGCTTGCCACGGGGCAGCGGCTGGGTGGCTTTGTTGGCTCAGCAATTGGTCCAAGAAAAGTCAAGTTGGCGTGTGATTAATGCCAGCATCAGCGGTGACACCACTTCAGGCGGTCGCTCTCGGTTACCAGCGCTGCTACAACAACACCAACCTGACATTGTCATCATTGAACTTGGTGCCAATGATGCATTGCGCGGGTTTTCAATGAAGATGACCGAGGACAATTTGCAAGAGATGATCAAAGCATGTCAAGCAATGGGCGCCAAAGTGCTGTTGGTCGGTATGCAAGTTCCACCTAACTATGGAGCAGATTACGCTGCACAGTTTTCACAAGTGTTTATCCGTTTGAGCAAGACCCATAAAACAGCCGTGGTTCCTTTCTTACTGAAAGGCATTGCGGATGTACCCAATGCCGCTGAGTGGTTTCAAACGGACCGTATTCACCCCAACGCTGCCGCACACCCACGAATGCTCGCCAATGTGTGGCCAGCATTGAAGAAATTGCTCTGATGCCGGTTGAACTTGTGAGTGCGCAAGAGGCCATGACTTTGATGGCGCAGGGCGAGCAATTGAGTTGCATCATTGATGCCCGCAGCGAAGATGAGTTCAAGCTAGACCATTTGCCCTTGGCGCTGAATTGGCCCTCTCTGACCAATGAAGAACGCATCAAGGTAGGCACACTTTACAAACAAGTAGGCGCGTTCGAGGCCAACAAACTTGGTGCGTCGTTGGTGGCCGCCAATATCGCAAGGCATATTGAAAATCATGTGATGGGCTTGCCAAAAAACTGGCGCCCATTGGTTTACTGCTGGCGAGGCGGCAAACGCAGTGGCTCTTTGGCCTTGGTGCTGGGACAAATTGGCTTCAAAGTCAATGTCATTGAAGGCGGCTACAAAGCCTTTCGTGCGGCCGTTGTTCAGGACACCAGTCAATTGGCCTTGAGCCTTCAATTTAAGGTCATCACTGGTCCCACCGGTTCTGGTAAAACTCGCCTCCTTCACGCCTTGGCTGCAGAAGGTGCGCAAGTTTTAGACCTTGAAGCGCTGGCAGTGCACCGCAGTTCAGTGTTGGGTCGCGTTCCAGGGCAGGCCCAACCGAGTCAAAAACAATTTGACATGCGTATTTGGAATGCGCTTCGTCAGTTTGACCCAAACAAAGTGGTCTATGTCGAAGCAGAAAGCAAAAAAGTGGGCAATGTCAGCGTTCCCGAAACCCTCATGGAGACCATGCGAGCAAGCGCATGTATCGACTTGTCATTGCCATTGCCAGCAAGAGTGGAACTGTTGATGGAGGACTATGCATTCTTTGTTCAACAACCTGGGCAGTTTTGCGAAAGGCTAACCACCTTGATCGAAGCACGTGGGAAAGCCGTTATTGAAAAATGGCAGGAACTTATTCGTGCTGGGCATGTTCGCCAAGTGGTACAGGAATTGTTATTGCACCACTATGACCCCACCTATGCGCGGTCTGTTGAGCGGAATTTTCGCTGCTGGCCGGATGCCCTCAAAGCAGAATTAAATGACCATCATGAAGCATCGCTGCAAGCATTGGCCAAGCAGTTGATCGCGCAAACAGATTAGAGGCCGGCTTTGATGAGCGCCTGTGACATATCGTCAATCAAGTCCTCGACAGCCTCCAAGCCAACGGATAAACGCACAAAGCCGCCTTCTAACAAAGCCTCGTTTGACATCATGCGCAACTCACGCAAATGGTAAGGAACCACCAAGCTCATGGGGCCACCCCAGCTAAAACCCAATTTGAACAGCCGCAGTGCATCACAAAATGTATCGAGTTGCGCTTGACTGATCGCTGGATGCATCCGCAAACCCAGCAAAGCCGCTGCCAATCCTGCAGAATGAACGGGTCCTGGTGCGGGCAAATCGCCTGCACACAGACGACGCCAGTTCGCATGGCCAGGTGAAGCAAGCACCGCGGGGTGTAGCACCTGCGCAAACGCCGGTTGCAACAAACACCATGCAGCCAACGCCCGCGCAGAGGTGTCTTGTTGCCTGTAGCGCAACTCCATGCTTGGCAAAGAACGCAACACCAATTCAGCGTCATTCGCACCCACACCAAGGCCTAAACGCATATGGCTGAGTTTGAGCAACTTAGCCAAATGGTCATCGCATGTGGTGACGCTGCCCATCAACACATCACCACCACCACTGGGGAATTTGGTCAGGGCGTGAACGCTGATGTCTACGCCTAGTGACATAGCGCCAAGTGCAGGCGCAAGATCAAAGGGGGCAAACGCCAAACCCGCACCCCAGGTGTTGTCAAGCGCTGTTAGCACGCCTTTGCTACGCGCCAAACGAACCATTTCAAGCACATCGGGAAACTCTAGCGTTACCGACCCTGCCGCTTCTATCCAGACCAAACGGGTTTGAGACGTGATACGCGAGGAGAGATCGGCAAGATCCATCGGGTTATAAAGTTGGTAGCTGATGCCCCATTGCTTTAACTCCCCCTCGGCAAATGTTTTGTGAGGGCCATAGACGTTGTCAGGCAATAAAACTTCGTCCCCATGTTTAAGCAAAGCAATATTGGCCAAAGAGATCGCAGCAAGTCCACTTGGTACCAACACCGCATGTTGAGCGCCCTCTAGGTGACAAATACGCTCTTCTAAGGTAAACGTCGTGGGTGTCCCATGTAGGCCATAGGTGTAGCCCTTTTTATCAAGCCAAGTGCGGTCTCGCATGGCTTGAACATTGGGAAAAATAACCGTAGAAGCTTTATGAACCGCAATCTGCGGCGAAGCAAAATCTTTCGGTGCTTGGTAATCGTGGTGGATCAGCGAAGTGACTGGCTTCATGCCTTAGACCCGCCATTTCTCCAGCAATTTTTCTGGCCGCGTGGTGTCATAAGCCTCAAAAGGCTGGTGAATCCATGGGTTGGTGGGCAAGTACTCCACTGAAAAATCGGGGGTGAAACTGGACACGCCCTTGGTCCAAATCACCGCACTTCGCAACTCCGTGATGGGCGAATAATTGTTGCGAAGCAAATCGATGACAGCGTTCAAGGTATGACCAGAATCGGCCAAGTCATCGACCAACAACACACGACCAGCGATTTCACCTTTAGGGGTAGTGATGTAGCGCGCAATGTCTAAATGGCCCTGAACAGTTCCACCATCAGAGCGGTAGGAACTGGTGGACATGATCGCCAAAGGCTTGTCAAAAATACGTGAAAGCACGTCACCTGGGCGCATACCGCCTCGGGCCAAGCACAAAATCGTGTCGAACTCCCAGCCAGATTGGTGAATCTTGATGGCAAGTTTCTCAAGGAGGTTGTGGTACTCGTCATAAGACACATACAAATGCTTACCGTCTTCAGTCAACATGGATGTACTTTCTTGAGAGAAATCAGTCGCGAAAAGGGTGGCGAACCATGATGGTGTGGTCACGGTCCGGGCTGGTGGAAATCAAATGAATAGGAACCCCTGTGACCTGCGCAATGCGCTCCAAATAGGCTCGTGCTTGAGAGGGGAGTTTGGCGTAATCGGTGATACCCACGGTACTGTCACTCCAACCGGGCATGGTTTCGTAAATCGGCTTGCACCTGGCGATGTCATCTGCACCCATAGGCAAAATATCAATGGTGGCGCCGTCCAATTCGTAAGCGATGCAGAGCTTGAGTTCAGTCAAACCGTCCAACACATCCAACTTGGTGATACAAAGACCGCTCAATCCATTGACTTGTGCACTTCGTTTGAGCAAAGCAGCATCAAACCAACCGCAACGCCTGAATCGCCCAGTGGTGGTACCTTTTTCCGCGCCGACATTGCTCATATGCCAGCCTGGTGTTCCTTCTACATCCCAGTCGAGTTCGGTGGGGAAAGGACCGCCGCCTACGCGGGTGCAATAGGCCTTGGTGATGCCCAGGATGTAATGCAAGAGGCCTGGTCCGACACCAGAACCAGCGGCCGCATTGCCAGCGACGCAATTGCTGGAAGTTACAAAAGGGTAAGTGCCATGATCGACATCGAGCAAGGTGCCTTGTGCGCCTTCAAATAACAAATTAGAGCCAGCGTGGTGTGCGTCATTGAGTTCACGCGAGACATCTGCCACCATGGGCAAAATTTGTTTGGCATGGTCCATGGCTTCATCGAAGACAGCTTGGAATTGCACCTTGCCTTGGCTGATGAAAGGCTTGAAAGCATCGGGGAAAACAAATTTGTCAGAACCCAAGAACGTGGTCAACACATGGTTGTGCAGGTCAAGGAGTTCACGTAACTTACTGGCGAAGCGCTCTGGGTGCTTAAGATCTTGAACACGTAAAGCACGGCGCGCAATCTTGTCTTCATAAGCGGGGCCAATGCCCCGGCCCGTGGTACCAATTTTCTCGACCCCACCTTGTTCACGGGCGGCTTCTCGGGCTATGTCCAAAGCAGCATGAAACGGCAAAATAAGCGGACAGGCTTCGCTGATGCGCAAGCGAGATCGCACCTCTACACCCGCCTTTTCTAATCCTTGAATTTCTTCTAGCAATTTCCCGCATGAAAGCACCACGCCGTTGCCTATGTAGCACTTCACACCTGCTCGCATGATGCCGCTGGGTATGAGGTGCAACGCGGTTTTCACGCCGTTGATGACGAGCGTATGGCCGGCATTGTGTCCGCCCTGGAAACGCACCACCCCTTGCGAAAACTCGGTCAACCAATCGACCAATTTGCCTTTACCCTCATCGCCCCACTGGGTGCCTACGACGACGACATGACGTCCGTGTTGTTTACTCATGGTGTATGGATTCAAGTTGAGGCTAAGGGCTGGAGTATCCATTGACCCTTGAGAAAAACAAGCTCTCGATCACAGTGAAATTCATCAACCTCGCTGTCATGACCAGGCAGCATACAGACCACCGTATGCCCTTGTTCGCGTAATTTGGCAATTGCTTGATGCAAACCTGCATCTTCTCCCCAAGGTGCGCGAATGGCCGCTTGCGGGACTGGGCGTTGAATCAGACTGACCAAGGCTTTGATATCAAGGCTAAAGCCTGCGGCTGGACGCTTGCGCCCAAACAAGGCACCCACCTCGTCGTAACGACCACCACGCACCAAGGCATCGCTGACCTCGGGTACAAACACAGCAAATCGAGGACCACTGTAATAAGCGGCTCCTCGCAAATCTGCCAGATCGATACTGACTTGATGTCCATGGACATGGTTTGCCAACCAACGCATCTGCGACAGGGCAAGCAAGACCTCTGGCCAGTCTTTGAACGCTGTCTCGGCATGGTCAAGAACATCCAAGCCACCGTAAAGCTGTACCAAGGCCACCAAGGCTTCACGCAATGCAGGGGGCAAAGACGCACCTATGCTGCGCATGGCACTGATATCTTTGTGGGCCAAGGCTTTCGCAATCGCGTCATGCTGAGAAGCCGTCATGCCTTGGTCTCGCAGCAGGGCAGGAAGAATGCGTGAATCACTTAAATCGACATTCAGGGAGTCGACATCGCTGCTTTTCAAACACTGCAAGGCCAGTTGCAAAATCTCCAGATCAGCTTCAAGGCCAGCGTGTCCATAAATTTCGGCGCCGAACTGTAAAGGCTCGCGGGTAGCGTAAGGACCGGGTGCACGGGTGTGCAGCGTAGGTCCACAGTAGCAAAGACGGGTAACCCCAGCGCGGTTGAGCAAATGAGCGTCAATGCGGGCAACTTGTGGCGTGGTGTCCACCCTCAGGCCCAAAGTACGCCCAGACAACTGGTCCACCATCTTGAAGGTTTGCAGATCAAGCGAGCTACCGGTGCCAGACAAAAGGGATTCAATGTGCTCCATCAATGGGGGAATGACGAGCTCATAGCCAAAGACCCGTGCAGTGTCTAAGCACAAACGTCTGAGCTCTTCGATGTGCCTGGCCTCAGAGGGCAAAACATCGGCAATATGATCTGGCAAGACCCAAGCAGTCATGAGGGGGATAGCTGTTAAAAAAAGGATTCTACTGGGACACTAGAGTAGCCACCAAAGCAGCAGCATGCCCGCCACAATGCAACTCAATCCAATGAATCTAACCTGCCCATCGTCCATTTGCATCAGGGACAAAAATGCACGCTTCCAGGCCTGCGGAGAGGCGAAGGGAAACAAGCCCTCGATGATGAGCACCAAGGCCAAAGCAACCCACAGGGTGTGGCTGTCCATCGCAGCAGAACGGCTTATTTTTTAGCGGCGCCAGCGTTAGCTGCGCCACTACCGCGCATGGCTTTGAAGAAATCGGTGCTAGGGTCTAAAACCATCACATCCGACTTTTTATTGAAGCTGGCTTTGTACGCTTCAATGCTTTGGTAGAACTGTGCGAACTGGGGGTCTTTGCCAAATGCATCGGCATACAAACGTGCGGCTTCGGCGTCTCCCTCACCCTTGATTTTTTGGGCATCTCGGTAAGCATTGGCCAAAGTGACTTCACGTTGGCGATCGGCATCCGCACGGATTTTTTCTCCTTCAGCGCCACCGGTTGATCGCAATTCATTGGCCACACGTTTACGCTCAGCTTCCATTCGGCGGTAAACCGACTCGGTGATGGTGTCTACATAATCGGCACGGGTGATGCGTACGTCAACCACATCAATACCCCATGGCTTTTCGCCTTTGACAATCTCAAGTACTTCGCGCTTGACGTCCACCATCAAGGCTTCACGCTTGAGTGACAGCAAGTCTTTCACTGTTCGCTTATTGATTTCTTCTTGGAAAGCATTGCGCACCACACGGGTGAGTTGCTGCGCGCCGGCTTTTTCATCCAAACCCACGTTACGGATGTACTGCGAGGGGTCGGAAATGCGCCAACGCACATACCAGTCGATCACCATGCGTTGCTTCTCGGCTGTGAGCATGGGTTCAGAGTCCACGTTATCCAATGTCAACAAACGCTTGTCGATGAAATTGACGTTTTGGAAAGGGGGCGGCAATTTGAAGTTCAAACCAGGTTCCGTAATAACCTTTTTGATTTGTCCCAGTGAATACACCACACCAAATTGGCGCTGATCCACCACAAAAATCGTTGAGCTCAGCAGCAGCAACGCAAGCATGGCGGAAGAAATGTAAAGACCTATTTTGTTCATGGCTGGCAATTCATCGCAAATCGCGGTCGCGTTGACGGCTGTCACGACCACGGCTATCAGAGGAGGAAGAAGGCATGGCGGGACTGGGAACAGATCCACTGCTATCCAGGGTGTTGCCAGGGTTTACAGCGGGGTTGGCAGCAGCAGTGGCAGGTGTGCCGCTGAGTTGCATGATTTTGTCCAGCGGCAGGTACAACATATTAGAACCCTGCTTGGACTCGACCAACACCTTGGTCACGCTGCTGTAGATTTCTTGCATGGCATTGATGTACAAGCGATCGCGGGTGACTTGGGGCGCTTTTTGGTATTCCGAGTACAACGACTTGAAGCGCTGCGCATCACCTTGGGCCTGCGCCACGATACGGGACTTGTAAGCGTCAGCCTCTTGCTTGAGGCGTGAAGCAGAACCCACGGCACGAGGAATCACATCGTTGGCATAAGCCTCGGCTTCATTTTTTGCACGTTCGCGCTCTTGACCGGCTTTGAGCACATCGTCAAAAGCCGCCTGAACTTGCTCGGGAGGTCGCACACCGCCTTGTTGCAAGTTGATGCCGACCACCTCGATACCCACGTTGTACTGGTCCAAAATGCCTTGCATGATCTTGCGCACACGCGGAGCGATTTGCTCACGGTCTTCAGACAATGCAGCATCCATGCGCATTTTGCCCACCACTTCACGCACCGCAGTTTCAGCTGCTTGCATGACAGCATCTGTAGGGTTTTTGCTTTCGAACAAATAAGCTCTTGCATCAGTCAACCGGTACTGAACCGCGAACTTGATTTCCACGATGTTTTCATCTTCGGTCAACATCGCTGACTCACGCAAACCAGTGGCCTTGATGATGGTGTCGCGCCCAACATCGAGCGAGCGAATCTGGGTGACAAACACCACTTCATGACGTTGAATAGGAAAAGGGGCGCGCCAATTGAAACCTGCACCTGCTGTGCTGTGGTAACGCCCAAATTGGGTGATAACGGCTTGCTGACCCTCTTGGACAATGAAGAAACCTGTAGCCAACCAAATCAAGACCACGACACCTGCGGCCAAGCCCAGCAAACCACGGGCTTGCTTGAAATCAGGGTTAAATCCACCGCCGCCACCGCCGGGTGGCTGATTGCCACCGCCGCGGTTTTGTCCCAAAAATTTATTCAATTTGCGGTTGAGTTCTCGCCAAAGTTCATCCAAATCGGGTGGCCCATTAGACGCAGAGGGACGTGGGCGTCTGCCATCATCCGCGGGGGGCGGTTGAGGGCCCTCGGGAGGCGGTGTCGAGCCGTTGTTTTGGGGGTTGGCGTCATCGCCTCTGCCCCAACGGCCGTCGTTCAAATTGAACATACCCGCTAAGCGTCGTCGAATAGGCCAAAGCCAAGTTAAGAAATTCATGCGCAGTCAATCAAAAAAAGTGGCAAGCCGCCATTGTGCCTAAACCTGAAGTCATACTTTGGAATCAAACGTTTACCGGTGAAATGCTAAGGGATAAGGGGCGCTGGGTCGCTTCAAGTGCAGTCTCCAGCAGACGTTGACGCAAAATTTCAAGATTGGCCCCTGTTTGTGCGCTGACAAAAATTCGCGGTAAAGCCGCTCCATCCATGATGAAAACATCTTGCAACATTCTAGGTTGTTGGTCGCTGGACAAAGCATCCACCTTGTTAAACACCAACAACTGAGCTACATCTGTGGCACCTATATCGTCTAAAACAGATTGCACCTGAACGATTTGCTCTGGGTAATCAGGGTGCGAGCAGTCCACCACATGCAGCAACAGGTCGGCACTGGTGGCTTCTTGCAAAGTCGCCGCAAACGCGTCGACCAAGCCATGGGGTAAATCACGGATAAACCCCACAGTATCAGATAAGGAAATTTGGCAGCCATTTGCACTGCCATCTGACAAATAGAGTTGACGCGTGGTGGTGTCCAAGGTGGCAAACAATTGATCAGCTGCATAGGCACGCGCCTTCACCAAGGCATTGAACAAGGTAGATTTGCCCGCATTGGTATAGCCGACCAAAGAAACATTAAAGACTTGGTTGCGCTCTCGCTGGCGTCGCTGCGTATGGCGCTGTTTCTTCACCTTGTCTAGGCGCTCTTTGGTGCGCTTGATGGACTCGCCAATCATGCGCCTGTCCAACTCAATTTGGGTCTCCCCTGGGCCGCCACGGTTACCAATACCGCCGCGTTGACGTTCCAAATGGGACCAACGGCGAACCAACCGGGTGCTGAGGTACTGCAATCGTGCCAATTCCACCTGTAACTTTCCCTCGTGACTGCGGGCGCGCTGCGCAAAAATTTGCAAGATAAGCATGGTCCTGTCATTGACCGGCATGTCTAACAGGCGCTCCAAATTACGTTGTTGCGCAGGGCTTAAGGCCTGATCAAAGAGTATTTCAGAGGCGCCATGGAGCACGGCCATTTCTTTGATTTCCTGTGCTTTGCCCGAGCCCACAAACAAGGCCGCGTCAGGTGCACGCCGTTTGCAAGTCATACGCGCCACAGGCAACAAACCCGCTGTGCTGGCCAGTTGTGCCAGCTCGTCTAAGTCTTCATCGAAATGGGGCAGGCCCAAATCTACGCCCACCAACAAGGTGTTTGCTTGAATATCTGGCGCAGGCTTAGACAAAGGGGAGAAGTTTGCGGGCGTTATTGCGCAGACCCAGCGTCTTCACCTTCGGCTTGCGCAAAATTCACAGGGCGACCAGGCACGATGGTCGAAATGGCATGTTTGTAAACCATTTGGGTGACAGTGTTTTTAAGGAGAACCACGTATTGGTCAAAAGATTCGATCTGTCCTTGCAACTTGATGCCATTGACCAAATAGATGGACACAGGCACGTGTTCCTTGCGCAGGATGTTGAGAAACGGGTCTTGTAAAAGTTGCCCTTTTTGATTCACGATATTCTCCGTGTTGGTTGATTTACCATAACATAACACAGTCAAACAACTGCTTATCCATTAACTTTAAAAGCTTTGTTTTCTCTTGAGTCGCTTGAAGACCACATTCAAACGCCAAGACAATTTCACCAGCAGATAGCCGCTCACAGCTGTTCCCACCGCAAACAAACCCATGCCTACAAGTGTGGGCCAGCCATACTGTCCCAGCCACTGGGCTGGCATGACGGACATCGAAACATCTGCCTGCACGTCTTCACCGAGCACCCTTGAGCCGAGTTGGTAGGCCAGCCAAAGCCAAAAGCCAATGGTCAAAGGATTTGTCACCATGGTCATGAGCGCTGCAACTGGAATGTTGGCGCGCCATTTCACACAGTGAACGGCAGCGACCAAAAGCTGAGCAGCAGGGATGGCAAACCCCCAAAACAAACCCACAGCGACACCTCTTGCGACAGCCTCATGCTGCATACGCCACAACTGGGGGTCTGACAGTTTGTCTGCATAGGGCTTAAGGCGTGGGTGCTCAGCCCAAAATTCTTTGCTAGGCGCCCAACGTTGCAAAGTTTTTTTCCAGAACCCATCGGATTGCTTCATGTCTGCATATTGCCTTTGACTGACACTCGCGGCCAGTCAGTCCTTATCCACATAGGGATTGCTGGCTGTTTTCATCTCGATGCGTAAAGGCGTGCCTTCCAGCGCAAAGGCTTTGCGAAAACGGCCTTCGAGAAACCGTTTGTAAGCATCGGTGACATGTTCCAGCGAATTGCCATGGATGACGATCACCGGTGGGTTCATGCCGCCTTGGTGGGCATAGCGCAATTTGGGGCGGAACATACCCGCACGTTTAGGTGACTGGAATTGCACAGCTTCCAAAAGCAATCGCGTCAAAATAGGGGTGCTCATTTTGCACATAGCCGCAGAGTGGGCCTGAGCTATCGACTTCCAAACGGGTCCCAAACCTTGGCGCTTTTGCGCTGATATGTGGTGTAGTTTGGCGAACTTCAAAAACGCTAAGCGGCTCTCAATGGAGCGCTCCAGCAAATCGCGCTGGTAAGCGTCGACCGCATCCCATTTATTGACAGCCAAGACCACCGCCCTGCCCGTTTCTAATATGTAACCAGCGATGTGCGCGTCTTGGTCGGTCACGCCTTGGGTGGCGTCAAGCAGCAGCAAAGCCACATTGGACGACTCAATGGCTTGCAAGGTTTTCACCACCGAGAATTTTTCGATGGCTTCAAACACCTTGCCCTTGCGGCGCAGTCCCGCCGTGTCAATCAACTCAAACTGCTGGCCTTCGCGCTCAAAAGGAATATGGATGGCGTCGCGGGTGGTGCCAGGCAAATCAAACGCGACCAAGCGCTCTTCACCCAGCCAAGTATTGATCAAGGTAGATTTGCCCACATTGGGACGGCCCACCACGGCCAGCTTTAAGGGCTTGGGAGAACCGTCGTCCTCTTCGTCCTCGTCAGGCAGGTGTAAAGAGCCCAAGGTCGAATCCAACATGCTGCGGATACCTTGGCCATGGGCGGCAGACACAGGCATGACTTCGCCTAAGCCAAGCTCGAAAAACTCGACCAAGCGGTGCCCTTCTTGCATGCCCTCGGCTTTGTTGGCCACCAGCAAACAGGGTTTGCCTAAACGGCGCAAATAGTTGGCAATGTCATGG
>CAMDKR010000006.1 GCA_945901225.1 Bordetella parapertussis | reverse complement strand
CAAGGCCACCGTGTGGGTTGGATGGATGCCAGCAGCACCGAACCCGCCGCATTTGACGCCGAGTGGGATGTGGTGTTGATGGACGATGTGCAGGCCTACAGCGCAGTGCAACAACACGCCGCCTTCAACTGGTTTGTACATGCCGCCACCCCGGGTTCTGCGCGTCAGCCATGGGTGCTGGCGGCAGGGTTGTTGCCCCCGCAAGATTTGCCTTTGCGTGAAGACTTACGTACCCGTTTGGGCTGGGGCCATGTGTTTCATTTGCAGGTCTTGGGCGACGACGATCGCCGCGCGGTGCTGGTGCGTCATGCGCAAGCGCTGGGCATGACCTTGAACACCGACTTGCTGGACTATTTGCTCAGCCGCTTCAGCCGCGATTTGGGCCATCTCATTGATTTGCTGCACCGCTTAGATGCATTCGCTTTGCAAACCCAACGCGCCCTCACCATTCCATTGCTTCGAGCCATGCTCGACGAGACCTGACGCATGAAACTCGCCCTGTTTGATTTAGACCAAACCTTGCTGCCACTCGATTCCGACCAATCGTGGGGCGAGTTCACGCTGAAGCTGGGCTGGGTCGATGCCCATAGCTTCAAGCAACGCAACGATGGGTTTTATGCCGATTACAACTCCGGGTGTTTGGATATCCATGCCTATGTGCGTTTTGCCACCGAAGCGATTCGCCAGCAAGGTGTGGCGGCAGCCAGCGTGGCCCACCAAGCTTTTATGCGTGAAGTCATTCAACCGGCCATCCGACCACAGGCCTTGGCGCTGGTGGAACAGCACCGCGCTCAGGGCGACACCTTGGTGATGGTGACCGCCACCAACGAGTTTGTGACCGGCCCCATCGCCCAAGCTTTTGGCATGGATGTGTTGTTGGCCGCGCAACTGGTGCGAGATGCCGACGGCAATTTCACCGGCGAGATTGACGGCGTGCCCACGCTGCGCGAAGGCAAAGTCACCCGTGTGAACCAATGGTTGGCAGCGCAGGGATTGAGTCTTTCCGAGGTTCACGCCACCTTTTACAGCGACTCGATGAACGACTTGCCCTTGCTTGAAAACGTCGATGTCCCCGTGGTCACCAATGGCGGTCCAGCCCTCAAGCAAATCGCCCAAGAACGCGGGTGGCGTATCCTCGACCTTTTCGAGACTTCATGATCAGCAAAATCATTCACCGTTTGATGGGCCGCAGCAGCGCCAAGCTTGCATCTAAATTTGGCAAGCGCCGCGTCATCAACGAGCAGGATCACTGCATTGACCACACCTTGGTGGATGAGCGTGCCATGAACGTGGTGCGTACCTTGCAAGAGCGTGGCTTTGAGGCCTATATCGTCGGCGGTGCGGTGCGCGATTTGTTGGTGGGCTTGAAGCCCAAAGACTTTGATGTGGCCACCAACGCCACGCCCGAAGAGGTGAAAGCCTGTTTTCGCCGTGCTTTCATCATTGGGCGACGCTTTCGCATCGTCCATGTGGTTTATGGCCGTGGCCGTGAACACGAAGTGATTGAAGTCTCCACCTTCCGTGCTCACCTTGACAGCAACGACGCCGAGCAAGTCAGTGGCAATGAGCGCACCAGCAAAAAAGCCCTCTCCAATATGACCCATGCGGTGGACGCCAGTGGCCGTGTGCTGCGCGACAACGTCTGGGGCCCTCAAGAAGAAGATGCGGCGCGGCGTGACTTCACCGTCAATGCCATGTACTACGACCCCTTGACGGGCGACGTCATCGATTACCACCATGGCTTGGAAGACGCCAAAAAGCGTGTCTTGCGCATGATTGGCGACCCTGCCACCCGTTACCGCGAAGACCCAGTGCGCATCATCCGCGCCGTGCGTTTCGCTGCCAAGCTGAACAACTTGGGCTTTGCCTTGGAGCCTCGCACCGCCAAACCTCTGAAGGCTTCGGCGGCCTTGTTGGCCGATGTGCCGCAAAGCCGTTTGTTTGACGAAATGCTCAAGCTTTTGCAAACCGGCCATGCGCTGGCCAGCATTGCGCAACTCAAAACCTTAGGGCTGGCGCGGGGCATTTACCCCTTGCTGGATGTGGTGGTCGAGCGTGTGGATTCGCCCTTTGTGAACGCCGCTTTGCAAGACACCGACCGCCGTGTGGGCGAGGGCAAACCAGTCGCACCTAGCTTTTTGCTGGCATGTGTGTTGTGGGCCGATGTGCGTGAAGGTTGGCAGGTGCGCAGCACCGAGATGCCCACGTTTCCCGCTTTGCAAGAAGCCATTGAAGATGTCTTCAATGCCCGCATCGGCGATGTGTCGGGACGCGGCAAATTGGCTGGCGATATGCGTGAAATTTGGACCATGCAACCACGCTTTGAAAAACGCAGCGGCAGTGCCCCGTTTGGCTTGGTTGATCAAGCGCGGTTCCGTGCCGGGTTTGACTTCATGCGTTTGAGAGCTGAGGTAGGCGAGGTGGACGAAGAGCTGGCCGATTGGTGGGAAACCTTCAGCACCGCCAGTGACGATACCCGTACCGACATGTTGCAATCGGTCAAAGCGCCACCCCGCGCCGTCAAAGCCGATGGCACCCCTGTGGCGCGTAAACGACCGCGCCGTCGCCGCAAGCCCGCAGGGGATGCCCCCGCAAGTGGTGACAGCACGGCCTGACCGTTCAGCGCGGTTTGAACCCGTCAGTGCCTACGTGGCACTGGGTGCCAATTTGGGCGACGCCATCCTGGCTGTTCGCCAAGCCATCGCAGCGCTGAATCAAGTTCCGCATACGCACTTGGTGCAAGCCTCGCCCTTGCTCAGCAGCGCCCCAGTTGACGCGGATGGGCCCACTTACGTCAACGCAGTGGCACACATCCAAACCCATTTGAACGCAGTGAATCTCTTGGAAGCTTTGCAGAACTTAGAGCAAGCCGCTGGGCGCACCCGTGATTACCGCCATGCGCCGCGCACACTGGATTTGGACTTGCTGTTTTATGGTGAGGCTCAAATGCAAAGCGAATATTTAAGCTTGCCCCATCCGCGCTGGCAGCAACGTGCTTTTGTGTTGCTGCCTTTGCACAAGCTGTATCCCGATAAAGTCAGTTCGCAGATGTTGCAAGCCGTGGCCGATCAAGCAGCGGCTTGGTTGCCCGACTAAATGTTTATTGCGAAATTTTTCGCGCTTCTTCGATTTGCGATTCAAAGTAGCGCTGAAACCCATAAGCCAAGGTGGAAAGCAAAGCGGTGGAGCCCACCAACAGCGAGAGCACCAAGGCGGCCACGGTCAGCCAGTTGCTGTTGCCAGCCGTTGACTCGGGGTCAGCTTCGGGGTTGTAAGTGCTGTTCCAGCGCTCAGGCGACATCAAGCCCCAGTAAATCGCGTTCATTGCCGAGCCAGCAATGGTTATGCCCAGTATGGGTACCAGCCGCCAACTCAAAGGATCGTCTACGCCAAAGTCTTGCGCCCTTTGAAAGCCGTACAAGCCCAGCAAAGTTGGCCATGGCAAAACCCAAGCCAGCCAATCGCTTTTACCGAACATATAAAAACGGTGCAAGCCCAAAGGGCCACCCAAAAAACTTAACCACGTAGCCAATGTTTTATTTTTCATGGGCTGGATTATCCGTTTGATGGCGTGAGCTCGCTGGCGGGGCTGGAATCTCCCGCCCCTAAAGTTTTTTGCATGAACACCGTGTCCAACCAACGGCCATGCTTCCAGCCGCTGGCTTTCAAGATACCGGTATGCGCAAAGCCCAAGCTGTGGTGCAGCCCCATCGATCCCGCGTTGGCCGAGTCGCCAATGACCGCCAGCATTTGGCGAATACCCATCGCCTCGCAATGGCGCAAAAGTTCTGCTAGCAGGGCGCGGCCAATACCCAAGCCCACATGGTCGGCATGGATGTAAACCGAGTCTTCGGCCATGAAGCGAAAAGCAGGGCGGGGTCGGAAGATACCTGCATAGGCAAAGCCCAGCACCTCAGTCTCTCGGCTGGCCACTAGATGCGGCAAGCCTTTGGCCAGTACATCGGCGCGGCGGCGTGTCATTTCGGCAAGGTTCGGCGCATCTATTTCAAAGCTGCCCGTGCCATGCATCACATGGTGGGCGTAAATGGCTTTGATGGCAGGCAGATCGGCCTCCAAACTGGGGCGAATAAGCAGGGCGGAAGAGGGCATGGATGGTCAGTCTATAATGGCAGGCTTTTCAGCGAGCGCTGGCCGGGTGGCCATGTCGCGTGTCTCATCGTTGAATCTAAGACTGCACCCAAGGATAAACCATGGTCGTCATCCGACTCTCACGCGGCGGCGCAAAAGCCCGTCCCTTTTTCAACATTGTTGTGGCTGACAAACGCGTTCGCCGCGATGGCCGCTTTATCGAGCGCATCGGTTTTTACAACCCCATCGCTGCCGGTGGTGAGGAAGGCTTGCGCATTGCCCAAGACCGACTCAGCTACTGGGTCGGCGTGGGCGCACAAACTTCGCCCACCGTTGACCGTTTGATCAAACAAGCCGGCAAAACTGCCGCTTAAAAGCCCATCCCCAACCCATGCAAGCCGCTTGGGAGCCTGCTGAACTGCCAGCGGATGCTGTCGAAGTCGGTCGCATTTTGGATGCTTGGGGTCTTAAAGGCTGGCTGAAAATCCTCCCTCACAGCGCCTCTCCCGAGGCGCTGTTTTCGTCTAAACGCTGGTTTTTACAGCCCAACGAGCGCGGCGCTTCGCCCTTCAGTGGCACGGTCTTGCTGCGGGTGCGTGAAGCCAAGGAGCATTCCGACAGCGTGGTGGCTTGCATCCACGAGTTGGACGACCGCGACATCGCCGAAAGCCTCAAGGGCGCACGCATCTTTGTTCCCCGTTCCAGTTTTCCCACACCTGCCAGCGACGAATACTATTGGGTCGACCTGATTGGCTTGCAAGTGCGAAACCGTGAAGGCGTGGACTTGGGCGAGGTCACCGAATTGCTGTCCACCGGCCCGCAAACCGTTTTGGTGTTGCGCGACACGGTGACCGATGGCGAAGGTAAACCCATAGAGCGGATGATTCCATTTGTCTCGGTTTATGTAGACAAGGTGGACATCCAAGGTCGCCTCATCACGGTGGACTGGCAAGCCGATTACTGAGGCTGCATACTTTCGCCATGCGTGTCGACATCATCACTTTGTTTCCCGAGCTATTTATACCGTTTGTGCAAGCGGGGGTGACGCGCCGTGCTTATGAAAGCGGGCAGTTAGACGTCAAAACCTGGAACCCACGTGACTACGCTGAGGGCAACTACAAGCGGGTGGACGACCGGCCATTTGGCGGTGGCCCTGGCATGGTCATGCTTGCTGAGCCGTTGGCGGCTTGCTTGGCAGCCGTTCGGGCTGAAAGCGACTTAGATCGCCAGCAAGCGCCGTTGGTCTATTTTTCACCCGTGGGCGAGGTCTTGAGCCAAAGCTTGGTTCAGCGCAGCGGACTAACGGCTGGCGTGGTGCTGCTGTGTGGACGCTACGAGGGCATAGACCAGCGCTTTATTGATGCACACGTGGACGCCCACATCAGCTTGGGTGACTTTGTGTTGTCTGGTGGCGAAATTGCCGCCATGGCGTGGTTGGATGCCTTGGCGCGATTGCAACCGGGGGTTTTGCACGATGAGCAAAGCCATTTGCAAGACAGTTTCACGCCTGCCTTAAGTGGTTTGCTGGATTGCCCCCACTTTACCCGCCCTGAGGTGTGGCAAGACCAAGCCGTGCCTGAGGCGCTGCTGTCGGGTCACCATGCGCAAATTGCCGCTTGGCGTCGCCAGCAAAGCTTGAAGCTCAGCGCCCAACATCGCCCAGATTTAATGGAAAAAGCCCGTCAATCTGGGCTTTTAAGCCGCGCAGACGAGCAACTGTTGGCCGAGAAGCCTAAGCCCTAGCCAGCCAGCTATAATGGCAGGCTTTCGATCCTCTGGGTGGCCGCCTCGTGTCTCGAACACCATAGGCCTTTTGTGTAGCGCATCCACGATCATTGTGAGGACATCATGAATCTCATCCAGACTCTGGAACAAGAAGAAATCGCCCGCATGGGCAAGAAAATCCCGGTTTTCTCTCCTGGCGACACCGTGGTGGTCAGTGTCAACGTGGTCGAGGGAACGCGCAAACGTGTGCAGGCCTTTGAAGGCGTGGTCATTGCCAAACGCAACCGCGGCATCAACTCCAATTTCATCGTTCGCAAAATCTCCAGCGGTGAAGGCGTTGAGCGTACTTTCCAAACCTACAGCCCCTTGATCGCTGGCGTTGAAGTCAAGCGCCGTGGTGATGTGCGTCGTGCCAAGTTGTACTATTTGCGTGAGCGCAGCGGTAAGTCTGCCCGTATCAAAGAAAAACTCACAGCCAAAGCAGCACCTGCTGCTGCCGCTAAGTAAGACCCACTTCAAGGTCTGCTTGAAACAAACCGCCCCAGTTCACACTGCGGCGGTTTTTTTCTGACCGCCCAATAACCACTGTGGTTTCCTTGACCCAAATTCCCCGTTTCTCACCCGAATCCGCCGAGGTTTTGGGATGGGATGGGCATTTGCCTAGAGTGCCTGTGCCAAGGCTTGCGCCGTTGGGTTTGCGACAGCATTTCGCCAGTCCCCCCGTGTGGCAACCCGATGCCATGCTCGAGCCGCCCTTAAACCCCCTGAAGCCTCCAGTGGACGCTGCAGTCCTCGTTGGGGTGGTGATGCGCCCTGAGCCCAGTGTGCTGCTGACACTCAGAACCGCCCATTTGTCGACCCATTCGGGCCAGATAGCCTTTCCTGGGGGACGCCTAGACGAAGGAGACGCTGATGCGGTGGCAGCAGCGTTGCGTGAGTCGCAAGAAGAGGTGGGCTTGGATCCCTCGCATGTCGAGATCTTGGGTCAATTGCCTTTGTACCTCACCGGCACAGGCTTCAGTGTCACGCCGGTGGTGGCCTTGCTTGACCCCGCCATGCGTCTGAGCGCCAATCCCCATGAGGTAGCGCAAGTGTTTGAGGTGCCGCTCGCGTATGTGATGAACCCTGCCAACCATTGCCGCCATGCGGTGGAATGGTCAGGCGTAAGGCGCGAATGGTTTTCGATGCCCTATGAAGATACCGATCAAAAACGCTTTATTTGGGGTGTGACTGCCGGTATTTTGCGCAACCTGTATTGTTTTTTGAGTACTGACGCCAATCAGGCTGAGTCAAGCGTCGAGTCTTGACTATCATGCGGGAATGAGTTTTTTCGCACTTTTATTTGCTTTCTTGCTAGAACAAGCCCGACCTTTGAGTTTTGGCGAAAGTTTGGAGCGAGTCTCGCAAGCTTGGTCTGACAAGGTGCGCAACACGCTAGACACCGGCAACCAACGCCACGCTTGGACCGCTTGGGCAGTGGCCATTGGCGCGCCCTGCTTGCTGGTGTGGGCGATCCATATGGCTTTGGCGTGGTATCTCGGCTGGGTGTTTGCCATGGTGTGGAGTGTGGCTGTGCTGTACGCCACTTTGGGATTTCGACATTTCAGCCACCATTTCACCGATATTCGACATGCGCTATCAGTTGGGGACGATGTGCTGGCCAATACTTTGCTTTCCCAATGGTCTGGTGCCAAAGGAGAAGACCTGCCTCGTCAGGAAATTATTCGCCATGTGATCGAGTATTCAGCCATTGCCGCGCACCGGCATGTGTTCGGTGTGGTGGTTTGGTTTGTTGTTTTGGCAGGTCTGGGATTGGGCCCTGTCGGCGCTATTTTTTACCGCCTCAGTGAATTTTTATCCCGCTCGTGGGAAAGCAGCGAAGCCTCCAGTTTGGCAGACGTCGAACACAACAGTGCAGCCCTAGAAACCTCTGCAGCCAAAGCTTGGCGCAGCGCAGACTGGTTGCCAGCCCGATTGACCGCTTTAAGTTTTGCGGTGGTAGGCAATTTTGAAGACGCGGTTGAAGCTTGGCGTCACGATGCCGCACATTTCCCTGATTCCAATGACGGGGTGGTGTTGGCCGCTACCTCGGGCGCCATCAATGTGCGCTTGGGGGGTAAAAACTTAGGCCTGCCAGAGGATGAGTTACTGCTTAACCCTGGTGCAGTAGAGACCACCGCAGGTCGAGAACCCGAACTGTTTCATTTGCGCAGCATGGTGGGCTTGGTTTGGCGGGCCGTGGTGATGTGGATGTTGCTGCTGGCGCTTTTGACTTTGGCGCGTTTGCTGGGCTGATTGCTTAGTAGCTTGTAGGCGCAGACAATTCTGCAAAAAGCTCGGTATAAATTTTGTAACGCCCGGGATCGATGGCATGTTCAAGTAAAGCTTGGCGAACACCACAATCGGGTTCATGCACATGGCTGCAGTTATGGAATTTGCAGTGATCTGTATGCACGGCAATATCGGGCATACAAGATGCCAATAGATTTGGCGCAATGTGGTGCAGGCCAAAGGCTTGAAAACCCGGTGAATCCATCAAGGCTGTTTTTTTGGCTTCATCTACCCAATACCAAGTGGTGGAAGTGGTGGTGTGTTTGCCAGACTGCAAAGCTTGAGAAATGGTGTTAGTCGCTGCTTTTGCATGGGGCACCAAACGGTTGATCAGCGTGCTTTTGCCAGCACCAGAGGGGCCCAGCACCAAAGTGACACGGTCAGCGAGTTCGTGGTTCAGGGCGCTCAGATCTTGTTCATGGTCTTTCAGACTCAGGGGCAGCACCAGACAACCGAGCTGTTGGTAGGGCAGGAGCTTTTGCCAAGCCTTCGCAAAAGCATCGCTCAGGTCTTGTTTGTTTAACCCAATCAAGGTACGAATGCCTTCGTGGCGAGCGGCAATCAAGGCCCGAGCAAGTTGGCTTTGCGAAAAATCGGGTTCTGCTGCAACTAGCACCAACACTTGGTCGATATTGGCAGCAAAGGACTTGGTACGCACCTCATCTTGGCGATAAAAAAGGTTTCTTCGCGTATCAATCGATTCGATACTGCCGCCATCTTCGCTGGCACTCCACTGCACGTGGTCCCCCACGACCGCTTGGTTTTTTTTGCCTCGCGGGTGGCAAATACGGCGTTCACCTTGTGCATCTTCCACCCAGACATGGCGACCATGGCTGGCAACCACCAAGCCTGTGTTGTTCATGCAGTCAGCCGCGCAAGTCGTTGCGCCGCAGGTGGATGCGAATGGTAAAAAGCCACATAAAGAGGGTCGGGCGTCAGCGTCGACGCATTGTCTTGATAGAGCTTGAGGAGTGCTTGACGCAAGTCAGCACCATTGGCGTATTGGCAAGCAAAGGCATCTGCTTCAAATTCATGTTGGCGTGAGCGTGCAGAGTGCCAAGGCGTGGTGACAAAAGTGACGAGCGGCACAAACAACATGAACAACAAAAGAGCGAGGGCGTCGTTGGCGCTGCCTAAGTGCGGTTGAATTCCCAGGCCTTCAAAAAACCACGTCTGGGTGCTGAGCCAACCCAAGCCAGCAAGTCCCACCAAGGTGAATGCGAAGCTGCTGAGCAAAGATTTTGGAATGTGTTTGAGCTTGGCATGTCCCAGTTCGTGGGCCAGCACAGCTTCCATTTCATCGGCGCTCAGTTGCTTGAGCAAGGTATCAAAAAATACCACGCGTTTTTGTTTGCCCAAGCCTGTGAAAAAAGCATTCGAATGTGCAGAGCGGCGACTGCCATCCATGACAAAAAAACCGTTGGCTTGAAAACCCGTGCGCTTCATCAAGGCAATCACACGGTCTTTCAGGGAGGCATCTTCCAGCGGTTGAAACTTGTTGAACAAGGGCATGATGACACTGGGGGCTAACCACATGACAAACAACTGGTACACCACCAACACACCCCAGGCGATCATCCACCACCACGCGCCACCGGACTGCATCAAATACAAGACCAACCACAGCAAGGGCAAACCCAAGGCAGCGCCCAGCAAAACACCTTTGAGCATGTCAGTGAGCCACAGCCCCACGGTCATGCGGTTAAATCCAAACGAATGTTCGATGTGAAAGGTTTGCACATACGACAGGGGCAAGCTGACCACAGCGCTGATCAATATGAAACTCATGACCAAGCAGATTTGTTGCCACATACCTGGGCCTAAAAGATCGAGCAACACGAGGTCCAATAAACCCAACCCGCCAAGCAAGGTCCACATGACCAACATCGCAGAATCTAGTGCCAAGTCCCAATGACCTACGCGTAATTTGGCGATGGTGTAATCCGCGGCTTTTTGGTGATCTGCAATATCGATGACAGAGGCAAATGCCTCGGGGACTTTGGCGCGGTGCAGCGCTACGTGACGCATTTGTCGATTGGAAAGCCAAAATTTGATAAGCAGGTTAACAACCAGCAAACTGGTGAAAACCAAGGTGAAAGTTAAAGAGGTCGTCATGCGTCAAGTTTAGAGGACAATGGACCAATGAATCTGAACGTACCGAATAGCCCTGCCGCCCCCGAAGACGCTGTGTTGTCAAAGTCCGATGAAAACCTTGTCTGGTTGGACTGCGAGATGTCTGGCCTTGATCCCGAAAAAGACAAGTTGTTGGAAATTGCGGTGGTGGTGACGGGGCCGCATCTGACGCCCCGCAAAGAAAGTGCTGTATGGGTGCTGCACCAATCCGACGCTGTCCTCAATGGCATGGACGCTTGGAACAAAGGGACGCACGGTAAAAGCGGGTTGATCGACAAAGTCAAAGCCTCCACTTTTGATGAAGCGCAAGTACAAGAGCAACTCATTGCCTTTATGAAGCTGTATGTTTCTAAAGGTGTGTCGCCCATGTGCGGCAATACCATCAGCCAAGACAGGCGTTTTTTGGTCAAGTACATGCCCAAATTCGAAGCTTGGTTTCACTATCGAAATTTGGATGTCAGCACACTCAAAGAACTTTCCAAACGATGGAAGCCGCAGGTGTATGCCTCTTTCAAGAAGCAACAAAGCCATACGGCCTTGGCCGATGTGCATGAATCGATTGATGAGTTGGTGCATTACCGAGAACATTTTTTGAAGCTTTAAAAATATTTCTCAGGGTTGACCCTTATCCGTGCGACAATGTTTGCTGTTGGGTCTTAGACCTGCTTGCTACATCTGCCTCTCACCTTGGGTTCATAGAGTTGAACCACGCCAACATTCATTTATTGGCTTGCTTTGTTTGAAGGTTGATGTTTTTTCCAACCTTTGAACGGAGCGCCCGCCTTTTGGCAGGGCCTTATCTATGACTGATTTGAATTCACACGCCTTGGCTGAAGTTGTTCTTGATACAACTGACGACAACTCTATTGCAACAACAGTTGCCCCCCCTAAAGCCTTGGCTGTTGATGGTTCTGGCTTTGTTGACATGGGACTTGCCCCCGAACTGCTGGCCGCTTTGCGCGACTTGTCGTTTACCCAACCTACGCCGGTACAAGTTCGCGCCATCCCTCTGGCCCTGCAAGACAACGCTGACAAACCCGCCAACGATTTGCTGGTTTCCAGTCAAACGGGCAGCGGTAAAACGGCAGCGTTTTTGCTGCCCGTGATGCACACCTTGTTGCAACAACAAAAGCAGGCTGAAAAGGCCGAGAACAAAGCTTGGGCTGACAAAGTGGCCAAAGCTGTGGCCAATGGTGAGGAAGCCCCCAAAAAACCACGACGTAAAAATCCCACCGACACCCGCCATGTCAAACCTGCCAATCCAGGCGCTTTGATTTTGTGCCCCACCCGCGAACTGGCCCAGCAAGTGGCCAAAGACGCCATCGATTTGGTGCGCCATTGCAAGGGTCTGCGAATCGCTTGTGTGGTGGGCGGCATGCCTTACCCTTTGCAAATTGCACGTTTGCACAATGCCGATTTGGTCGTGGCCACGCCCGGGCGTTTGTTAGACCTGCAACGTTCCAAACAATTGAACTTGGACAAAGTGCAGTTCTTGGTGGTGGATGAAGCTGACCGTATGCTCGATTTGGGTTTTGCCGAAGACTTGGCCGAAGTTCACAAACTCACACAAACTCGTCGTCAAACCATGATGTTCAGCGCCACCTTTGCGCCTCGCATTCAGCAGTTGGCCGCTCGCATCATGCGCACGCCCCAGCGTTTGCAAGTGGATTCCCCTCAAGAGGCGCACGCCAACATCAAACAAGTGCTGTTTTGGGCTGATAACCAGCAGCACAAGCGCAAGTTGCTGGACCATTGGTTGCGCGACACCACCATCGACCAAGCCATTGTGTTTGCGTCTACCCAAATCGAATGCGATGCCTTGGCAGAAGACCTGCAACAAGTGGGTTTCTCAGCGGTGGCTTTGCATGGCGCCTTGAGCCAAGGTTTGCGTAATCGCCGTTTGCAAGCGCTGCGTGATGGCCGTGTGCAAATCTTGGTCGCCACCGATGTGGCTGCTCGCGGCATTGATGTGCCCAGCATCAGCCATGTGTTCAATTTTGGTTTGCCCATGAAGCAAGAGGACTATGTTCACCGCATTGGCCGCACAGGCCGTGCAGGACGTGACGGCTTGGCCGTGACCTTTGCCGAATGGCGTGACCGTCGCAAAATTTTGGACATCGAACATTTCACACAGCAGCCTTTACGCGCTGACATGATCCCTGGCTTGGAGCCCACCCAACGTGCGCCTCGCGCACCCAGTGGTGCAGAGCCCAAGCGCTTTGGCAAGCCCTCGGGTGGACGCTCTTATGCGGGTGCTGCTGCCAAGCGTGGTTCTGGCTTCAAACCACGCGGCCCCGCCCGCGGTTGAGATCAATTTGGGGACTATCGCTCGTTGAGCGATGTCCCTAAAGTTTTGATCACTGGTTTTAACAAATAGGTAAGTAAGTTGCGCGTGCCTGTGCGGATATCAATGCTTGCTGTCATCCCCGGTTTGATTTCCATCAATTTGACCTTGGGATTTTCTTGGTCTTTGGCTATAACGATATTGACCTTGTAATAAACACTGGGTTGACCGTTGGGTGAGTTGACCAATGAACCTTGTGCATTATTGTCAGACAGCGTGTCAGGGCTGATATCGGTCAATTCACCTTTCAGATTACCGTAAATGCTGTAGTCATAGGCGTCAAGCGTGATAAAAACAATTTGCCCTTTAACCAGCTGACCTATATCAGATGGGGCTACTTTAGCCTCTAGTAGCAAATCGTCCCCCACTGGCGCAATTTGCATGAGTTCCTCGCCAGGCCTTAGCACTCCACCTAGCGTATGGATTTTCAAGGTCTTCACCACGCCATCCATAGGTGCCATGATGTCGGTGTGCGACAACATGTTTTCAGCGCTGTTGAGTTTTTGGTTTTGGCCAGATAACTCATCCTCGATGCGCTTCAACTCGGTACGGGTATCTTGTAAATATTTGTTTTTGGTTGCGGCTATACGACCCTCGATTTCAGTGACTTGGCGTTTGGCACGCAACACATCAAGCTCGCTGACATCTCCACTTTTAAATAAATTGTCGTTCATGCGCTTTTCTTGCAAAGCCATACCCAAAGCATCTTGCATAGTGCGTAACTCTTCGTCAAGCGAGCGCTTTCGCTGCGTGTAAAGGCCTTGCTGAGCAGACACAAATTCTGGATAACGCTTGAACTCAGCACCAAACTTGGGGGTTTCAAAATGCACCTCGGCTTTTGCTCGTAGCAAAGATGCCTTGAGTGACATGATTCGTGCACGAGTCTCTTCAAGGTTGGCTTGCACCCGTTCTTTTTCAAGCACAGCCAGCAGCTGCCCACTGGTGACGGTGTCGCCCTCTTGAACCCTGAGTTCTTTCAGCACGCCGCCATCTGCGGTTTGCACCAATTGGGTTCTCGCGCTCAATATCACCTGGCCCGTGGTGTGTACCGTTTGGTCAATTTCAAAGTAGCCAGCCCAAGCAATAAACACCCCTAGGCAGGCTGACAGCAGGATGATCAATCGGCCGCTGCGCTTGTCCTCGTCTAGGTCGTCGTCACTCATGCTGATTTGGCAGTTTGGCGGATGGGCATGACAGGATTTGGATTTTGCAAACGCTCCAACACTTTGTCTTTGGGACCATCCAACACAATTTCATGGTTGGCCACCACAATCAATCTATCTACCAAAGCAAGAAGTTCGTGTTTGTGTGTGGTCATGACCAAGGTGTCTGTAGGGCGTAAGGTTTGCGATAACGCTTGGATGATTTTTTGCTCGGTTTGTCGATCCATTGAAGAGGTAGGTTCATCGAGCAGCCAAATTTTGGGGCATCGCAAAAAGACACGGGTGAGATGCACCAATTGGCGCTGACCCGCCGATAACCCCATACCACCCTCGGAGATGGGCAGTTGCAAGCCCTTAGGGTGCGTTTTGATGACCAATTGGAGCAAGCCTGTTTTCTCTGCGGCCGCCAGCAATTGGTCGTCTCCTGGATCTAGCAGTCCCAAAATGAGGTTCTCGCGTAAAGTGCCTGCAAATAAGCGACCTTCTTGGGCTAAGAAGCCCATGTTCTCTGACAACAGCGGCTTATTCAGATGAGTGATATCCATATGGTCAAGCAACACTCTTCCTTCTTGTGGCTTGTACATGCCAGACAACAATCGAAGTAACGTGGTTTTGCCTGACCCAATGGGGCCGATGATGCCAATTTTTTCACCAGCGTTGATTTGCAGTTTATTGATATGCAATGCTTTTTGAGCATTTCCTTGATAAGCTGTACTGATCTTTTCAATCGCGTATGAACCTTCAATAGTCTGCGGCGTGAGCGGGTGTTCTTGTCCGTGGTGGTCGTCTTCCAATTTCCACAGACGGTCCAAGCCTTGTAATGCAGCTTTCACATGACCCCATTGCAAAAGCAAGGATGGCAACATGCTGACAGGCGTCAAAATCCGACCAGCCAAGATGGAGCAAGCAATCAAGCCGCCGAGGGTGGTCATGCCAGCAGACACCAGCAGTGCGCCTAAGGCCACTATGAGGACATAGGCGACTTGTTGCAGCGTGGCCGTGGTGTGTTGGTTTCTCTCTGTGATATGACGCAAAGTCATTTCATGGTTGCGTGACTCATCTGCTGCACCCATCCAACGGCTGAGCATGCGCCACCCGCCTTGGCCGGACTTGATGGTTTCAGCGCCTTCTATGGTTTCAACCAAGATGCCCGTTTTGAAGTTGCTCAGGTGTGTGGCGCTGCTGGCCAGTTTTTCAATGCGTTTGCGATACCAGACGCCACTGGACAGTGCCAGCAAAAAAAACAAAATGGGGATTGCTGAAAGAATGGGATGGCCTAAAAAACCAATCAAAACTAAAAAGATGACCACAAAAGGCGCATCCACCATCAAGTGGGTGGTGGCAGTGGTAAGAAAACTGCGTACCGTCTGGTAGGCACTCATTTGAGCTGCCAAACTCCCCACACTTGAGGGCAATTGGTCTAGGCGAATCGACAGCAATCGCATGAACACTTTGCGAGATAACTGCTGATCCACAGAATCTATCAACACATCGTAAAGCGATGATCTTGCATGCTTCATCAAGTACTCCACCACAAGTGCCATCAAGACACCTAAGGTCAACACCGTTAATGTTTGCGTGGCATTGGTGGGTATGACGCGGTTGTAGATTTGCATGCTGTAGAGCGAAGTGCCTAGTGCCAGTATGTTGATGGCCATGGTTGCCAGCATGATTTCAAATAAACGCGTAGGGTGCGAGAACAACTGTCGTTTGATGAGGCTATAGACAGGGCTGGAGGACGAGTCAAACGGTTGCAACAAAGACAGCTTGACTAAATGGGTTTCCTTCTGGCTGGGTAAGTCGCTGGTGGACTCCACAAATTTTTGCTGTTCTTGCGACCAAGTCTCCAAAATCCACTTTTGATGAGCGTTTTGGCCGCGAACCACAAACCATCCCACCAAAGGGCTATGCGCCAGCAACGGCATATTGGCAGGATCGGGTTTACGAAACCAGCGTGGTTCAGGCACATTCAAAATACGACCCAGCGCATTGATGGTCTGTTTCACATTACGTGGCTTGCGTTGCTTGACATCAGCAACGGCTTGTAGCAAAGCTGAGCGGTCTATGGGATTTTGTTGCAGTTGCGCAATGCGAACCAAGCAGGCCGGTAATGAAGCGAGAGTGCTCATGGCTTAGGGTTGACTTGTGAGTAGTTGTCGCTAGTCAAAATGTGCAGGTGCCAACTGGTTTGCAGTTCTGCCCCGCGCAACTCTGCCCATTGCATTTCGTTTTGGGCTACATCTTTGGCCGCCGTCATCAAGTCAAGCCAAGTCTTTCGACCTGCATTGAACTGTCGTTCAAATGAATCCAATACTGCCATAGAGGAATCTAGGGCCCCTCGGATGGCTTGCATTCTTTGTTGCAAGGATCGAATCACACTCACATCGTTCATGACCTGCTCTCTTACAAGTCGCTCTTGTGATTGAATTTCGAATTCACTCGTGTCTTCTTGTGCCTTGGCAGCAGATATCTGGGTGAAGCTTGACAGACCCGGGCCAAATTTGCTGCTCACCCCAATAAAAACACGTGTATGTGCATTGGTATCGGTTGAGAAAAAGTTGCCGTATTGGCGTTCTGCTCGAACATAGATATCGGGTTTTAAGGCCGACTCTTTTTCTTGCTTGCTGGCGCGAAAAATCAGCGCTTGCGCTTTGGCTTTTTGCAATTCAGGCGAATGTATTTTGGCATCGGCCAGCAAACTATCGAGCAACTGCGTGTGTTGAATGGGTCCTGTTTTGCCGGCTTGCAGTTGTGTCGCGTTGAAAGAGTGCCCCGTTAACTCCATCAGTTTGTGAATAGCCAACTCAGCTTGCAACTTGGCTGAAAAAAGTTCCCCTGAGGTTGCATCAAGTCGGCCTTGCACGAGCGTGAGGTCACTTTGGGGGGACACCCCTTGCGCAATGCGATTTTTAGCTTGCTGTAAAAGTTTTTGATGGATGGCTAAACTTTCTCCAACAGATTGCACTTTGAGTTCTGCGCTGCTCCACTCGGAATAGGCTTGCACCACTTTGAGCGCAATTTGCCGGCGCGTTTCACGAACGCTGGCTTGGCTAAGTTGCAAGTTTGCTTTGGCTTTGTCAAGTTGTGCGGTGAACTGACCGCCGGTGAAGATGGGCTGGCTGATGCGGACGGTAGCAACGCCATCACTGCCGATGTAGCTTGGGTCAGCGCTGTTTTTTTTGACGCTTTCATAACTCAGTTGTGGTGTGGGGTACCTTTGGTACTGCGCTGTTTCAATGCCACTTTGCGCTGATTTTTCATTGGACAGTTGCGCCCGCACGGAAGGATGTGTATCGATGGCCAATTGAATCAGTTGCCCCAAATTCAAGGTTTGTGCAGCAACCCAGCCATGCGACAGGCCAATTAACATGCCAATAAAAAACCTATGGAAAAACATGCTGAGTTTCGACGTTAGAATTTAAAAATTGATTGATTCGGGAATAAACTGTTAAATTACAAGAAATTGTGAGATTTTTTGAATGCGCAACATTAGAAAAAATCGTTAATGAAGGCAATTTCTTCCTTTATCTCATTTAAGCGTTGCAAAACAACCTCGAATTCACTAATTAGTGAATTTTTTTGGCAATTTGGAAATGCTGTTCAGCTTTTATAATGAATTATTAATAACTTTAATATTTTTAAATATGAATACTATAATATAAATTATATTTTGTATTTTTGAAGGCAATAACCAATAATTTAAATTTTTCTCAATAAAATCAATAGCTTCAATAAAAAACTTAATTTACATTGATTCTTTGCTAAGATGTCGAATAAGGAGCATGTATGGCTAATCAATCCGATACTTTAGAAAGCGTTGTCATTGGTGACGGCGTTGTTGTCAAGGGTGCGTTTACCGTTCCGTCCAAAGCCGTGATCAATGGCGTGATCGAAGGTGACTTGACGGCAGAAGAGGTCTTGATTGGCCCCACAGGACGTATCAGTGGACGCGTTTCGGCCAAAGTGATTGACGTTCGCGGTCAACTTCACAACACCATCGTCAGTGAAAAAAGCCTCATTGTTCGGACAACTGGAAAAATAGTGGGGAAAATTCACTATTCAGAAATCGAGATTGAAAAGGGCGGTGAAATTGAAGGTGCGCTCAACCAAGGTGCCGAGCCCATAGCGCCCTCCGCAGCTCCCCCTAGCCCTTCTAAGCCTTAAGCGTTCTCAGATTTAATTTACAAGATTTATGCGTTTCGCGCTCATTACTTTTTTATCTCAGTTGAGAGCTTTGCCGTACCTTGTGCGTCAGCTTTGGTTGCGCGATTACCAAGATGTCAAACTCATCATTGAGCAAAGTGGCGATCTGCGGTATTTCAATATTCCTGGGCGTTTCCAGCGGGTCTTCGCTCGCGGCAGCATTGTTTTGACTGCAGTAATTTTGGTTAGTCTAATTGCTTTATCAATTACTTCCTTGTCGCTTGGCATCAGCCGCGCACGCCTTGAGCGTTCTCATGAAGAGGTTTTCAGGGCCTTGATCAGCAGCACCGCCGAATCGCAGCAGGACATAGAAAACCAGCATGCCTTGACCGAGGAGCAAATGGTCAGCTTGGCGCAAACCATCCGCGACAGGGATATGAGCATTCGTCGTTTCGTAGAAACATCCATGGTGGCTGTTTCAGAAGAAAACGACAGCCTCAAGTCGCAACTGGAAACCTCTGGTCTGACTGAAAAAATAATCAAAATCATTCAACAAAATTCCGCCAACGGTGGTTTCACCTTGGATGGTGATTTGCAGTCAAATCCTTTGATGCGTGGCAAGGTCGCGGAAGAGTTGTCCACCAACCGGTCTTTGCGTGAAGTGCTGTACGCTTTGCCCAATCGCATGCCTGTGACCAATTACAGCTTTTCCTCTGATTTTGGTATCCGCAAACACCCACTCACCGGTAAGTCCCATTTCCATACAGGTATCGACATCATGAGCGCAACGGGTGATGATAAAGTCTTTGCCGTCAAACCTGGTGTTGTAGTTATGTCAGAATTCCACCCCCAGTATGGCAACACCGTTGTCGTGCGTCACTCAAATGGCGTGGAGTCTTTGTATGCCCACATGGCACAGTTGTTGGTCAAGGTGGGCGATAAGGTGACAAACGATAATGTCTTGGGCTATATTGGTAACACTGGATTTTCAACCGGCAAACATCTGCATTTTGAGATATTGGTGGGAGGTTATCCTGTAAATCCTCAAAAAGTGATCCGTACCGCCCAATATGTTCAGTAAATCCAAAACAACCAGCCCTAATCCGGCCGTCCAGAGCGCTACAGTTGCCCCCCCGCCTGTTGCTCCTGTACAGTCACCAGTCTCCAGCGAGCCGGTTCCGCTAGATCAACCTCAGAGAAATACCATGATGGATATCATTTCTTCTAATGCCTCGAAACCCTCTATTTTGAGCGAGGGCTTTTCCTTTCGAGGTGAAATTTCCGCCAAGGGTGCCATTCATGTTGAAGGCTCTCTCAATGGTCAAGTTCAAGTGGATGAACTCACCATCGGCTCGCGTGGCCAGGTTGAAGGTGTGGTGACTTGCTCGAGCCTTCATATCAAGGGTAAGTTTTCAGGCACAGCCACCTGCAGCGAGTTGATCGTCACTTCTTCTGCCTCGGTGGACGGCCATGTGGTTTACCAAACTTTGTCAGTACAAAAAGGCGCCTCTATCAAGGGCGAGTTGCTGCTGGTAAAGTAAAGCCTTTCGCTGACCCGCTTAAGGCTTGGAATGTCGGACGTTTCTCAAATAGATGGAAGTGCGGTGCGTTTGTGCCGCGAAGCCCAGGGCTGGGCAATCAACGATCTCGCTGCCAGGGCCTGTTTATCGGTCAAACAGGTGCGCCAAATTGAAGAGGGCGGCCTGAGTTCTTTTTACAGCGAGAGCGTCAAACTGACCGCTGCAAGAAAAATCGCTGGTCTTTTGCAACTCAGTGAAGCGCAGTTATTTGGTCAAGTGCCGCCTGTTGTTGTGCCTATGGAGGAAGAGACACTTTTGTTTCCTTCCCAATCTGCCTCTGCCAGCGTTGCAACATCGTTGCCTGCCCAAGCTCATGCTGCGCCGGCGGATAAAACCCCATTAGCGTCTTCAGGTGTTCATTTGATTCGTAGCGAAGCCCTGCACATCTTGGCACAGCCTCCAGAAGTGGACCTGACAAGTAGCCCCTCGCCCCAGGCTGAAGAAGCCAGCCATCTTGATGACAGGCCCCAAACGCCTGTACAAACATCGGCTGCCAAAGAATCTAAGACAGCTGCGGCAGACGAACCCAGTCCCTCTGGAAACTATTTCCTGAAAATTTTGGTCTTGTTTTTGGTGGCGATTGCTGTGGCTGCCTTGATGCGCCCTAAGCCTGTCGAACCCACGGCCTCCTCGCCAGAAGCTTCAACAGGGCAAAGCATGACCCCACCCGTGACGCCTGCAGCAGGAGAAACTGCAGTGCCTGACACTGGGACAGGAACAACCGTTGAGGGTGCTCCTGCAGGCACAGCTGATGTCAAACCCCCAGTGGCAACATCAGACACAAACCCCGCTAAAGCCCCCTCCGAGCGTTAATTCTCAGCGCCCATGGCCAAGGCTGCCTCGCGCGAGGCTTGGGCCTCATGGGCGGGTGCAGGATGCAAAGGCCAGCCAGCCAGATGAGAAGTCGTTAAATCCTCCAGGGCTTGGATCCATAAGGGGCTGTCGTTCAGGCAAGGGATATAGCCATAAACCTCGCCCCCTTCTTCCAAAAACGCTTCTTTGACTTCCATCGCGATTTCTTCCAAGGTTTCTAAGCAGTCGCCGACAAAACCAGGGCAAACGATGTCCATGGATTTCAAGCCAGCCTGTGCCAATTCCCGAACCGTGGGTTCTGTGTAAGGCTCCAGCCATTTGGCTTTGCCAAACCTAGACTGAAAGCAAACCCTATATTGATCTTTGGATAAACCCAAAGCGTGCGCTAACAAACGTGCAGTTTTATGGCACTCGCAGTGGTAAGGATCACCCAATTTCAATGTGCGCGCAGGCACGCCGTGAAAGCTCATGACCAGCAGTTCATTGCGGCCGTGGGTTTGCCAGTGGCGTTGAATGCTGTCGGCAAGTGCCGAGATATAGCCAGGGTGATCGTGGTAATTGTTGACAAAGCGCAACTCGGGGACGCGGCGAGTGCGCAAAGCCCAGGTGTAGACCGCGTCGAACACGCTGGCGGTGGTGGTGGCCGAATACTGAGGGTAGGCGGGAATGACCAGCACGCGGTTGACGCCTTCTTGTTTGAGTTCATCCAGCACTTTTGCCACGGCAGGGGAACCATAGCGCATCATCAAACGGACCCGAACCCCACGGCCGCTCCACTTTTGATGCAAGGCGTCGGCTTGGCGCTGCGACCACACTTTGAGCGGGGAGCCTTCCTCTGTCCAGATGCTGGCGTATTTTTGTGCCGACTTGGCTGGTCGCACCCGCAAGATGATGCCGTGCAGGATAAGAAGCCACAAAAAACGAGGGATTTCAACCACCCTGGGGTCGCTTAAAAACTCTGCCAAATAACGTCTCAGGGCAGGTGCGGTGGGTGCGTCAGGCGTGCCCAGGTTGCAGTAGACGATGGCGGTACGAGAGGCTTGACCATGGGTAAAAGCGGGCTCTTGGGCGAAACGGGGTTCTATAGACATGGGGGTATTTTCACCTATTGCAGCAAGGCATCGGCTGCGGCGAAGCCGCTGCGAACCGCGGCTTCCAAGGTGGCCGGGTAGGGCCCTGCCAGGTAATCACCACAAGCCAAGATACCCGTGCACACCTGCATGGGGGGACGCAATAGCGCAGGCGTGCAAGCGAAGGTGGCGCGTTTTTCCACCACGGTGGTCAACAGGCTGGCATCGTGAATGTCCAGTTGATCGCGCAGTTGGCCCATGACTTGTTGGGTGATGGTGTCTCGCTCGCCAGCACATGCACTTACCACCAAGGCCAGCACACCTTTCCATGAGGGGTCTGCACTGAGACGGCTTTTGTCAAACGCAAATTGCGCGGGGGCTTGGGCGTGGCTGAGCAGTGCCACGATAGGCTTGCGCCACGACAGGCGCTTGGCAGTGCGTATATAAACGGTGGCGATGGCGGTATGCGTCAAATTGGCCGCTTGGGCGGACCAAGAGGGTGCCACGCTGTGGGTCAGCCTGGCTGCCTCCCATGGCGGACATGCCAACACCAAGGGGTGTTCCAGCCAAGGGTTAAGGTCTTCGACGCGTTGCTGGGTTTGCACCACCGCCCCATGGGCGGTCAACCATGCGTGAGCGGCGTCTGGCATCAAGCGACCCAAATCCACCTTGGGCAGCAACATATCGCTGCTGCCCCTGCCCGACCACAGTGCATCTTTAAGCACGGTGAGGAAAACTTGCCCACTGGCGTGTTCGGCTGGCAGGTTCAAAGCGGAAACGCACAATGGCTCTATCAGTTCTTGCATGACCTTTGGCGTCAGGCCTTGGCACAGTTGCGCCACCGTCATCTGCTCATCGCACACAAAGCCTTGGGTTTGCCAGCCTGTGGATTGGCGCAGCAAGCTGTATTTGTCTGACCAAGACCAAGCGCTCGCCATGCAAACGCCCATCAAAAGATTCAGCGGTGCGGGCAAAGAGGGCAAGGACAGCCCTTGGCCATCACACCTTTTCAAATGCAAGGGCAAGCGATACAAACTGGCGTCGGTATCCACACCAACAGTTTCTAAAAGCTGCAAGGTGTCTCGGTAAGCGCCGATCAAAATATGCTGGCCGTTGTCTAAAGACAGGCCTTCATGCACCACCCGTCTGGCGCGACCGCCCAACTGGGGTGCGGCTTCGAGTAACCGTACCGCAAAGCCTCTTTGGGTTGCGCGAACTGCAGCGGCCAAGCCGGCCCAGCCGCCACCGATGATGGTCAAGGGGGTCAAAAACGCCCCAAGGCTTGCATTTTCCAAGCCAACCAAAACTTGCGCAAAGGCGTGAGCGCCACTCGCTGGCGCAGCACGGGAAAACCTGCTGCTTGGATTTCCACCAGCAAGGTTCGGTAAATGCTGGCCATCATCAGGCCTGGTTTTTGGCTGCGCCAATCGGCTGCAGGCAAATCGGCCAAAGCCTGCTCGTAAAGGTTTTGGGCACGTTCGTATTGGAACGCCATCAAGGCTTGGAATGCGGCGCTGTCGCGTCGTTCCAAAATATCTTTGGCGCTGACCTCGAACTGCTGCAACTCGTTCACCGGCAGGTAGATGCGGCCTCGCAAAGCGTCTTCGCCCACGTCACGGATGATGTTGGTGAGTTGAAACGCCAAACCCAATTGGTGGGCATAGTGGGTGGTTTCGTCTTGGCTTTGCCCAAAAATACGCGCTGCCACTTCGCCCACCACGCCTGCCACCAAATGGCAGTAGCGCTGCAGGCCGGCAAAGTCTAGATAGCGAGTTTGGTTCAAATCCATTTGGCAACCTGCAATCACATCTTGCAGGTGTTGGGCAGTGATACCGAACTCGCCAGTCAAGGGCATCAAGGCTCTCATGACCGGATGCTGGGGGTTACCTGCAAAACTGTTTTGCACCTCGATTTGCCACCAATGCAGTTTTTGTGCGGCGACGGTGGGGTCTTGTACCTCGTCCACCACATCGTCGACTTCACGGCAAAAGGCGTAGAAAGCGGTGATGGCAGCCCGCCTTTGGGGGGGGAGGAACAAAAAAGCGTAATAAAAACTGCTTCCCGAGGCGGCGGCTTTTTGTTGAACATAGTCTTGCGGCGTCATGTCAGCGATTGTGGCATCCAGTTCACATCCACACGGCGCGCCAGACCATTCTGACCCAGTCAAGTCCCTTGAGCACTGGGCGTTGTTCAAAGGCGTCCACCTTGTCAAGTTTGTCCAAAATACGCAAACCGCCTTGGACTACCAGACGCAACTCCCAGCCCCCTCGCCCTGGCAGGCTATGCACCAATGGGCTGCCTTGCTGCATGAGGTGACGGGCGAATGCCATTTCCTTGGAAAGACTGGCGCCTGGAGGCAGGTAAAACCTTCCACGCGGTATGTCGACGCTCAAATCTTGCCAAAAGTTGATCAGTTGCAAGGCGGAACAAATCGCGTCGCTTTGCGCCAAAGAAGCAGCGTCATTCACGCCATACAAATGCAGCAACAACCGGCCTACGGGGTTGGCCGAGCGGCAGCAGTAGTCCAGCAATTCTTCACGCGAGGCGTAGCGCCGCTTTTCATGGGTGTAGTTGACGTCTTGGGTGAATGCGTCAAGCAGGTCGAGCAAGGGCTGCAAGGGAATGGCGTGTTGGCGTATTTGCGCGGCCAATGGCGTGAACACCTGCGGCCATTGGGCACTGACGTGTCCCGTGGTGGTACAGGCCAGCAAGTCTGATTCCATGGCCTTCAAGCTTGACAATCGGCTGTGTGCATCCGCCACCCCTTCATCAGCGATATCGTCAGCTGTACGGGCAAAGTGGTAAATGGCTACCACCGCTGCTCGCAGGTGCGCAGGGCACAGCCAAGAGGCGACCGGAAAGTTTTCGTAATGGTCTATGGAGGACATGGTTTTTCGATTGTCGCTTGACACACCAAGGTTGTAGAATTAGATTACTAACCGGTCAGTCATTAATATTTTCTGAAGAAAGCCCTGTCATGCCGTATTTGTCCCGTTTTTTTGTGCTTGTCGCCATGATGGGGCTGGCGGCTTGTTCCCCACCACCTGCCACCGAGGAGCCCTTGCGCTCCGTCAAGGTTATTCAAGTGGGCGCAAGCACATTAGGAAGCCCCGCAGAATATGCTGGCGAGGTCAAGGCGCGTATCGAGTCACGCTTGGGTTTTCGCGTAGGCGGTAAATTGGTCGCAAGGCATGTGGAGTTAGGCCAACGTGTCAAGGCCGGTCAGTTGCTGGCAGCGATCGACGCGCAAGACTACCGCTTGACGGTGGATGCCGCTCGCGCACAAATCAACGCCGCCATCACCAACCGCGATTTGGCCGCCGCCGATTTCAAGCGTTACAAAGAATTGCGTGACAAAGAATTCATCAGCAGCGCCGAACTTGAGCGGCGTGAAACCGCCTTGAAAGCCGCCCAGGCCCAAGTCGACCAAGCGCAGGCGCAGTTGTCTGCACAAACCAACCAAGTGGCTTACAGCAAATTGGTGGCTGATAAAGCCGGTGTGGTCACTGGCATCGATGCCGAGGCAGGTCAGGTGGTGAGTGCGGGCATGCCGGTGCTGTCTTTGGCCCAAGACGGCCCTCGCGATGTGTTGTTTGCCGTTCCCGAAGACAAAGTGGCCAGCCTTCAGCGTGGTCAAAGCATTCAGGTGAAGTTTTGGGGCAGCGAAGAAATGCACAAAGCCTCGGTGTATGAAATTGCGGCCAGTGCAGACCCCGTTACTCGCACTTTCAGCGTCCGCGTGGCTTTGACAGGGCCGGTGACTGCGCCACTTGGCAGCACGGTGACCGTCAGCATCGAACCCAACCCATCGTTAAGCGTGCAAAAAATCAAGCTCCCCACCAGCGCCTTGCGCCAAGAAGGTAACAAGACCATGGTGTGGGTGTTAGACATGGCCACCATGACGGTGAAATCCCAAGAAATTCAAGTCACCACTGCTGATGGCAACGAAGCCGTGGTCAACAGTGGCTTGCAAGCGGGTCAGCAAGTGGTGGTGGCTGGGGTGCATGTGTTGTCGCCTGGGCAAAGAGTCACGCTGTTTCAGCCTGTTGGCACCAAGCCATGAGCGGCCCGTACGAAACCAAAAAGGGATTCAACCTGTCCCTGTGGGCGCTTATGCACCCAGCCCTGACCCGCTACCTGATGGTGGTGTTGATGGTCTTGGGTGTGACCGCCTATTTCCAGCTTGGACAAGACGAAGACCCGCCGTTCACCTTTCGCGCCATGGTGATTCGCACCTATTGGCCAGGTGCTACCGCCCAACAAGTGGCGGAGCAAATCACCGACAAACTTGAGCGCACCCTGCAAGAAGCACCATTTGCTGACAAGATTCGCAGCTACTCCAAGCCGGGCGAATCGCAAATCATTTTTCAGATCAAAGACTCCTCGAAAGCCTCTGAGGTCGCCAATGTTTGGTACACGGTACGCAAAAAAGTCAGCGACATGCGACAGACCTTGCCGCAAGGGGTGGTCGGGCCATTCTTCAATGATGACTTTGGCGATGTGTATGGCGTGATTTATGCCATCGAGGCCGAGGGTTTTTCCATGGCCGAAATCCGTGACATCGCCGACGATGTCAGGCAGCAGTTGCTTCGCGTGACCGATGTCTACAAAGTGGAATTGTTTGGCACCCAAGACGAAAAAATCTACATTGAAATTGCGCAAAAGCGCTTGGCCCAACTGGGCTTGGACTTGAACGCGGTGCTGGCGCAACTGGGCCAACAAAACGCGGTGGAAAGTGCCGGCACCATGCAAACGCCTTTGGACATGGTGCAAATCCGAGTTCAAGGTCAGTTTCAAGCGATTGAGCAACTCCAAGCCATGCCTATCCGCGGGGCGTCTGGCCAACAAATCAAGTTGGGCGATATCGCCTCTATTCAACGCGGCTATGTCGACCCAGCGTCAGTCAAAGTGCGCTTTCAAGGCAAGCAAGTGGTGGCTTTGGGCGTTTCCATGGCCAAGGGCGGCGACATCATTGCCCTAGGCAAAGCCTTGCAAGATTCAACAACCAAAATTCAAGCCAACTTGCCCCATGGCGTGAGATTGGTGCAGTTGCAAGACCAACCCAAAGCGGTCGAACGCTCTATCAGCGAATTTGTCAGTGTGTTGATCGAGGCTGTGGTGATTGTGTTGGTGGTCAGCTTTGTGTCCTTGGGTTGGCACAAAGGTGGGCGCTTTGGTTGGTACATCGATATGCGGCCTGGTTTGGTGGTGGGCATCACCATTCCCTTGGTGCTGGCCATGACGTTTTTGGCGATGTATTACCTCGGCATTGGTTTGCACAAGATATCGCTGGGTTCGCTCATCATTGCTTTGGGTTTGCTAGTGGACGACGCCATCATTGCGGTGGAGATGATGGTGCGCAAAATGGAAGAGGGCTTTGACAAAGTCCGCGCTGCCACCTTTGCCTACGAGGTGACCGCCATGCCCATGTTGACGGGCACCCTTATCACCGCAGCGGGTTTCTTGCCGATTGGTTTGGCCAAATCGGTGACAGGTGAATACACGTTTGCGATTTTTGCGGTCACTGTCATTGCTTTGTTGCTGAGTTGGTGGGTCTCGGTATTTTTTGTGCCTTATTTGGGAACGCTGATTCTGAAAGTCAAGCCGCATATTGCAGGTGGTGCACCCCAAGAACTGTTTGACTCAGCCTTCTACAACACCTTTAGACGCACAGTTAACTGGTGCGTCAAGCACCGTTGGTTGACCATTGCTGCCACGGTGTTGATCTTTGTGCTGGGCATTGTGGGCATGGGCAAGGTGCAGCAGCAGTTTTTTCCTGACTCCAGCCGCCCCGAAATCATGATGGACATTTGGTTTCCCGAGGGCACCAGCGTCGCCGCCAACGAAGCTTTAAGTTTGCAAGTGGAAAAGCGTTTGTTGGCAACCGAGGGCGTGGAGTCGGTCAGTTTGTGGGTGGGTTCCGGGGTTCCGCGTTTTTACCTGCCGCTGGACCAAGTCTTTCCGCAAAGCAATGTCTCGCAGTTCATCATCCAACCCAAAGACTTGAAACTGCGTGAAAGCTTGCGTGTGGCACTGCCTGCCATCATGGCCAAAGAGTTCCCCGACGTGAGAGCCCGTGTCAAGCTCTTGCCCAATGGCCCACCCGTGCCTTTCCCTGTGCAGTTTCGCGTGGCGGGACCCGACCCCCATGCCCTGCGTTTGCGTGCTGACGAGGTCAAGGCCGTGATGCGTACCAACGCCAATACCCGCGGGGTGAACGACAACTGGAATGAATCCATCAAGGTGATTCGTTTGGCTGTTGACCAAGAAAAAGCCCGTGCTTTGGGTGTGACCAGCCAGTCGATTGCGCAAGCGTCGAGGGTGTTGCTGAGCGGCACCACCGTGGGACAGTTCCGCGAAGGCGATCAATTGATCGACATCGTGCTGCGCCAACCGCAAACCGAACGCCAAGCCATTTCTGACTTAGGCAATGCCTATGTGCCCACCGCATCGGGCAAATCGGTGCCACTGTTGCAAGTGGCCAAGCCGCAGTTCACCTGGGAACCTGGCGTGATGTGGCGCGAAAACCGCGACTACGCCATCACTGTGCAATCGGACATCGTCGAAGGCTTGCAAGGAGCCACCGTCACCACACAGTTGTTGCCCGAGTTGAAAAAACTGGAGAAGCAATGGGCTATCGATGGACACGCCGACTACCGCATCAGTGTCGCTGGCGCTGTGGAGGAAAGCTCTAAAGGTTCTGCCTCTATCGCCGCTGGCTTGCCCTTGATGCTGTTTGTCACCTTCACCTTGCTGATGTTGCAGCTGCAAAGCTTTAGCCGCGCCTTGCTGGTATTTTTGACTGGCCCCATGGGCATTGCAGGCGTTGCTTTGGCGTTGTTGACCTTAGACCGTCCGTTTGGTTTTGTGGCTTTGCTTGGGGTGATTGCCCTCATGGGCATGATTCAGCGCAACTCGGTCATCTTGATTGATCAAATCGAGCAAGACCGTGCCAATGGCGTACCCGCTTGGGACGCCATCGTCGAGTCAGCGGTGCGTCGCTTGCGCCCCATTGTGTTGACTGCCGCCGCAGCTGTACTGGCCATGATTCCGCTGTCTCGCAGCGTGTTTTGGGGCCCCATGGCGGTTGCCATCATGGGTGGTTTGATTGTGGCGACTGTGCTGACTTTGTTGGCTTTGCCTGCCATGTATGCCGCTTGGTTCAGGGTTAAGCGTTAGCGCTGTCCTTGACAACAGCCGGGGCGGGTAGAATTTCGCCTTGACCGATTTCAGACGGGCGGTATGTTCAGTCACACCGCCCTTTGCTTTTTTTCAATCCCGCGCGGGTGGCGAAATTGGTAGACGCACCAGGTTTAGGTCCTGACGGTAGCAATACTGTGGGGGTTCGAGTCCCCCCCCGCGCACCAATACATGCCCAAAGCCCCGCGCTTTTAAGTTCAGAGATGGAGAAACCTCATGGCCGTGAATGTTGAAACCTTGGAAAAGTTGGAGCGCAAAATCACTTTGACTTTGCCCGCCACTGTGATTCAAAACGAAGTGAATGCGCGTTTGAAGAAGCTCGCTCGCCAAGTCAAGATTGACGGTTTTCGCCCTGGCAAAGTGCCCATGAACATCGTGGCGCAGCGCTACGGTTACTCGGTGCATTACGAAGTCATGAACGACAAAGTAGGTGAGGCCTTCAACCAAGCCACCATAGAAGCCCAGTTGCGTGTGGCCGGCCAGCCCCGCATCAGCGAAAAAGAACAAGCGCCTGAAGGTGAAATGGCATTTGACGCCATCTTCGAGGTGTACCCTGAAGTGAAGATGAAAGACTTGGCACACGTCACCATTGACAAACTGCAGGCCGATGTCACCGACGAAGCCATTGACAAAACAATCGAAATTTTGCGCAAGCAACGCCGCACCTATGCCCAGCGCGCACTCGACTCGACAGCTGATACCGACGACCGCGTGACCGTGGACTTCGAAGGCAAGATTGACGGCGAGCCTTTCGATGGTGGCCGGGCCCAGGACTTTCAATTTGTGGTGGGCGAAGGCCAGATGCTTCAAGAGTTTGAAGCCGCCGTCAAAGGCATGAAAGTAGGCGAGAGCAAAACCTTCCCCTTGGCTTTTCCCGAAGACTACCAAGGCCGTGAAGTGGCTGGCAAAACCGCCGACTTCATGGTGACCTTGAAAAAGCTGGAAGCCAGCCATTTGCCAGAAGTCACCGACGAACTTGCCAAGTCTTTGGGGGCAGTCGACGCCACCGTCACTGGCTTGCGTGCTGACATCCGTGGCAACTTAGAGCGTGAAGTGAAGTTCCGCTTGCTGGGGCGCAACAAACAAGCAGCCCTAGACGCTTTGGTCGAGCACGCAGAACTCGACTTGCCCAACTCCATCGTGCAAGCTGAACTCGATCGCATGGTGCAAGGTGCCCGTGAAGAGTTGAAACAACGCGGCATCAAAGACGCTGACAAAGCTCCCATTCCTGAAGAGGTGTTCAAGCCACAAGCTGAGCGCCGTGTGCGCATGGGCTTGGTGGTGTCAGAGTTGGTGCGCCAACAAGGCTTGCAAGCCACGCCCGATCAAATCAAGGCCCATGTGGAAGAACTGTCTGCCAGCTATGAAAAGCCCACCGAGGTGCAACGCTGGTACTACAGTGACAACCGTCGCATGGCCGAGGTGGAAGGCATTGTGATTGAGCAAAATGTCACCAACTATGTGTTCTCATTGGTCAAAGTCAATGAGAAAGCCATCAGCTTTGATGAATTAATGGGACAACAAGCCTAAACAGGCTGGAGAAACGCAATGAGCGCATTAGACACACAAGCCCTGGGCATGGTCCCAGTCGTGATTGAGACCAGCGGTCGGGGCGAACGCGCTTACGACATTTATTCGCGTCTCTTGCGCGAACGCGTCATTTTTTTGGTGGGGCCAGTCAACGACCACACGGCCAATTTGATCGTTGCGCAGTTGCTGTTTTTGGAGAGTGAAAATCCTGACAAGGATATTTCGCTCTACATCAACTCACCCGGTGGCTCGGTCAGTGCAGGCATGGCGATTTACGACACCATGAACTTCATCAAACCCGCAGTGTCCACCTTGTGCATTGGCATGGCTGCCAGCATGGGCGCTTTCTTGCTCGCTGCTGGCGCCAAGGGCAAACGTTTTTCTTTGCCCAACTCCAAGGTCATGATCCACCAACCCTTGGGCGGCACACAAGGCCAAGCCACAGAAATTGAAATTGCTGCTCGCGAAATTTTGAAAACCCGTGAGCGCTTAAACCAGTTGCTGTCAGAGAACACCGGCCAGCCTTTGTCACGCATTGAAGTCGATACCGAGCGCGATTACTACCTGACCGCTGACGAAGCCAAGGCCTATGGTTTGGTGGACGATGTGATTGCCAAGCGGCCCTGATGGATTTGAGTATCATTGGTAGACCAACTTAACGCAGAGACCGAATGGCCGACAAAAAAGGTACTTCCAGCGAAAAAACGCTTTACTGCTCTTTTTGCGGCAAAAGCCAGCATGAGGTCAAAAAACTCATTGCCGGGCCCTCTGTTTTTATCTGCGATGAGTGCATCGATTTATGCAATGACATCATTCGCGACGAGTTGCCCCCTGAGGCGGCGAGTATGCGCGAAGGGCGGGGCGATTTGCCCAGTCCCTTGGACATCAAAAACAACCTAGACAACTATGTGATTGGCCAAGAACCGGCCAAGCGTGCCTTGGCTGTGGCGGTTTATAACCACTACAAACGCCTTCAGCACAAGGAAACCGCCAAAAAAGACGAGGTCGAACTCACCAAGTCCAATATTTTGCTGATTGGCCCGACCGGCTCTGGCAAAACCTTGTTGGCGCAAACCTTGGCCCGTATGCTCAATGTGCCGTTTGTCATGTCCGACGCCACCACCCTCACCGAAGCGGGTTATGTGGGCGAGGATGTGGAAAACATCATCCAAAAGTTATTGCAAAACTGCAATTACGACGTCGAGCGGGCACAGCGCGGCATTGTCTACATCGATGAGATCGACAAAATTTCCCGTAAATCCGATAACCCCTCCATCACCCGCGATGTCTCCGGCGAGGGCGTTCAGCAAGCTTTGCTGAAGCTGATCGAGGGCACCATGGCCAGCGTCCCCCCCCAAGGCGGGCGCAAACACCCCAACCAAGATTTCCTTCAGGTGGATACCACCAACATCCTGTTTATCTGTGGTGGCGCCTTTGCTGGCTTGGAAAAAGTCATAGAAAACCGTACAGAACGCTCAGGTATTGGCTTTAGCGCAGTGGTCAAAACTAAAGAAGAACGCAGTTTGTCCGATATGTTTGGACAAGTAGAACCGGAAGATTTGATCAAATTCGGCCTGATCCCTGAGCTTGTGGGGCGTTTGCCTGTGGTCGCGACCCTCAGTGAGCTGAGTGAGGATGCGCTGATGCAAATTCTCACCGAGCCCAAGAATGCGCTGGTCAAGCAATACAACAAACTGTTTGGAATGGAAGGCGTTGAGCTAGAGATACGGCCCTCCGCACTCAAGGCGATTGCGAAAAAAGCCTTGGCCCGGAAAACCGGTGCTCGCGGATTGCGTTCTATCCTTGAACAATCGCTGATTGACACCATGTTTGAATTGCCCAACAGCACCAATGTTGAGAAAGTGGTTGTAGAGGAATCTACGATCGAAGAGAACAAACCTCCTTTATTGGTCTACCGAGAGGCAGCCAAGAAGGCCTGAATACCCCGTCAACCCTTGGGTTGATTTTTTGCAGATTGGAAGTTTGACCATGTCAGGACAAACCCCCTTACCCGCTAGCGCCATTGACCTGCCCTTGCTGCCTTTGCGCGACGTGGTGGTGTTTCCGCACATGGTCATTCCCTTGTTTGTGGGGCGGCCCAAAAGTATCAAAGCTTTGGAAACCGCGATGGCGGCCGACCGCAGCATCATGTTGGTCGCTCAAAAAGCCGCAGCCAAAGATGAGCCCTTGGTCACCGATATGTTCGAGGTGGGCTGCGTGTCCACCATCTTGCAAATGCTCAAATTGCCTGATGGCACGGTCAAGGTCTTGGTTGAAGGCCAGCAACGCGCCATGGTCAACCGCATTGAAGATGGCGCCTCTCACTTTGTTTGTACCTTGACGCCTGTGCAGCCCGCCGAGGTTGGCGACCAAGATACCGAAATCGAGGCCTTGCGCCGCGCGGTGATGCAGCAGTTTGACCAGTACGTCAAACTCAACAAAAAAATCCCGCCCGAAATCCTCACCTCTATTTCCAGCATCGACGATGCGGGCCGCTTGGCCGACACCATTGCGGCGCACTTGCCTTTGAAGCTTGAAAACAAACAAGCGGTACTCGATTTGCCGCAGATCAAAGAGCGCTTGGAAAACCTCTATACCCAACTCGAGCGCGAAGTGGACATCTTGAATGTCGACAAGCGCATCCGTGGCCGTGTCAAACGCCAAATGGAAAAAAACCAACGCGATTTCTATTTGAACGAGCAAGTCAAAGCGATTCAAAAAGAACTGGGCGAGGGTGAAGAGGGCGCTGACATTGAAGAGATCGAGAAAAAGATCAAAGCTGCTCGCATGTCCACCGAGGCACGCAAAAAAGCCGACAGCGAACTTAAAAAACTCAAACTTATGTCACCCATGTCGGCCGAAGCCACGGTGGTGCGCAATTACATCGATGTGTTGGTGGGTTTGCCTTGGAGCAAACGCACCAAGATCAAACACGATTTGATGAACGCCGAAGCGGTGCTCAACGAAGACCATTACGGTTTAGAGAAAGTCAAAGACCGCATCTTGGAATATTTGGCGGTGCAGCAACGTGTCGACAAGGTCAAAGCACCTATTCTCTGTTTGGTAGGCCCCCCAGGTGTCGGTAAAACCTCTTTGGGTCAATCGATTGCCAAGGCCACAGGACGTAAATACGTGCGGATGGCCTTGGGTGGTATGCGTGACGAGGCCGAAATCCGCGGCCACCGTCGCACCTACATTGGCGCACTGCCAGGCAAGGTGTTGCAAAACCTCTCTAAGGTGAATACCCGCAA
>CAMDKR010000005.1 GCA_945901225.1 Bordetella parapertussis | reverse complement strand
GACATGAAAGCGCAGCAAGAAGTGGGTCTTGACGCCATGTCTAAAAAAGAACAACTTGTTTTCATGCGCGAGCTTGAAAAACTTGAAAAAGACATTGGTGGCATTCAAGACATGGCCACTTTGCCTGATGCGATTTTTGTGATCGATGTGGGCTTTCACAAAATCGCCATTGCAGAAGCCAAAAAGCTGGGTATTCCCTTGATTGGGGTTGTTGATTCCAATCACTCACCCGAAGGCATCGACTACATCATTCCTGGCAATGACGACTCTTCTAAGGCTGTCACGCTTTACGCTCGCGGTATTGCAGATGCTATTTTGGAAGGCCGTGCCAATGCGGTCAACGATGTGGTCAAAGCCGTTGCTGAAGGTTCTGACGAGTTTGTGGAAGTGGAAAATTCTGCACAAGCTTAACTCTCGCTATGAGTCATTCAAAAGGGGCTCAAGAGGCCCCTTTTTCACAACACATTTCCTCTATTGAATAAACAGGAGTATTTATGGCAGCAATCACAGCAAGCATGGTCGCCGAACTGCGAGCCAAAACCGATGCACCCATGATGGAGTGTAAAAAAGCTTTGACCGAAGCTGATGGCGATATGGTCAAAGCTGAAGAATTACTTCGGGTCAAGTTAGGCAGCAAAGCCAGTAAGGCTTCTTCCCGCGTGACAGCTGAAGGCGTTGTCTGCAGTTTTATCGAAGGCCATTCTGGCGCCTTGATCGAGGTCAATTGTGAAACTGACTTCGTCACCAAGAACGACAGTTTCTTGGGCTTGGCTCAGGCTGCTGCCAAGTTGGCCGCGCAGCACCAACCTGCTGATATCGAGGCCTTGGGTGCATTGGCCTATGAACAAGATGGTTTTGGTCCAACGCTAGAGGATGTGCGTAAAGGCTTGATTGGCAAGATTGGCGAAAACATGAGTTTTCGACGTTTCAAACTGTTTCATGGCGACACTGCCTTGACTTCCTATTTGCACGGTACGCGCATTGGTGTTTTGATTGAATACGCGGGTGACGAGTCAGCCGCGCGTGATGTTGCCATGCATGTGGCTGCCATGAAGCCTGTTTCACTGACCAGCGCCGACGTTCCTGCCGAATTGATTGAGCGTGAGCGCTCTGTTGCAACAGCCAAGGCCGCCGAATCCGGCAAGCCTGCTGACATCGCAGCCAAAATGATTGAGGGTTCTGTTCAAAAGTACCTCAAGGAAGTGTCTTTGTTTGACCAAGCTTTTGTTAAGAATGACAAACAGACCGTGGCTCAAATGCTCCAATCGGTTAAGACCACAGTCAAGTCCTTCACACTTTATGTGGTCGGGGAGGGCATAGAGCGCAAAGTTGATGACTTTGCCGCCGAGGTGGCTGCGCAAGTAGCCGCAGCCAAACAATCTGCTTGAACTTCACAAAGGGGACGAAAGTCCCCTTTTTTTGGCTTGTACTAACTCGTTAAACTCTCATTCCATTGGAGGCCTGAATGACATTAAAAAAACCAGCCTATAAGCGGATATTGCTGAAATTGTCTGGCGAGGCTTTGATGGGGGATGATGCTTTTGGTATCAACCGAGCCACCATTGTTCGCATGGTTGAAGAAATTGCTGAAATTACCCGTCTCGGGGTAGAAGTGGCTGTAGTGATTGGTGGGGGTAATATCTTCAGAGGCGTTGCAGGCGGGTCTGTGGGCATGGACCGCGCGACAGCGGATTACATGGGCATGCTCGCAACAGTGATGAACGCTTTGGCGTTGGCTGACACGATGAACAAGGCTGGATTGACGGCACGTGTGATGTCTGCCATCGGTATTGAGCAAGTGGTGGAGCCTTATGTCCGCCCCAAAGCATTGCAATATTTAGAAGAGGGCAAGGTGGTGGTCTTTGCTGCTGGAACTGGCAACCCTTTTTTTACCACCGATACTGCTGCAGCACTCAGGGGCGCAGAAATTGGTGCCGAGATGGTGCTCAAGGCCACCAAAGTCGACGGCGTTTATTCTGCTGACCCTAACAAGGATGCAACAGCAACCCGTTATGTCAAGATCAGTTTTGATCAAGCCATTCAGGGTAATTTAGGCATCATGGATGCCACAGCATTTGCTTTGTGTCGGGACCAAAAACTCCCTATCACGGTGTTTTCTATTTTCAAGCACGGCGCTCTCAAGCGCGTGGTCATGGGCGAAGACGAAGGCACACTGGTGTTTGCCTGAAGTCTGTCAATTTCAAAGAGGAAAAGATGGATATTGCTGAGATAAAAAAAATTACAGAAAACAAAATGGACCAATCGATTGCGGCCTTTAGCAATACCTTGTCCAAAATTCGGTCTGGACGTGCCAATCCTGGCATTCTTGATCACGTGATGGTGGAGTACTACGGAAACCCAACACCGCTATCTCAGGTAGCCAATATATCTTTGCTCGATTCTCGAACGATCAGTGTTCAGCCATGGGAAAAAGGCTTAGGCCCTAAGATTGAAAAAGCCATTCGCGAAAGCGATTTAGGCCTCAACCCTGCATCCATGGGTGATTTGATTCGTGTGCCCATGCCTCCCATGTCAGAGGAGCGGCGAAAAGAAATGACCAAGTTGGTCCGTACTGAAGGTGAAAACGCCAAGGTGGCTGTTAGAAATTTGCGCCGTGACGCCAATGAGTCTGTTAAAAAACTGGTGAAAGATAAATCTGCCTCTGAAGATGATCAAAAGCGAGCAGAGGCGGATATTCAAAAAGTAACCGATAAGCATATTGTCGACATAGACAAACTGATTGCTTCCAAGGAACAAGAAATCATGGCGGTTTAATCCATGTCTTGCCATGCTTAAGCAGCGAATCTTGACCGCATTGGTCTTGTTGGGGATGTTGATCCCAGCGCTTTTTCATCCAGACCCTTTTTGGATCGCTTTAGCTGGCATGGTGTTGGTAAGCGCAGCCGCTTGGGAATGGGGGCGACTTAATCAGCTGGGATTTTCCCCCTCTTTGTGGATGGCTGGTCTTTGCATTATTTTTTGCTCTTTGGTTTGGCTGTTCAACGCCATTCATTTCTTTGACCGTCGCTTTTGGCTGCTGCTGGGAGGCTTATGGGTCTTGATAGCTGGGTTTTTACTGGCAGGCGGTGTACAGAGGTGGTCCCGAATTCCATTGGTTTTAAAGTGGGGTGTTGGTCTTCTTCTTTTATGCTGTACTTGGTTAGCACTGATGGCCGCCAAAATTTTCAGTATTGAATTTTTAATGTCTGTACTTTTGGTGGTTTGGATGGCCGATATTGCAGCCTATTTTTCTGGCAAGGCTTTTGGTAAAAATAAACTAGCTCCCCACATCAGTCCAGGCAAAACATGGGAGGGAGTCGCAGGTGCTGTGGCAGGAGTTTTCTTGCTTTCATTTGCTTGGCTGACCACCGCAGACTATTTTTCTTGGCAATCCAACAGTATCTTTGACAGACTTTATGGGCATGGTTTCTTGGTGTTGGTATCGGGCTTGCTTTTTTTGGTTGTGATGAGCGTGGCCGGCGATTTGATTGAATCATTGGTCAAGCGCAGTGCGGGAGCCAAAGACAGCAGTCAACTTTTACCGGGTCATGGTGGCATACTTGATCGTATTGATGCACTTTTACCAACGCTGCCTTTGGCGGTGATGTTGGCTTTGATATGAATGCTTTGAAACAAACACTGACTGTTTTGGGCTCGACGGGCTCAATTGGCGTCAATACCTTGGATGTGGTTGCGCGTCATCCTGAGCAGTTTCAAATTTTTGCTCTGACGGGGGCAAAGCAAGTTGATTTAATGCTTTCTCAGTGCGCGCAATTTCGCCCCGTCTTCGCCGTGATGGTGAATGAAGATGCAGCCCATGTTTTACGTGACCGTTTGCGCTCGGAAAACTTGTCCACCACGGTGTTAAGCGGTGCTAAAGCCTTGGATCAAGTCGCCTCTGATGAACGTGTTACCACTGTCATGGCGGCCATTGTGGGTGCAGCTGGTTTGTCTTCATGCATTGCTGCTGCCAAAGCGGGAAAAAGATTGCTATTGGCCAACAAAGAAGCCTTGGTTGTTGGCGGCCAGCTGTTTTTGGATGCTGTCAAAACAGGTGGCGCAAAACTCTTGCCTATTGACAGTGAGCATTCTGCTGTTTTTCAGTCCTTACCTCACGATCCTGCTTCATGGGAGAGCAGTGTCGACAAAATCATTCTGACGGCGTCGGGTGGACCATTTAGGCTGCGCGACCCGCTTACTTTGCATGATGTCACCCCCGAAGAAGCTTGTGCTCATCCCAACTGGGTGATGGGCAGAAAAATTTCTGTCGACTCAGCGACCATGATGAACAAGGCTTTGGAGGTCATTGAGGCTAAATACTTATTTGGCATTTCGCCTGAGCGTTTAGAGGTGGTTATTCATCCCCAAAGCATTGTTCACTCCATGGTGCAGTTTGTCGATGGCTCAGTCGTTGCGCAGCTGGGTACGCCCGATATGCGTGTACCCATTGCCTATGGCCTTTCTTGGCCGCAGCGAATGGCTTCAGGTGCTGACAACTTGAATTTTCGCAACCTTCCAGCCATGACCTTTGAGTCATTTGATGACCATGGGCATCATGAGCGTTTTCCGGGTTTGAAATTGGCATGGCAGGCCTTGGAGGCTACTTCTGGAAGTACGACAGTGCTCAATGCTGCGAATGAAGTAGCTGTCGCTGCGTTTTTAGACAAACGAATCCGTTTCGACCAAATCCATCATTTGAATGTGGCTACGATGGAATCAGTCATTCCCCAAACCCCTGTGCATTTGGAGGACTTACTAGAGTTGGACCAGCGAACCCGTTCTGTTGCACAACAATTTGCCCTGAAATTGAAATAAAGATCCCCCATGGGCATGACCTTACTGGCTTTTTTGGTTGCACTGACAACCGTGATTTTTGTTCACGAATATGGGCATTACCGCGCAGCTTTATGGTTCAAGGTAAGGGTTTTACGTTTTTCCATCGGTTTTGGTAGGCCGATTTGGCGATGGCAGCGTATTCAGCCTGGGGTGGGGCTTCCCACAGAGTTCACCATTTGCGCCATTCCCTTAGGCGGCTTCATCAAAATGCTTGACGAGCGTGACCAAGCGGTGGAGCTAGGTGAAGCCCCATCGGCTTTTAACCGTCAGACCTTGTTTGCAAGAACCTGCATAGTGATAGCCGGGCCATTGGCTAATTTAGTGCTGACGCTTTTTTTATATGCTTTTGTGCATTGGATGGGAAGTCAGCAGCTTGCAGCCATCATTGGCACACCGCTAAAGGCTTCTGCCGCAGAGACTGCTGGCCTTCGCAGTGGGGACTTGGTGCAAAAGTTCTCTGTGAATTCCCAAGAATGGGAAACGGTGCAAAGCATGGACCACTTAAGAGGACTGGTCACGCAGGCTTCCCACGATCAACAGGATTTTCAGTTGGAAGTCTTGTCATCGCGATCTCAGGTCAATCGGATCGTGGATATTTCTTTTTCGGGATGGGACCCAGATGGTAAGCGTTCCGCAATGTCATTGATGGGAATTGCAGGTCCTTATTCCAAGCCTGAGATTGTCAAAGTTGTGCAGACCGGGCCTGCCGCTAAGGCAGGTTTGCTTGCGGGTGACTTGGTGTTGAAGGTAGATGGCATGGCGGTCAATGATGCGCAACATTTGATTCAACTTATTCGATCCTCCACTGACACTCAACTGTGGGAAGTACAGTCAAACAATGGAAAAGTTCGATCTTTAAGCATTCGCCCAGAGTTCAGGGAAATAGAAGGCAAAAAAATTGCAAAAATTGATGCAGTGATCGGGGGGGAACCTGAGATGGTGTGGGTTCAGCATGGACCCCTATCAGGTTTGGGTATGGCATTCGATACGCTGATGGCTCAATCAAAAATGACCTTGGCGGCTGTTGGAAATTTGGTTACCACTTCCAATGGATGGCAGCAGGTGAGTGGGCCACTTACCATGGCTGAATTCGCAGGCAAAACAGCGGAACAAGGGTGGCGGCCATTTATTCAATTTTTAGCCTTGATCAGTCTGAGTATTGGGCTTTTAAACCTGCTCCCGGTGCCTATGTTGGACGGTGGACACCTGATGTATTATCTTTGGGAGTTTGTTACAGGAAGCCCCCCCTCCCAATTGTGGCTTGAGCGATTGCAAGTCATGGGTCTTTCCGTGGTGGCACTCATGATGTTCACGGCTTTGTTTAACGATGTTTTGCGCTGGTTGACTTGATGCCCATGAATTACCTCTCACCATTTCCATCATTTATGAATTCAAATCCTTTTTTTGCGGCCTTTAAATTACTCCGCGTCTTACTTTTATGTGTTTGTTTTTTGCCAAGTGCACACGCGCTTGAGCCTTTTCAGATCCAAGACATCCGTATTGAAGGTTTGCAGCGAACAGAACCCGGAACGGTGTTGGCCACTGTTCCCTTTCGGGTTGGAGAAAATTACACTGATGAAAAAGGCACTTTGGCGATTCGAAACCTCTTTGCGCTGGGCTTGTTCAAAGATGTCCGGATTGAAGTCAATGCGGCTGTTGTGGTTGTGATTGTTGAAGAGCGCCCCATCATTGGCGCAGTAGATTTTGTTGGCATCAAAGAGTTCGACAAAGATACATTGCGTAAAGCGCTCAAGGACATAGGCTTAGCGGAGGGCCGGCCCTACGACAAGGCGCTCACTGACAGAGCGGAACAAGAGCTCAAGCGTCAATACATCAACAAGAGCTTGTATGGGGCTGAAGTTGTGTCAACGGTCACCCCTTCAGATCGCAATCGGGTTAACCTGAATTTCACCGTGGTTGAAGGCGACGTTGCTCGCATCAAGTCTTTGCGCATCGTTGGCGCCAAAGTGTTTGATGAATCTACGCTCAAAGACCAGATGGACTTGTCAGAACCCAACTACATGTCTTGGTATACCAAAGCGGATCGTTATTCCCAAGCAAAGCTCAACGCCGACCTGGAAAGCATCAAGTCGTACTACCTCTCTAGAGGCTACCTTGAATTTCGTGTTGACTCCACCCAAGTTGCCATATCTGCGAACAAACAAGACATCAGCATCACTGTCAACGTCACAGAAGGAAACAGCTTTGTTGTTTCACGCATCATGTTGGAAGGCTATTACTTGGGGCGTGACAGTGAATTTAAGTCACTTATTTCGATTAAGCCTGGGCAACCCTATAACCACGCAGATGTGGTTCAAACAACCAAGGCGTTTTCAGACTATTTCGGAAACTTTGGCTTTGCATTTGCCCGTGTAGAACCTCGAACAGAGGTCGACAGAGCCACCAACCAAGTGCAAGTGGTGTTGCAGGCTGACCCCTCTCGCAGGGCGTATGTCCGCAGAATCAATATTTCAGGAAACGATCGAACCAAAGATGACATCATTCGTCGCGAATTTAGGCAGATGGAGTCCTCTTGGTACGACGGTGACCGTATTCGTTTATCGCGTGACCGCGTTGACCGCTTAGGCTATTTCACTGAAGTCACCATTGACACTCAGGAGGTCCCAGGTTCACCCGATCAGGTTGACATCAACCTCAAAGTTACTGAAAAGCCAACGGGTTCTTTGCAGTTGGGGGCAGGATTCTCCAGTGCTGAAAAACTGTTTCTTTCTTTTGGTATCAGCCAAGAAAATTTCTTTGGCACGGGAAATTCTTTAGGTATTCAGGTCAATACCAGCAAATACAACCGTGTTTTGAATATCAGCACCACTGACCCCTATTTCACAGAAGACGGCGTTTCCAGGTCTCTTAATGCCTACCACCGCTCCAGCAAACCCTATTTGGTTGACAGTGGTAATTACAGTTTGGGGACCTCCGGACTAGGTATCACTTTTGGCATTCCATTTGCTGAAATCGACACGGTATTTGTAAGTGCGGCTTTTGAACAAACCAAAATCAATACGGGTGCCAATATACCTACCGCTTACACAAATTACATCAAAGAATTCGGCGCTACCAGCCAAGCTATTCCCCTCAGCATTGGCTGGGCCAGAGACAGTCGTGACAGCCTATTGGCCCCTAACAAGGGGCGGTTGGTGAAACTCAATGGTGAGCTTGGCGTTGGAGATACGCGTTATTACAGAAACAACGCTCAATTTCAAGAATTCTTCCCCCTTGGTAAAAAATACACATTCGCCATCAACGCTGAACTTGGTTACGGTGAGGGCATGAGTGGTAAAAACTATCCTGTGTTCAAGAACTACTATGCCGGCGGCTTGGGCTCAGTTCGTGGATTTCAACAAGGCTCCTTAGGCCCCAAAGATACCGGATGCGTTTCCAGTGGTTGGTGTCCAGTGGGTGGGTCAAAGAAGCTCTTGCTTAACACGGAGTTTTATGTTCCATTTCCTGGGGTAGGAAACGACAGAACGCTACGTTTGTATTCTTTTATAGACGCAGGTAATGTTTTTGATGACAGTATCGACTTGGATCAGTTGCGTTCCTCTTTTGGGGTAGGACTTAGCTGGATTTCACCTGTAGGTCCTTTGAGGTTCGCCATGGCCAAGCCTATCCGTAAATTCGAAGGCGATAGAATGCAATCCTTTCAATTCCAAATTGGGACGTCGTTTTGATGAAACATCTCTTCATACGTTATCTGCTGGCCAGTTCCTTACTGACTATTGGCATGCCTTTGTGGGCCGAAGACTTTAGGGTCGGATTTATCAATACCGATCGAATTTTTCGCGAAGCCAATACCGCTAAAGTGGCTCAAACCAAATTAGAGCAAGAGTTCTCCAAGCGCGAAAAAGAGTTAGTCGATTTGGGCAACTCTTTGAAAACCAATTCTGAAAAACTCGAGCGTGATTTACCTACACTGTCTGAAACACAGCGAACCACCAAGCAGCGTCAACTTGCTGATCAGGACCGTGAATTTCAGCGCAAGCGCCGTGAATTTCAAGAAGATCTCAACGCAAGAAAGAATGAAGAGTTGCAAATGGTTTTGGAAAAAGCCAATAAGGTTGTCAAGCAAGTAGCTGAAGCCGAAAAATACGACTTGATTTTGCAAGAAGCTGTTTATATCAACCCTAAACACGACATCACTGAAAAAGTGATTAAAGCCATCAATACCGGTAAGTGATGGCGTGGTTCGTCTGACATTAGGACAACTCGTTGACCGCTTGGGCGGAGATTTGCAAGGCTCGCCCGACATCGAAATTACCGGTCTGTCAACCTTGTCTTCTGCCGGTCAGCATGAGTTGGCTTTTTTAAGCCATCCGAAATACCAGTCCCAGTTGATCAGTTCCAAAGCCGCATGTGTCGTGGTTTCTCTTTCTATGGGCGACATGGCATCCATGCGTGGGGCGGCGATCGTGGTTGACGATGCTTACGCTTATTGGGCGCGTGTAACTCAGCTTTGGTCAAGCCTGCTGCCCGCAAATGACGAACCTTTGATTCATCCCAGTGCTTTTATTCATCCCTTGGCGAGGATTGATCCAACAGCGCGTATTGGCCCTATGTGTGTCATCGAAGCCCATGCGGTGATTGGTAGGCGAACTTGGCTTAAATCCAGCGTTACTGTCTCCCAAGCTTGCTCTATTGGAGAAGACTGCATTCTCCACCCCGGCGTCGTGATTGGTGCGGATGGTTTTGGGTTTGCGCCTGACAAGGGTACTTGGGTAAAGATTGAGCAACTTGGTTCGGTGCGAATCGGTCATTTTGTTGAAATAGGCGCTAATACCTGCATAGATCGTGGCGCGCTTGGAGATACCGTTATCGAAGACGGCGTCAAGTTGGACAATTTGATTCAAATCGGCCACAACGTATCGGTAGGCGCACATACCGCCATGGCCGGTTGCGTTGGAATTGCAGGCAGCGCCCAAATAGGCGCTCACTGCACTTTAGGCGGAGGTGCTATTGTTCTTGGGCATTTGCAGCTGGTAGACCATGTCCATGTTTCTGCGGCATCAGTGGTCACGCGTTCACTTTTGAAAGCTGGCACCTACAGCGGCGTTTTCCCTATTGATAGCAACGAGTCTTGGCAAAAAAATGCAGCAACTTTGCGGCAGTTACATTCCCTTAGAGATCGAATCAAGCAATTGGAGTCTGGACTCCCCTAAAGAGGTTACATCATGGACATCCATCAAATTTTAAAAATGCTTCCTCATCGATATCCAATTCTGTTGGTCGATAGAGTGTTAAGTTTAGAAAAAGGAAAATCGATCAAAGCATTGAAAAATGTCACGATCAATGAACCTTTTTTCAATGGCCATTTTCCTCACAGGCCGGTCATGCCAGGTGTGTTGATGCTTGAAGCTTTAGCCCAAGCAGCTGCATTATTGGCTTTTGACACACTGAACGTGGTGCCAGACGACAACACGGTCTACTACTTTGCAGGTATCGATAATGCGCGTTTTAAACGGCCTGTTGAACCCGGTGATGCCTTGACATTGTGCATCGACTTAGATCGTATGAAGGCGGGGATCTTTAAATTCAAAGCAAAAGCTTGGGTGGGTGAAGCTTTGGCAGTGGAGGCAGATTTGATGTGCACCATGCGCACCATAGATTGAGGCGCTAATGGCTGATATTCACCCTTTAGCGCTGGTTGACCCCTCTGCGCAATTAGACGACTCTGTCAGTGTTGGGCCTTTTACCACCATAGGCCCGCATGTCAAAGTTGCATCGGGTACGCGCATTGGTTCGCACTGTGTCATTGAGGGCAGAACAACCATTGGTCGGGACAACCAGATCTTTCAATTTAACTCTTTAGGCGCTGTACCTCAGGATAAAAAATATGCTGGCGAACCCTGTGAATTGATCATTGGGGACCGAAATGTCATTCGAGAGTTTTGTACCTTCAACATTGGAACTGCTGGTGACCAAGGTGTCACCACGATAGGAAATGACAACTGGATCATGGCCTATGTTCATTTGGCGCACGACTGTCAAATTGGCAACCACACTATTTTTGCAAATAACACCCAATTGGCTGGCCATGTGCATGTGGGCGATTGGGTTATTTTGGGCGGCTTTACTGTGGTGCACCAATTTTGCAAATTGGGCGCTCACAGTTTTACCGCAATGAATTCATTGTTATTTGCAGATCTGCCGCCCTTTGTCATGTGCCAAGGGCAACCTGCGCAAGCGCGGTCCATGAATTTTGAAGGATTGAAGCGGCGTGGTTTTTCGCCAGAGCAGATTCAAACGGTTAAGGCCATATACAAAATTCTCTATAGAGATGGATTGACTCTTGAGAAATCTATTGAGTCGATTGATTCACTGGGACTTGCTCAGCCACAAGGTAAAGAAGTCACTGCATTGATGTCAGAGTTCCTAAGCGCTGTTTCGCCGCAGCGCGGCATTGTTCGCTGACTTTTCGCACTCCAAAAACCTCATGGCCAAAACCTTGAAACCTTGCATAGCCATGGTGGCAGGAGAGGCTTCTGGCGATTTATTGGCGTCTTTGGTCATGCCCGGTCTGCAGTCACATTGGGCAGGTGTTGCCTTGCATGGGATTGGCGGACCCAAAATGAAGGCATTGGGTTTTGATGCATGGTGGCCACAAGAAAAGTTAGCCGTGCGCGGCTATGTTGAAGTATTGCGTCATTACAGAGAAATCACCGGCATAAGAAAATCTCTCTTGCATCGTTTGCTTGAAAAACCTCCGGATGTGTTTATGGGGGTCGATGCCCCAGATTTCAATTTGGATTTAGCTTTTGCTTTAAAGCGTCAAGGTATTGCGACCATGCAGTTCGTTTGCCCCTCCGTTTGGGCATGGCGAGCCGAGCGCTTAGACAAGATTCGCCAAAGTGTCGATCATGTGCTGTGTCTTTTCCCGTTTGAACCACCCTTGCTTCAAAGACATGGGATTGCAGCAACCTATGTCGGACATCCTTTGGCAAAAAGCATACCGTTGTCTCCAGATAAGGTACTCGCCAGACAGTCTTTGGGTGTGTCACCCGATCAAAAATTAATTGCTTTGCTGCCGGGCAGTCGCACTTCAGAAATTGAGCATATGGCCCCGCTTTTTTTTGCAGCTGCAAGGCTGCTAGAGCAGCAATACCCAGGTGTTGGGTTCGTGCTCCCCGTTGCCCCTGGACAGATGCAGCTTGTGCATTCTTTGAAATTAAGATTCACACATCCTCAGAACTTGATTCTGCTCGAGGGGCAAAGCCATACCGCACTTGCGTCAGCTGATGCAGCCATGGTTGCCAGTGGAACCGCCACACTTGAAGCGGCGCTGTTTAAATGTCCCATGGTTATTGCCTATCACATGCCATGGCTTAGCTGGCAAATCATTCGTCGAAAAAGACTCCAAGCGTGGGTGGGGTTGCCCAATATCTTGTGCCAAGATTTCATTGTTCCTGAGTTGTTGCAAGAACAAGCGACACCTTCCGCGTTGGCCAAGGAAATAGCTGTTTGGCTGGAAGCTCCAAATCTTGTTGAGAAAATGAAGTTACGTTTTACAGATTTGCATTGGCAATTAACGCAAGATACTTCTGGATTGGTTACCGATGCGGTAGATAAGGTTATGGCGTCTCATGCTTAAGCAAAAATCTCTAGACTGGGATTTGCCGGGTTTGGTGGCCGGTGTGGATGAAGCTGGCCGTGGGCCACTTGCGGGCCCCGTATTTGCTGCAGCCGTTATTCTGGATGATCTTTCTCCCATATCAGGCTTGGCTGATTCAAAGAAGTTAACGCCAAAGAAAAGAGAGCAGCTCTACGACATGATCAAAGCCAAAGCATTGTGTTTTTGCATTGCTTCTGCAAGTGTTCAAGAAATTGACCAGTTAAATATTTTGCAAGCCACATTACTGGCCATGCAAAGAGCCGTCAAGGGTCTGCGACTCAAACCAACCAAGGTTCTGGTAGACGGCAATCGTTTACCGGTGCTCGATATTCGTGCTGAGGCCATTGTCAAGGGCGACGCGACAGTGGCCAGTATTTCTGCCGCATCTATTCTTGCCAAGGTAGAGCGAGATCGTTGGTGTGCAGAGGTAGATTCCCAATTTCCAAGCTATGGTTTTTTGGCACATAAGGGTTATGGCACGCAAGTGCATTTACGCGCATTGCAAGAGCACGGCCCATGCGAATTACATCGTCGAAGCTTTGCGCCGGTTGCTAAGCTTTTAGGAAAAAGCCATAGACCATGAATTCGCAATATACCGTTGAAAAAATCACCTCTAGGCACAATGCTTGGTACAAAGAGTTGCGTGAGTGGTCACAATCTACTGGTGTAGAAAAAGATAAAAAACTCGTTTGGCTTGAAGGCGACCATTTATGCGAGGCTGCACGGGCAAAGGGTTTAGATTTTCAAACCCTGATTTTCAGAGACGATTGTCCATCAGAGATGATCAATAACTGGTCTGCTCAAGCTGTTAAGTTGGTGCAAATCCCGTCCTCTTTAATGGATGGACTGAGCATTCTTCATTCGCCTCCTTTGATGGCCGCTGTTATCTCTTTGCCACTCCCATCTTTGTTTAATCCACAGATGTCCACGGTGGTTCTCGATCAAATGCAAGATCCTGGCAACGCTGGATCCATTTTGCGAAGTGCAGCAGCATTTGGATTCAAACAAATGGTGACCACACCTAATACAGTAGGGCTTTGGACCCATAAAGTGGTTCGTGCAGCCATGGGTGCCCATTTTGACCTTGCTATTGTTGAGGGTGTAACGATAGAGCATATACAGGCGACATCTCTTCCTATCGTTCTAACCAGTTCTCACCACGGCAATTTTTTAGATGAACTGCTTGCCTCACATCAATTGCCTTCACCTCTTGCGTGGATTTTTGGCCACGAAGGAAGAGGGCATAGCGCTCAATGGTCAGAATCGATTTTCCAAGCTGTCCGTATACGACAGCCAGGGGGGCAAGAATCATTGAATGTTGCGGCTGCTGCTGCTATCTGCCTTCACGCCAGTTCCATTCAGGCCATCAAGACCGAGAGCATACGAAACGAACTTGGCTCAAGGCTATAATGAACAACTTCATACCTAACCCCGCACGCCCTTCGCTCGACAAAAAGCCAACCCCTTGAACCATGACATTGAGAGTTGTCTCTCGTGCAGCAAGGGCGTCATCAAACTCGGAGATCTGAGTGCTTTTGTCTCTTCAGGGAAAACATCCTCCCGCCATTTTGGCGCTCGCAGACGGCACTGTCTTTGTAGGTACTTCCATCGGTCAATCTGGCACCTGTGTAGGTGAAATGGTTTTCAATACCTCTATGACGGGCTATCAGGAAATCTTGACTGACCCAAGTTATTGCCAACAAATTGTGACCTTAACCTACCCCCATATTGGTAACTATGGGGCCAATCCTGAAGATGATGAATCGACTCAAGTTCATACCTCGGGACTGGTGATTAAAAACTTACCGCTGACGCATTCAAACTTCAGAGCTGATTCGAATCTGTCTTCCTATTTAAAGAAAAATAATTGTGTAGCCATTGCGGATATCGATACGCGAATGCTGACGAGGTTGTTGCGAGAAAAGGGTTCGCAAAACGGGGCTATTTTGGCTCTGCCTGAAGGTGCATCAGTCAGGGATGATGACTTACAAGCTGCAGTAGCTGCTGCCAAAGGCGCACCACCCATGTCGGGTCTGGATTTGGCGCAAAAAGTTTCAGTGAAAAATCCCTATGAATGGCGTCAGTCAGAGTGGGTCTTAGGTGCTGGCTATGGTCAGCAAACCCAGCCCCAATCCCATGTTGTCGCTTATGATTTTGGCGTTAAACGCAATATTCTTCGCATGTTGGCTGAGCGAGGTTGCAGGGTTACTGTGGTGCCTGCCCAAACCACCGCTCAAGAAGTTTTAAAGCTCAAACCTCATGGCGTCTTTTTGTCCAATGGGCCCGGTGACCCAGGCCCGTGCAGCTATGCCATCTCAGCCACCCAGATGTTTTTGCAGACGGGGTTGCCTTTGTTTGGTATCTGTTTAGGTCATCAAATTTTGGCCTTGGCCAGTGGTGCGTCAACTTACAAAATGAAATTTGGACACCATGGCGCCAACCATCCTGTCAAGGATTTAGACAATGGTCGCGTATGCATCACAAGTCAAAACCATGGTTTTGCGGTGGACGATAAAACGCTACCTTCCCATATCCGTAGTACTCACATCAGTTTGTTTGATGGCAGTTTGCAAGGTTTGGCTTTAAAGGATAAGCCAGCATTCAGTTTCCAAGGGCACCCAGAGGCTTCTCCTGGGCCGCACGACATTGGGTATTTATTCGATCGCTTTATTGATTCCATGATGGTGCCTGCCCATGCCTAAGCGCACAGATTTAAAAAGTATTCTCATCATTGGAGCTGGCCCCATCGTGATTGGTCAGGCATGTGAATTTGATTATTCAGGTGTGCAAGCTTGTAAAGCTTTAAGGGAAGAAGGCTTTAAGGTTGTCTTGATCAACAGTAACCCCGCCACCATCATGACCGACCCTGCTACTGCAGACGTCACTTACATCGAACCCATCACGTGGCCAACGGTTGAGAGAATCATTGCCAAGGAAAGACCGGATGCCATCTTGCCGACCATGGGTGGACAAACTGCACTCAACTGCGCTTTAGATTTATGGCGTAACGGTATTTTGGATAAATACACCGGGCTGCATACTGGAAAAGCCATCGAATTGATTGGTGCTACGCCTCATGCCATTGACAAGGCGGAGGACAGATTAAAGTTCAAAGACGCAATGACCAAAATTGGACTGGGCTCAGCTCGGTCTGGCATTGCTCACACTCTAGAAGAAGCTTGGAGCGTTCAAAAAACAGTAGGCTTTCCCGTCGTTATTCGTCCAAGCTTTACATTGGGTGGGACTGGTGGCGGTATCGCCTACAACGCGGAAGAATTTGAAACGATTTGCAAGCGCGGAATTGAGGCTTCTCCCACCAAAGAACTGTTGATTGAAGAGTCCTTGCTCGGTTGGAAAGAATATGAAATGGAAGTTGTTCGCGACAAAGCCGACAACTGCATCATCGTGTGTTCTATTGAAAACCTAGACCCCATGGGCGTGCATACAGGCGACTCGATCACGGTGGCGCCTGCTCAAACTTTGACTGATAAAGAGTATCAAATCATGCGAAACGCCAGTTTGGCTGTATTGCGCGAAATTGGTGTGGATACGGGCGGCTCCAATGTTCAGTTCTCGATCAATCCAGAAGATGGTCGTATGGTCGTGATTGAGATGAACCCCCGGGTTTCTAGGTCATCCGCTTTGGCCTCCAAAGCCACTGGTTTTCCCATCGCCAAGGTGGCCGCTAAATTGGCTGTTGGCTTTACCCTGGATGAGTTGAGAAATGACATCACAGCAGGTGCAACGCCCGCCAGTTTTGAGCCTAGCATTGATTATGTGGTGACCAAAATACCGCGTTTTGCTTTTGAAAAATTTCCAACTGCTGACAGCCGTCTAACCACCCAAATGAAGTCGGTGGGTGAAGTCATGGCCATGGGCAGAACTTTTCAAGAGTCTTTCCAAAAAGCTTTGCGCGGATTGGAAGTGGGTGTTGATGGCATGAACGAAAAAACCCAGGACAGGGAGACCCTTGAAAAAGAACTTGGCGAACCTGGTCCTGAAAGAATTTGGTATGTGGGTGACGCTTTTGCTCAAGGCATGACAGTTGACGAAGTTTATGCTTTGACAAAAATAGACAAATGGTTTTTGGTACAGATTGAAGACATTGTCAAGATTGAACTTGAGCTTGAAAAGCATTCATTGACCGAACTTTCCAAAGATGAAATCAAGCAACTGAAGCAGAAGGGTTTTTCTGACAGACGTTTGGCAAAGTTGTTGAAAACCGATGAAAACACTGTTCGTGCTTTCAGGCATGCTTGTGGTGTCAGGCCTGTTTATAAACGAGTGGATACATGTGCTGCTGAATTCGCTACCAACACGGCCTATATGTACTCCACCTATGAAGATGAGTGTGAGGCGGCGCCTTCTGGCAATAAAAAAATCATGGTTTTAGGTGGGGGCCCTAACCGGATTGGTCAAGGAATTGAGTTCGATTATTGCTGTGTTCACGCCGCTTTGGCCATGAGGGAAGATGGTTATGAAACCATCATGGTCAATTGCAACCCTGAAACGGTTTCTACTGATTACGACACCAGCGATCGTCTTTACTTTGAACCCTTGACCTTGGAAGACGTTCTGGAAATTGTCGACAAAGAAAAACCCTTTGGCGTGATTGTTCAGTACGGTGGTCAAACCCCTTTGAAGTTGGCGTTGGGTCTCGAGGCTGCTGGCGTTCCCATCATTGGTACCAGTCCTGACATGATTGACGCTGCCGAAGATCGTGAGCGTTTTCAAAAACTGCTGCACCAATTAGGGCTTCGTCAACCTCCAAATACAACAGCCAGAACGCAAGAAGAAGCACTTTCACAAGCTGCCAAATTGGGGTATCCACTGGTGGTGCGTCCCAGCTATGTGTTGGGTGGAAGAGCCATGGAAATCGTTCACGAGCAACGCGACCTTGAGCGTTACATGCGTGAAGCGGTCAAGGTGAGTCACGATTCCCCTGTTTTACTTGATCGTTTTTTGAACGATGCCATTGAATGCGATGTGGATGCCATATGCGATGGCGAACAAGTCTTTATTGGCGGTGTGATGGAGCATATCGAGCAAGCTGGCGTTCACAGCGGCGACTCTGCTTGCTCCTTGCCACCTTATTCTCTTTCCACTAGCACGATCAATGAGATCAAAAGACAAACAACTGCGATGGCTCACGGTCTCAAAGTTGTGGGCCTCATGAATGTGCAATTTGCTATTCAGCATAAAGATGGCGTGGATGTGATTTATGTTCTGGAGGTGAATCCCAGAGCAAGCCGAACCGTCCCGTTTGTCAGCAAGGCAACGGGCATCCAACTGGCTAAAGTCGCTGCGCGTTGCATGGTGGGTAAATCTTTAAAGGCCCAAGGGATTGGTAAAGAAGTCATCCCACCTTACTTCAGCGTCAAAGAAGCGGTCTTTCCGTTTGTGAAATTCCCTGGCGTGGATACGATTTTGGGCCCAGAGATGAAGTCGACTGGCGAAGTCATGGGTGTTGGTAAAACATTTGGCGAAGCTTTTGTAAAGAGCCAATTAGGGGCGGGAACAAAATTGCCTCGACCTACTGATCTTGTTCGTAAGGTGTTTTTGACTGTCAAAAACAGTGACAAAGACCGCGCTGTTTTGATAGCAAAAGCGCTTATCGACTATGGCTTTGAATTGGTGGCTACCAAGGGCACGGCTGCCGCTATCAGCGCCGCTGGCTTGAATGTAGTGGCAGTCAATAAAGTGACTGAAGGGCGCCCCCATGTGGTGGACATGCTTAAAAACAATGAGATTGCTTTGGTCATCAATACAGTTGAAGAGCGTCGCAACGCTATCGCAGATTCACGCCAAATTCGGATTTCTTCACTGCTTGCCAGGGTGACCACTTTCACGACGATCGCTGGTGCACAAGCTGCTGTTGAGGGAATGAAATACCTTGACAATTTAGACGTCTATTCTCTGCAGGAATTGCACGCCCAATTGGTGGCGTGATTTTTATTTGGACACCCCATGGCAACGATACCCATCACTAAACGCGGTGCAGAAAAGCTCAAACAAGAGTTGCACACCCTCAAAACCGTGGATCGACCATGGGTGATCAATGCCATCGCCGAGGCTAGGGCCCAAGGTGACTTGAGTGAAAACGCTGAATATGACGCAGCCAAAGACAGGCAAGGGTTTATTGAAGGACGTATTCAAGAGATTGAGAGCAAACTCTCAATTGCACAAATCATCGACCCTTCTTCAGTTGATGCTGGTGGACGCGTTGTTTTTGGTGCAACGGTTGAGCTTGAAGAAGAAACTTCTGGAGAGCTTGTCACCTACCAAATTGTGGGAGAGGACGAGGCTGATTTAAAGCTTGGCCTCATCAATATCAGCAGCCCCATAGCCAGAGCGCTCATTGGTAAAGAAGAGGGCGATATTGCCAAAGTAGAAGCCCCAGGGGGCGTCAAAGGCTACGAAATCGTCAAGGTGTCCTATCTTTAGGATGCGCTATTCGCTCTGAGCGCTTTTTTTGATGGACTTGATTTTGGGTTTAGCGCGTTTGATTTGACCGCCCGCCGTCAGTCTTTCGTTACCCAAAACAGTGACGCGTTTCATTTCAGGTCTTTGGCCGCCTCGCTTGCTGTATTTCAGAACCTTGAACTCTCGTGGCCCAGCCTGTCGTTCTTCTTTGACAGGTTTTTCTTTTTCAGCTTGTGGTCGCCAAAGCACCAATAACTTTCCAATGTGTTGAATGGGCGCCGCATTGAGTTGATCGGCAAGCGCTTGAAAAATAACTTCTCTCGCCTGCCTATCGTCACCAAGAACTCGGATTTTGATAAGTCCATGTGAGGTTAAAGCACGATCAGTTTCTTTGACGACAGCGGAGGTCAGGCCATCGTTGCCAATCATCACAACAGGATCGAGGTGATGGGCTAAAGCGCGATGCGTTTTTCTTTGTACTGGGGTGAGTTTTATTGAGGCCATAACGGGTATTATCTTCTCAGCACAAGGAAGCATGTTTGAAAGTCAAAACGCAAAGCAAGAAAGTCAATAAATCGTGGTTGAACGACCATGTGAATGACCCCTATGTCAAGCTTGCAAAAAAAGAAGGCTATCGCGCTAGGGCAGCCTACAAACTCAAAGAAATTAACGAGACCCTGAACCTGATTCGCCCCGGCATGGTTGTTGTCGATCTTGGCAGTGCTCCTGGGGCCTGGAGTCAGTACACACGGCGTTGTATGGCACCACAGGGTGCTGCCGTTGGCGAATTGGATGGAACCGTCATTGCACTGGATATATTGCCAATGGACGCCATAGAGGGCGTCCATTTTCTGCAAGGGGATTTTCGCGAACCAGAAGTGATGACCCAACTGGTCGAACACCTAGCTGGGCGCAGTGTCGATACGGTGATTTCTGACATGGCGCCCAATTTATCTGGGATCGAGTCTGCTGATGCTGCCCGAATGGCGCATTTGGTGGAGTTGGCGGTAGAGTTTGCCGTTTCCCATCTCAGCCCCCAAGGTGCGTTGGTGGTGAAAGTCTTTCACGGTAGCGGTTATTCCCAATTGGTTAAGCTGTTTAAAGACACATTCAAGGTTGTTAAGCCCATAAAGCCAAAGGCCAGCAGAAGCAACTCTTCTGAGAACTTTATAGTTGGAATTGGTCTCAAGTGAGGATTCAGCTCTAAAACCGTACCGTTTATATGGCAGAAAACACACAAAAGTATCTTTCAAGCTTGAAAAGCCTAAAATGATCTCAAATTATTTGTATTCCCTTATTTTGCTTTGACTGGAGTCTGCATTGAACAACCCCTGGTTTTCTAAAGTGGCCGTTTGGTTAGTAATTGCCTTGGTACTTTTTACAGTTTTCAAGCAATTCGATACCCGAGGTGCTGCTGGCAATGGCTATCTGGCATATTCTGATTTTTTGGATGAGGTTCGAGCCAAGCGTATCAAGTCGGCAACCATTCAAGAGGGACAGGGTGGCACCGAAATCATCGCGACGACTACCGATGATCGCAAGGTTCGCACAAATGCCACTTACCTTGATCGCGGCTTGGTTGGCGACCTGATCTCCAACAACGTCAAGTTCGATGTCAAACCGCGCGAAGAAGGCTCTTTGCTCATGACCTTGCTGGTCAGCTGGGGCCCGATGCTGTTGCTGATTGGTGTCTGGGTGTACTTCATGCGCCAAATGCAAGGCGGCGGCAAAGGCGGTGCTTTCAGCTTTGGCAAAAGCAAAGCGCGCATGCTCGATGAGAACAACAACACTGTTACCTTTGCCGATGTGGCGGGTTGCGACGAGGCCAAAGAAGAAGTCAAAGAGGTGGTCGACTTCTTAAAAGACCCGCAAAAATTCCAAAAACTGGGCGGTCGCATTCCCCGCGGTTTGCTGCTGGTGGGCCCTCCCGGCACGGGCAAAACCTTGCTGGCCAAAGGCATTGCCGGTGAAGCCAAGGTGCCTTTCTTCAGCATTTCGGGTTCCGACTTTGTCGAGATGTTTGTCGGCGTGGGCGCGGCCCGCGTGCGCGACATGTTTGAAAACGCCAAGAAAAACGCTCCCTGCATCATCTTCATCGATGAAATCGATGCGGTGGGTCGCCAACGCGGCGCCGGTTTGGGCGGTGGCAACGACGAGCGCGAGCAAACTTTGAACCAAATGCTGGTCGAGATGGACGGCTTTGAAACCAACTTGGGCGTGATCGTGGTGGCTGCCACCAACCGCCCAGACATCTTGGACGCTGCTTTGTTGCGCCCAGGCCGTTTCGACCGCCAGGTTTATGTGACCCTGCCCGACATTCGGGGCCGCGAACAAATCCTCAATGTGCACATGCGCAAAATTCCTGTGGGGCAAGATGTTTCTCCCAGCGTCATTGCGCGTGGTACCCCAGGCATGAGTGGTGCAGATTTGGCCAATCTGACCAATGAAGCTGCTTTGATGGCGGCACGTCGCAATGCCCGAGTCGTCGAAATGCAAGATTTCGAAAAAGCCAAAGACAAAATCTTGATGGGTCCTGAACGCAGAAGCATGGTCATGCCCGAGGAAGAGCGACGTAATACGGCCTACCATGAGTCAGGTCACGCTTTGATTGGCAAGCTTTTGCCCAAATGCGATCCGGTCCATAAAGTCACTGTCATTCCACGGGGCAGGGCTCTTGGTGTCACCATGAGTCTTCCCGAGGCAGACCGCTACAGCTATGACCGCACCTATATGTTGAGTCAAATCAGCATGTTGTTTGGTGGCCGTATTGCTGAAGAAGTCTTTATGAACCAAATGACCACGGGTGCATCCAATGACTTTGAAAGAGCCACCCAGATTGCGCGCGATATGGTCATGCGCTATGGGATGACCGAGGCATTAGGCCCCATGGTTTACGCTGAAAATGAAGGCGAAGTATTTTTAGGTCGCTCAGTCACCAAAACGACCAATATGAGTGAGTCCACCATGCAAAAGGTAGACGCTGAAGTTCGTCGCATCATTGATGAGCAATACTCACTTGCGCGTCGTTTGATTGAAGACAACTCAGACAAAATGCATGCAATGGCCAAGGCCTTGCTTGAATGGGAAACCATCGACAGCGATCAGCTCGACGACATCATGGCTGGTCGTCCTCCCCGTCCACCCAAGGACTGGACCCCACGCACACCATCTTCTGGCGATGGAAGTGGTGGAACACCTGCCGTGCAACCTAACCCGTCACCTACCGCTGCCTAATGGCCGTAGCTGAATCGACAATGAACATGGGGCCTCGGCCCCATGTTGCTTTGTGGCGAACCACTCGATTTGAGTTGGATGTGACCCATCCTCTGGTGATGGGCATCGTCAATGTCACACCCGATTCTTTTTCAGATGGAGGGCACTATGCAAACAGTGTTGCAGCAATTTCTCATGCAGAAAAATTGGTCCAAGAGGGCGCCCATATTGTGGATATTGGTGGCGAGTCCACTCGACCCGGTGCGAAGGCTTTGAACGCTGATGAAGAGTGGCAACGTCTTGCACCCGTTTTGCAACAAGTCATCCAATGGAATATTCCTGTATCTGTCGATACCTACCATCCTCTAACCATGAAAAAGGCTTTGGACGCAGGTGTTGATATTGTTAATGATGTTTGGGCTTTTCGCCAAACAGGCGCCATGAAAGCTGTGGCTGCGAGCCGATGTGGGCTTTGCATGATGCATATGCACGGCGAACCTGCCACCATGCAATTACATCCAATGACCGGCAATGTCATGGATGACTTGAATGGTTTTTTTCAAAAGCAACTGGCCTTGATGGATGAAGCTGGCATTGATCAAAGCCGAGTTGTGCTTGACCCTGGCATTGGGTTTGGCAAATCTGTTGCTCAGAATTTTGAAATTTTGCGTAAGCAGTCGCTATTGCTTCATTTCGGACGACCCATCATGGTGGGTTGGTCGAATAAATCTTCACTGGGTGCTGTCAGTGGCTTAGGTGTAGACCAAAGATTGGTGCCAAGCGTGGCGGCTGCAGTACTCGCGCTAGAGCGTGGAGCAAGAATTTTGAGAGTACATGCGGTCGCTCAGACAGTTGCAGCATTGTCTGTCTGGAAGGCAGATGCAGTTATTTGCGACAATATTAGCTAAGCTCAACAATCTTATTTCCCTATGAAAAGACTCTACTTTGGTACCGATGGCATACGTGGAACAGTAGGTCAATTTCCTATCACGCCTGACTTCATGCTTCGCTTGGCCCATGCTGTAGGTCAAGTTTTAAAGCAACACGATCCTCGCCCACAAGTTTTGATTGGCAAGGACACCAGGATATCTGGCTATATGTTGGAGTCAGCACTTGAGGCGGGCTTTAATTCAGCTGGCGTAGATGTTGTTTTACTTGGCCCCATTCCGACCCCTGCTGTTGCCTACCTTACGCGGGCACTCAGAGCGTCCTTGGGTGTGGTCATCAGCGCGTCCCACAACCCTTTTGGTGACAATGGTGTCAAGTTTTTTTCTGCTGCGGGTGCTAAGTTGGATGATGCTTGGGAGTTGGCTGTTGAGGCGGCTTTATCGCAAGAGCCGCAGTGGGTGGAATCGATTCACTTGGGTAAGGCAAAGCGACTCGATGATGCCGCAGGACGCTACATAGAATTTTGCAAAAGCACTTTTGATAACCAATTGACCCTCAAGGGGAAAAAGATTGTGGTCGATGCAGCCCATGGCGCAGCCTACGTGGTGGCACCCAAAATCTTTGCAGAACTAGGTGCTGAAGTCATTTCGCTTGGGTGCGCCCCCAATGGGGTCAATATCAACCAGGACGTAGGCGCTACCCATCCACAAGCATTGGTGGAGGCGGTCCTTTCCCATCATGCCGATTTTGGTATTGCACTTGATGGAGATGCCGATAGGTTGCAATGGGTCGACAACAAAGGTCGACTTTATAACGGCGATCAACTTTTGTATGTCCTGGCGCTCGATCGAATCAATCAAGGCGAAACGGTATCAGGTGTTGTTGGTACCTTAATGACGAATTACGCCATTGAAGAGGGTTTGAGAAAGTTAAACATCAAGCTCTCCCGAGCCAAGGTTGGCGACAGATATGTTTTAGAAGAACTTACTTCACAAGCTTGGGTATTGGGAGGAGAGGGTTCGGGACATTTGCTGATGCTTGACAAACATTCAACTGGGGATGGTTTGATCAGCGCCTTGCAAGTATTACAGGCTTGTTTGCGAATGAAATCAAGCCTTTATGAATTGCTACAGGCTGTACCTTTGTTCCCGCAGTGTTTATTAAATATTTCAATTTCTCCTGAACTTGATTGGCGCGTCCATCCAGAGTTTCAGTCGAGGATAGCCAGTGTTGAAAAAGAGTTAGGCCCAAATGGCAGGGTATTGATCCGTGAAAGTGGAACAGAGCCGCTTTTGCGCATCATGGTTGAAGCTAAAGAAGAAGAAATTTCAGCAAAATACGCGTCATATTTAGCCGAATGTTTGTCATAATTTAGAAATATTCGATACATCTAATGATTCAAAATAGCACGGTGAAAGCCAACCTTTTTGCAAAGGCAGTATGAAGGATTTTATTGATCGTGATGCAAGCACCCTGCTTTTTAACTTAAGGGTATTGGACTGGGCCAAGAGAAAAAATGTACCTTTGCTCGAACGATTACGCTATTTATGTATAGTTTCTTCAAATCTGGATGAGTTTTTTGAGGTCAGGGTTGCGCTTCATCTGCATGGCCTTGATAAAAAAGCTGATAAATCTTCTTTTACAGAAGACACCTACGAACAAATTTCCAACTCTGCCCATGATTTGGTTGATGAGCAATACCGAGTTTTCAATGAAGAGTTGATCCCAGCGTTTGAAGCAAATGGCATACACCTTATTACCCATAGCGAAAGAAACCTAGCTCAAAAAAAATGGGTGAAAGAGTATTTTGACCGTGAGGTTAAACCGCTTTTGACTCCGATTGGTTTGGACCCTGCGCACCCCTTTCCGATGGTGGCAAACAAATCTCTGAATTTCATTGTGAAGCTGTCTGGAAAAGATGCTTTTGGACGCGAAAACGAAATTGCGATTGTGAAGGTGCCGCGATCTTTGCCCAGAGTCATCAAGTTACCTGCCAAATTTCATGGCTCATCAACGACTCTGATGGTGACGCTCTCCAGCGTTATTCGCTCTCATTTAACTGACTTATTCCCCGACCGCGTAGTGGGTCATTTTTCTCAGTTTCGTGTGACCCGCGATTCCGACCTGCTTGTCGATGAGGAAGATGTGACAAATCTAAGGACAGCTTTGCGCCATGGGTTAGAGCATAGGCAGTTTGGACGAGCAGTTCGCCTCGAAGTCTCTGCGGGTTGCTCAGATCACCTTGCAAATTTTTTGATGCATCAGTTCAAGCTTCCCTCCAATGCTTTGTACCGAGTGCATGGTCCAGTGAATTTGGTCCGTTTGAGTCAAATCATCGATTTGGTTGATAAACCAGAATTGCTTTTCCCGCCTCATCAGGGTTCATACCCGCATCAACTGAATAAAGAAGAAGTTATTTTTGAGAGGCTGCAAAAAGAAGATGTTCTGATTCATCAACCTTTTGAGAGTTTCTCTGGGGTTTTGGATTTTTTACGTCAAGCTGTCGATGACCCTAAGGTATTGGCAATCAAGCAAACCATATACCGAACGGGCATAGATTCGGAGTTAATGGATCTGCTGAGAGAGGCTGTACGTCGAGGCAAAGAAGTGACTGCAGTCGTGGAGATCAAGGCACGCTTTGATGAAGAGGCTAATATCAATTGGGCAGAGCGACTTGAGTCTATAGGTGCACAGGTGGTTTATGGTGTGGTCGGCCTTAAGACACATGCCAAGATGCTTTTGATTACCCGTAAGGAGGGTAATCGCCTGGTTCGATATGCACATCTGTCGACCGGAAACTACAACGCTCGCACAGCAAGACTTTATACAGATATCAGTTACTTAACTTCAAACAGTCAAATCACTTCTGATATTGAACATGTTTTTTCACAACTTGCCAGTCAGAGGCGCTTGCCTAAGTTGAAGCATCTTTGGGTTGCACCTTTTAATTTGCAATCCAAGTTAAGCGCCACCATTGATCAGTTAATCAAGGCGTCAAAGGACGGTATTCCTGGGCGGATCATCTTAAAAATGAACAGTTTGACAGACCAAAGCTTGGCTAAAGATTTGGTTAGAGCGGGTCAATGTGGCATCAAAATTGACTTGATTGTTCGGGGCTCTTGTATTCTTCCCGCGTCAAATCTTGGGTTCACAGACAACATCCGTGTGAGATCTATCATCGGACGATTTTTAGAGCATTCGCGGGTCTTTTACTTTCGCTCTGGAGACAAAGAGGATTTGTATTTATCTAGTGCTGACTGGATGAACAGAAACATGATGCGGCGCATTGAAATAGCTTGGCCAGTTTTAGACGTCAAGCTTCGCCAAAGAATCGTGGATGAATGCTTGGTTGCTTATTTGTATGACTCTTCAGACGCTTGGTTGCTTAGTGCTGATGGCTCTTACCACCCGCAATTTGTTGCAGGCTCTTCTGAGGGTCTGAGTGCTCAAACTGAGTTGATGAAAAGATACCGGAAAGCAAATTGATATGGACTTGATCTTGTGGCGACATGCCGAAGCCCATGAAGCTGCCCCTGGTGAGGACGATATGAGCAGATGCTTGACGCCCCGCGGTGAACGGCAAGCTATTCGAATGGCCCAATGGCTTGAACGCCAACTGCCAGAGGGCACACGTATTCTCTGTAGTCCTGCCAAGCGCACAGAGCAGACTGCGATGGCTTTGGGTCGAAAATACAAGCTGAGTTCTGCGATCACGCCTCAAAGCACGGCCGATATGTTGCTGGCTGCTGTGCAGTGGCCGTCAAGCAAAAATACAGTACTGGTGATTGGTCATCAACCAACCTTGGGTGAAGCTGTTGCCATGGTGCTGGGATTTCAAAAGCCAGAGTGCTCAGTGAAAAAAGGCGCTGTATGGTGGTTGCGCTCGCGCTTGCGTCAAGAGGGAGATCAATCCATATTGGTCACTGTCCAGTCGCCCGATATGCTCTAGGGCATTGACAAGACGGTCGAAGAATTTTTTGTTTTTAATACCAAAGCGCCAATTTTCAGTCCTCGTGGCCCGTTCAAGTCCACTATCATCCGTTCAACAGCTTTATAACTTTTTAGGAAAACCATGACTCGCACACTCAAATCTATTTCAATTGTTTTTTGCATGAGCTTTTGCCTGAGTGCTTGCTCTACGATGTCATCTGCCTATGACTCGGTTGCAGATACTGTCGGTGGATGGTTCAAATCTGACGACGCCAAAAAATAAAAAAAACCAGCCCAAGGGCTGGTTTTATGTTTTTGATGGCTGCTTAATGGCGGAGAGGGCGGGATTCGAACCCGCGGAGGGCTATTAACCCTCACACGCTTTCCAGGCGTGCGACTTAAACCGCTCATCCACCTCTCCAGTCTTTTCATTGTATCAGTGCGCTCGACAGGTAAACTTCAGACTTTGTTCTATTGTGTTTGACCTCGCTCGGAGTAGCTGATGAAATTTCGTTTCCCCATCGTCATCATTGACGAAGACTTTCGTTCTGAAAATACCTCGGGGCTTGGTATTCGAGCGCTGGCCCAAGCTATTGAAAGCGAAGGCTATGAAGTCATGGGCGTCACCAGCTATGGCGACTTGAGTCAGTTTGCACAACAGCAATCACGTGCAAGTGCTTTTATCCTTTCAATCGACGATGAAGAATTCACGCCTGGTCCAGATTTAGACCCTGCCGTGGTGAACCTTCGAAGTTTTATTGACGAAGTTCGGCGTAAAAATACGGATGTCCCCATTTATGTCTACGGCGAAACAAAGACGTCACGTCATTTGCCCAATGACATTTTGCGCGAGTTGCATGGCTTCATCCATATGTTTGAAGACACGCCTGAGTTTGTTGCGAGACACATCATTCGCGAGGCTAAAAGTTATTTAGAGGGGGTTCAGCCACCTTTTTTCAAAGCTTTGCTGGATTACGCAGAGGACGGCTCCTACTCATGGCATTGCCCTGGGCATTCGGGTGGTGTTGCTTTTCTAAAGAGCCCTGTGGGTCAAATGTTTCATCAGTTTTTTGGCGAAAACATGCTCAGAGCCGACGTTTGCAATGCGGTTGAGGAGCTCGGGCAACTGCTTGACCATGACGGCGCTATTGGTGAAAGTGAACGAAATGCAGCGCGAATTTTCAATGCTGACCATTGTTTTTTCGTTACCAATGGCACCAGCACGTCCAACAAAATTGTGTGGCACCACACGGTAGCGCCTGGGGATGTGGTGGTGGTGGACAGAAACTGCCACAAATCCGTTTTGCACTCCATCATCATGACCGGCGCTATACCTGTTTTTCTCAAGCCCACTAGAAACCATTTCGGCATCATTGGTCCTATTCCCCAAAGCGAGTTTGAACCTGCTGCAATTGAAGCCAAAATCAAAGCCAACCCTTTGCTCAAAGGAAAAGCAAGCAGCACACTCAAACCCAAGGTATTGACCCTGACTCAATCCACTTATGACGGTGTTTTGTACAACACTGAAACCATCAAGAATATGTTGGATGGCTACATTCCCAACTTGCACTTTGACGAGGCTTGGTTGCCCCATGCAGCTTTTCATCCTTTTTACGGCACTTACCATGCCATGGGTAAAAAGCGCATCAGACCCAAAGAAGCGATGGTTTATTCCACACAGTCCGTCCATAAACTGCTTGCGGGTATCAGTCAAGCAAGTCATGTGTTGGTGCAAGACTCTCAAACACATCACTTAGACAGGCATTTGTTCAATGAAGCCTATTTGATGCACACCAGCACAAGTCCTCAATACAGCATCATTGCAAGTTGCGATGTGGCTGCTGCGATGATGGAGCCGCCCGGCGGAACCGCTTTGGTTGAAGAAAGCATTGCGGAGGCTTTAGATTTTCGCCGCGCCATGCGCAAGGTGGACGCAGAATATGGCAAGGATTGGTGGTTCAAGGTGTGGGGGCCAGAAAACCTGGTGGAAGATGGAATTGGTCGCGCTGATAACTGGATCATCAAAGCGGAGAAAAAGGGACGTAAAAAGAAAAATGAAGACCCCAATTGGCACGGCTTTGGCGATTTAGCCGATGGGTTTAATATGCTGGACCCCATCAAGGCAACGATTGTCACGCCTGGCTTGAATTTGGATGGCAAGTTTGACAAGGCCGGAATTCCTGCAAGCATCGTGACAAAATTTTTAGCAGAACATGGCGTGATTGTTGAAAAAACCGGCCTTTACAGTTTTTTCATCATGTTCACCATTGGCATTACCAAGGGACGTTGGAATTCTTTGTTAACTGCTTTGCAGCAGTTCAAAGACGATTACGACAGAAATCAGCCCATGTGGCGCATCTTGCCCGAGTTTTGTCAAAAGTATGCCCGTTATGAAAGGATGGGCCTGCGTGACTTATGCCACCATATTCATTCCTTGTATTCAAAATTTGACATAGCAAAACTCACCACAGAAATGTATTTGAGCGACCTTAAACCTGCGATGAAGCCCAGTGATGCTTACTCTCAAATAGCCCATCGCAACACAGAGAGAGTGCCCATCGACGAATTAGAAGGTCGCATCACAACAAGCTTGGTCACGCCTTATCCTCCAGGCATTCCACTGCTGATTCCTGGCGAAGTGTTCAATAAAAAAATCATCGACTATTTGAAATTTGCACGTGAGTTCAACCTGCAATGCCCTGGTTTTGAAACAGATATCCATGGACTGGTTGAAGTGAAAGACGATCAAGGCAAGACCCATTATTTTGCAGATTGTGTCAAGAATTGATTTTTATTATGAGCCAAGAAAAATCTTTGTACCCGCAAGCATCTTTGCAGCAATGGGCTGATGCCGCCCAAAAATCTTCCCCTGGTTCTGATCTTTTGGGATTGAATTGGAATACGCCTGACGGTATTTCTGTCAAGCCCTTGTACACAGCCAAAGATTTGCAAGGTCTTATGCATACAGACACCTTGCCAGGTTTTGCGCCCTACCTTAGAGGCCCACAAGCAACCATGTATGCCGTACGTCCTTGGACCATTCGTCAGTATGCTGGGTTTTCAACAGCTGAAGAATCCAATGCTTTTTACAGAAAAGCATTGGCAAGTGGTGTTCAAGGGGTATCGGTTGCTTTCGATTTGGCCACCCACAGAGGTTATGACTCAGATCATCCAAGGGTCATGGGTGATGTCGGTAAAGCGGGTGTGGCAATTGACTCTGTCGAGGATATGAAGATCTTGTTTGATCAAATCCCACTAAACAAAGTCTCTGTTTCCATGACCATGAATGGCGCAGTGTTGCCGGTTCTTGCTGGCTATATTGTTGCGGCTGAAGAGCAGGGCGTCAGTCAAGAGCAGCTGAGTGGAACAATTCAGAACGATATTCTGAAAGAGTTCATGGTGCGAAATACGTATATTTACCCGCCTGAACCCAGTATGCGAATCGTGGGTGACATCATCGCTTACACCGCCCAGCACATGCCGAAATTCAATTCCATCAGCATCAGCGGCTATCACATGCAGGAGGCTGGAGCCAACCAGTCTTTAGAACTCGCCCTGACTTTGGCCGATGGGCAAGAATATGTCCGAACCGCTTTAGCCAAAGGCTTAGATGTAGATTCGTTTGCGCCTCGCTTATCGTTTTTTTGGGCGATAGGCATGAATTTTTACCTTGAGATTGCCAAAATGCGGGCAGCAAGGCTTTTATGGTTTCGAATCATGAAAGATTTCGACGCAAAAAATCCAAAGAGCATGATGTTGCGAACCCACTGTCAAACCTCTGGTTGGAGTTTGACTGAGCAAGACCCCTACAACAATATTGTGCGCACTACCATTGAAGCGATGGCGGCAGTTTTTGGCGGTACCCAAAGTCTGCATACCAATAGCTTTGATGAAGCGATTGCTTTGCCTACTGAATTTTCTTCTCGTATTGCCAGAAACACCCAATTGATTATTCAAGAGGAGACCCACATCAGCAACGTGATCGATCCATGGGCTGGCAGCTACATGATGGAGACGGTCACGCAAGAAATGGCTGATGAAGCATGGAAAATCATTGAAGAAGTCAATGCCATGGGTGGCATGACCAAAGCTGTCGATTCTGGTTGGGCGAAATTGAAAATCGAAGCTGCTGCTGCTGACAAGCAAGCTCGCATTGACTCCGGACAAGATGTGATTGTGGGTGTCAATAAATACAAACTCGCGCAAGAAGATTCCGTAGAAGTCAGAGACATCGACAACGTGAAGGTTCGTTTGAGCCAAATTGATCGGCTACACAGCGTCAAAGCCAGCCGCGATTCCAATGCTGTTGCGCTTGCCTTGGACGCCCTCACTGAAGCGGCGAAAAATGGTGACAAAAACCTGCTTGATCTGTCAATACAGGCGATGCGATTGCGCGCCACGGTGGGTGAGGTGAGTGATGCACTTGAAAAAGTATTTGGTCGCCACAGAGCTGATACACAAAAGGTCAGCGGTATTTATGCTGCGGCTTATGACAGCGGCCATGAGGGAGACACCATGGAATATTGGAATCAACTCAAAGACGATATTGCTAAGTTTGCCATCAAGCAAGGCAGAAGACCACGCGTGATGATCTCAAAACTGGGTCAAGATGGACACGACCGAGGTGCAAAAGTAGTGTCAACCGCATTTGCCGATTTGGGTTTTGATGTGGATATAGGTCCGCTGTTTCAAACACCCGAGGAATGCGCTCGACAGGCGATTGAAAATGATGTGCACGCTGTAGGTGTTTCGACCTTGGCGGCCGGACATAAAACCTTGGTGCCAGCCATCATTGCCGAGCTAAAAAAGCAAGGTGCAGACGACATCATAGTTTTTGTCGGCGGTGTGATTCCCAAACAGGATTACGAATTTCTCTACGCTTCAGGTGTCAAAGGCATTTACGGACCAGGCACCCCTATACCCGTCAGTGCGCGCGATGTCCTTTCGCACATTGAGCAAGCTGTTCAAGCTCAAAAATAATTTTGAGTCACCATGACAGATTTAGCTCAGACTCTTCATGATTTAACCAGTGCTGAAGCGCTTTCTAAAAGACGTGCGTTGGCCAAAGCCATCACTTTGATGGAATCTTCAAGAGAAGACCACCGCAATCAAGCTGACCAACTGTTGACCCAGTTGTTGCCGCATACGGGTCAGTCTATGCGTATTGGATTGAGCGGAGTCCCCGGTGTGGGCAAATCCACCCTTATTGAAAACTTAGGGATGTGGTTAATCAACCAGGGACATAAGGTCGCGGTTTTGGCGGTTGATCCTTCTTCTAGCGTATCTGGCGGCTCTATTTTGGGTGACAAAACGCGGATGGAATTGTTATCAAACAACCCTGCCGCCTATATTCGTCCAAGCCCTAGCAGTGGAACCTTGGGCGGGGTGGCAGAAAAAACCCGCGAATGCATTTTGCTTTGTGAAGCAGCTGGCTACGACATTGTCATTGTGGAGACCATGGGTGTAGGGCAAAGTGAAACAACCGTAGCAGGTATGACAGATATGTTTGTTGTCATGCAACTTCCCAATGCTGGCGATGACTTACAGGCCATAAAGAAAGGAATCATGGAAATTGCAGATGTGGTTCTGATCAACAAATCTGACTTAGATGAAAATGCCGCTTCCATGGCGCAGTCATTTATTGAAAGTGCTTTTCATTTGCTGGGCGGACATAGAAATTCCATGACGGCCCTTGAAAAGTGGCATCCTAAAGTTCTTAGCTTGTCTGCTTTGTCTGGAAATGGTGTTTCAGATTTTTGGTCTGTTGTGTCTGACTTTAAACAACTTCAAATGAACAATGGCGAATGGCAAAACCGTCGGCAGTCTCAGTCCTTAAAGTGGTTGCAAGAGTTAATCCAAACAGGGCTGAAAATGGCTTTTATTCAAAATCCCAAAGTGGCTTCTCATTTGCCCTTGTTAGAGCAAGATGTGCTCTACGGGCGTATCGCGGCTTCTACAGCTGCTCGTCAGTTACTGGCCTTGTAGGCCCTTCAAGCTGCTTTCAGAGTACAAAAATTTCAAAGGTAGATTCATGCAAGAAATCATTCATCAACTCGAAGAAAAGCGAGCCGCCGCCAGAATGGGTGGCGGTGAGAAGCGAATCGCAGCGCAACATGCCAAGGGGAAATTGACCGCCCGAGAGCGATTAGAAATTTTGCTCGATGAAGGCACTTTTGAAGAATGGGATATGTTTGTCGAGCATCGTTGCGTCGATTTTGGTATGGAGGCCAACAAAATTCCTGGCGATGGTGTTGTGACAGGCTACGGCATGATCAATGGACGGCTTGTCTTTGTATTTAGTCAAGATTTCACTGTTTATGGTGGTGCTTTGTCAGAGTCGCATGCAGAAAAAATATGCAAGATCATGGACCAAGCTTTGAAAGTGGGTGCACCCGTTATTGGCTTGAATGATTCAGGGGGTGCGCGTATTCAAGAAGGCGTTGCGTCTTTAGGTGGCTACGCAGAGGTATTTCAGCGCAATGTCATGGCCAGTGGCGTGGTTCCCCAAATCAGCATGATCATGGGCCCTTCAGCTGGCGGCGCTGTGTATTCCCCTGCGTTGACCGATTTCATCTTCATGGTCAAGGACAGTTCTTATATGTTCGTCACTGGCCCTGAGGTGGTGAAAACTGTGACGCATGAAGAGGTCAGTGCAGAAGATTTGGGTGGCGCAGCAACGCACACGACCAAAAGTGGCGTGGCTGATATGGCGTTCAATAACGACGTAGAAGCACTTTTGATGCTTAGGCGCTTGTACAACTACCTCCCCTTGAATAACCGCGAGAAGCCGCCTGTGCGCCCAAGTGGCGATCCTGCAGAGCGTATAGACACCAGCTTAGACAGCTTGGTTCCCGATAACCCCAATATGCCATATGACATGAAGGAGCTCATTCTTAAAACTGTGGATGACGGAGACTTCTTTGAACTCCAACCGGACTATGCAAAAAATATTTTGATTGGTTTTGCAAGAATGGCTGGACAAACTGTTGGCATTGTTGCCAATCAACCTTTGGTCTTGGCCGGGTGCTTGGATATCAAAAGCAGTATCAAGGCCGCAAGATTTGTCCGCTTTTGCGATGCCTTCAATATTCCTGTTATTACGTTCGTCGATGTCCCCGGCTTCATGCCAGGCACTGCGCAAGAATTCGGCGGCATCATCAAGCATGGAGCAAAGCTCTTGTATGCATATGCTGAATGCACTGTGCCAAAGATTACTGTCATCACTCGCAAAGCCTATGGCGGTGCATACGATGTGATGGCTTCAAAGCACTTAAGGGGGGACGTCAATTTCGCTTGGCCCCATGCCGAAATTGCTGTCATGGGTGCCAAAGGTGCTGTAGAAATTATTTTCCGTGAAGACAAAGGCGACCCCGAGAAGTTGGCATCCAAAGAGGCGGAATACAAGGCAAGGTTTGCCAACCCGTTTGTCGCTGGTGCTCGCGGATTCATAGATGACGTCATTCTTCCCAGTGAGACACGCAAGAGAGTTTGCCGTTCTTTGGTGATGTTGAAAGATAAAAAAATTGAGAACCCGTGGCGCAAGCACGGCAACATTCCTCTTTAAAGGCATAGAAAAAGCAATGTTTACCAAAATTTTGATTGCAAACAGAGGCGAGATAGCCTGTCGAGTGATTGCGACTGCAAAGCGCATGGGTATATCTACAGTGGCTGTTTATTCTGAGGCGGATAAAAACGCCCGCCATGTTGCTTTGGCTGATGAGTCAGTGTGCATTGGTCCAGCGCCTAGCCGTGAAAGCTATCTCTTGGGCAAGGTGATTATTTCCGCTGCCAAAGAAACAGGTGCACAAGCCATTCACCCAGGCTATGGCTTCCTCAGTGAAAACGAAGACTTTGCTCGGCAATGTGAAGAGAATTCCATCGTTTTTATTGGCCCCAAACATGAAGCAATTGCAGCCATGGGCGACAAAATCGCCTCAAAAAAATTGGCTGCGCTTGCAAAAGTCAATACCATTCCTGGTGTCAATGAAGCCATCGAGAGCTCCGAAAAAGCCGTTGAGATTGCAAAAGGTATTGGCTACCCAGTGATGATCAAGGCCAGTGCTGGCGGTGGTGGCAAAGGTTTACGGGTAGCCTTCAACGACAAAGAGGCCCATGAGGGATTCACGTCTTGCCGAAATGAAGCGAGAAACAGCTTTGGAGACGACCGAGTCTTCATTGAAAAATTTGTAGAAGAACCTCGGCATATTGAAATTCAATTGCTCGGCGATGCGTTTGGAAATGTCTTGTATTTAAATGAGCGTGAGTGTTCAATTCAGCGCCGACATCAAAAGGTGATTGAAGAGGCACCTTCGCCTTTCATCAGCGACGAGACCCGACAGGCGATGGGTGAGCAAGCAGTCGCACTTGCAAAGGCGGTTAAGTACCAAAGTGCTGGAACTGTTGAATTTGTTGTCGGTAAAGATCAGAGTTTTTATTTTCTAGAGATGAATACGCGCCTGCAGGTTGAGCACCCAGTGACGGAGTGCATCACCGGATTAGATTTGGTGGAGTGGATGATCCGAGTCGCTGCAGGCGAAAAAATCCCATTTGCGCAATCAGATATTCGCCGAGATGGTTGGGCTATCGAATGTCGAATCAATGCAGAAGATCCCTTCAGAAATTTCTTACCCTCTACCGGTCGGCTGATTCGTTTTCAACCACCACCCACCTCTATGTACCAAGCTGATACAGAGCACTTGTTTGGCGTGAGAGTTGACACCGGCGTTCAAGAGGGAGGTGAAATTCCTATTCACTACGACTCCATGATTGCAAAATTGATCGTTCATGGCCGCGATCGCAATGATGCGATAGCCAAGATGCGGGATGCGCTCAATGGTTTTGTGATTCGCGGTATCAATTCGAACATTCCGTTTCAGTCTGCCTTGCTTGC
>CAMDKR010000004.1 GCA_945901225.1 Bordetella parapertussis | reverse complement strand
TCCACCATGTGTTGCCCAGGCTGCGGGTCAATGGCGTCAACTATGTCGGCAATCACACCCTGATCGGTCAGAAAGTGCTGACCAAAGCGCTTGCGAGCTTGGTGTTTCACTTATTGTGGGGTTTCTCGGTATTCGACAAAGGCGCGCCCACGCACCTCGCGTTCCCAGTTTTTATAGGCTTCCTCAAACTTTTTCTCGCGCAAGATATTGCGCGCCAAGTCTTGTTGTTCGCGCAAACTCAGCGGCGCCTCTCGCCGCTCAAGCACCTCTATCAGATGCACACCAAAACGCGAAACAAGGGGGTCACCGACTTGCCCTGGAGCCAGTTTGGCCATGGCCTCTTCAAATTCAGGCACCATCATGCCCGGATTGGCCCAACCTAAATCGCCCCCTTGGTTGGCACTGCCGTCTTGGGAGTGCTCCTTGGCGAGCGCCTCAAAGTCGGCCAAGCCTAGCTCGATCTTGCGCTTAAAGCCCGCCAACTGAGCACGCGCTGCATCCTGGCTGAGATTGCCACCTGGGCGCAACAATATATGCCTTGCACGGGTTTGAATCACGGTGGCTGGTAATGCATCTGCACTGCGCCTGTCGAGCAATTTCAACAAATGAAAGCCTGCAGCCGATCGAAGCGGCCCAGCCAACTGACCCACCGCGACATCTTTGATGGCGTCCACAAACAAGCTTGGGTAGCGGCTTGGTGGGCGCAAGCCCAAGGCACCGCCATTGCTGCGGTCTGCTGCACTGGAAAACTGCGCCGCTAATTTTGAAAAGTCTTCACCATTTTTCAGTTTGCGCATCACCTCGTCGGCTTTTGTCAACTGCTTGGCCACCTCGTCGGCGCTGGCGTTTTCGGCAAGGGGAAACAAGATGTGGGCGATATTGATATCGGCGTTGGGGTTGGCGGCATTGTTGCGTTCTTGTAAAAACGCATCAACTTCAAAATCTTGAATCTTGATGCGCGCATTGACCTCGCGCTCACGCACCCTTTGGAGCAACATCTGGCGCCGAACTTGGGTGCGGTATTGCTCCCAAGACAAGCCTTGCTCTTGCAAACGTTGTTGCAACTGCTCGATGTTCAATTGGTTGCGCTGCGCCGTTTTTTCGATGGCTTTTTCAAGCTCATCGGTGCTGATTTGCATGCCGTATTGTTTTGCAACGCCTATTTGCGCTGACTCGTCAATCAAGGTTTCCATGGCCTCCATCAACAAATTGCTGCGGCCCAACTTTGCTGCAGCTGGATCGGCCATGGCGGCAAGGCGTGTGACCTCTTGGTTGGTGATGGGCTCGTTATCAACCACCGCCACGATAAAGTCTGATGCGCGTGAGGCCTCCTTAGAGGCCAAGGCGGCGGGTGGGGTCCGCACACTCAAACCAGCACCGGCGCCCCCGGAAGAGGGCTTGAGGGTTTGTGATGTGGCCATAAGAGGGCCAGCACAGCATAGGCAGACGGCCATACTTCGCAAAAAATTCGAGTAACGGGTCATGGAAGAATCAGTCATATTGGCCAAATCGGCTGGGTGATTGGGTCTGGGTTTCGCGCAAGTTTTGGTAGCGCGGGATATTGTTTTTCAAAGACGACAAGGGGTTGATGCCTACGCGCGAAAAGTCGTTGAACTCTAATTGAAACATCAAGCGACTGTTGGGGCTATCGGTCAAGGATACTTGGCTGCGCGAGACAACCACGCGTCCTACCCAACATCCCGCGTCGTACTCCAAGCCCGTCAGGGTTTCGATGAAACGCTTCTCCAGCATGCTGTAGTTGCCACGCCCCACGGTAAACCAACGCTGCTCACCCAAACCACGTCCCCGTCCATCATCGGCACCTCGGTCACCCCACAAATCATTGAGCGGCCACTGCCAGGCCACGTCCATGGTGGTGGAAATGGAGCGCTGGTAGCGGTAAGAGGCGGTCAACACACGGTAGCTGCTGGGGTTGTAACGTGTACCCACCGAAGAGCGCTCGGAGATTGCGGTTTCTGGGTTGTATTGCACGATGCTGTCGAGTGCCCAACGGGGTGTCAAATAGGTGCTGGCGCCTAGCAAAATATCGCTGTAGCTGTCGGTCAATGGCGTGGCTGTGGGTGTGAGCAACACCTTTTGGTCCTTGAATCGAAAACGCTGTGCCAAAGCAAACTTGGCGCCCTCACCACCCGTTTCAGGGTTGATCAAGCGGGATGTTGCACCCACCGTCAAGGTGCGGCTGTCGGATACGCGGTCTTGTCCAGAAAAACCATTCTCCGTGAACACCGTGGCAAAGTTAAAGTCATTAAAGCCCGTGTCGTAATTGGGCAGGTCACTTTGTGAGCGGAAGGGTGTGTTCACAAAATAAGCGCGCGGCTCTAAAGTCTGCGTCCAATCTGTGCCAAACCATTGGCTGGGCCGCTCAAACACCACGCCGCTGTCAACGCTGAAAGTGGGGACGGTGACGCTGGCGTTATTGCTGGCCGAGCTGGTTCCATAAATGCCTTTGTAGGTTTCGTCATACTGGTATTGGCGGGTTTGCAACATCAGCTTAGGTGTGACGTAGCCATAAGGCAAGTATTGCGGGGCGCTGACTTGGGTGAGCAAGACCAGGCGCTGGGCATTGGGTTGGTTGCAATACTGGCTGCCTTTATAGACGCTGCAGTACCAAGTCCTGTCGGCGCTGAAGCGGGTCGCTTCGCCGCCCACCGCCAGGTCCAGGCCGCCCACATCGGCACGCAAATAGTTGGCATTGACCTGGGGCAAGCGGTTAAAGGGTGGCGCAATCGGTGAGGTCACGTCTTGCAATGTTTGGTATTGGGTCACGCTGGTGGAGGTGGTGAATCTGCCAAGGCCCAAAGCAAGCGATGCAGAAGACGGCAATAAACGTTGCGTCAAGGGCCCGCCAGCGACGGTAGAAAAGTCTTTCCAGTAATCAGCGTCACTGACGCGGTTGATGTTGAACCCAAACCCTATAGGTTGGCTGGCATCTGACCAGCCATTGTGTTGGTGCGAATAACCCCAGCGCGACTTGCCGCGCAAAGCGTCATTAGGCATGACATTGAGTTTGGCCACGCCATCAAAGGGAGGGTTGGGAATCTTGCGCTCAAGGTAGCGAAACTCCGAGTCAAAGCGAGTGCCGCGCTTGGCCATGGAGGTGGTGGTCACTGTCAAGTCACGGTTAGGCGCGAGGTTGACGTAGTAGGGAAGGCTGGCCTCGACACCGCCTTTGTTGTCAATGGCAAACGCGGGGGGCAAAAAGCCTGATTTACGCTGCGCACTCAAAGGAAAGCTGAACGAGGGTATGGGCAGAAAAGGAATATTCATGAATCGCAATACCCCGTCTTCGGCCACGCCCTCATTCAAGTCATTGTCAAAGTTAATTTTTTCCGCCTCGACCATCCAGTCGGGCAGCCAAGAGGGGCCGGGTTTGCGGGTGCAGGTGGTGTAAGTGGCTTTTTTGGCCACTGCATGCTTGTCGTCGATAAAGTCTATGCGCTCGGCTCGACCATGGCCCTCTGAGCGCAAAAACGTGTAAGACGGGCTGAGAAAAAACCCACTGAAGGCGTCCACTTGCAAGTCGAGCAAACTTCCCTGGTAGCGGTTACCAGCCCGGTTCATATACACATTGCCACTGGCGCGTGCGCGGTCGTCAGGCTGGTAATAGTCAATGCTGTCAGCCTGAATCAGGGTGTCGGCTTTGCGCAGCACGCTGTTGCCTTGGAACGATGTGTCCAGATCGGTTCGGCCCGTAATAAAGTCGCTTTGCACATAAGTGGGCAATTGGCTGCGAATCTGTGGTGGCAAGCGGTCCATCAAACCGGTGCTGGGCTTGAGTTTGAGTGAGGGCTCCCCTTCTTGCGCCAAAACAGGCGTGCACAACACAGCAGTGCAGAACCATGCGCTGGCGAACACTGACAATTGAAAATTCTTGCGCATGAAAGAAGACCGGGCCGCCCGAGAGCGCTGTTTGTAGAATTTGGATTATCCATGAGCCCATCTCCCTTGAACTTTCCCATCGATGTGTCCCTGCCCGAGCACATTCACCACCTAGGCTGGCAAGACCTCAGCCGCGCCCACGCGTTTGCCCAATGGCTTGCGCTTATTGGCCCGGCCCATCAATTGCAAACCCATAGCGTTCGTGCGGCCAGCGCAGATGCGAGCTTTCGGCGTTACTTTCGGGTCGATACCTCTGGGCCAAAAAGCATGATCATCATGGACGCGCCCCCCGACAAGGAAAACAGCCAGCCCTTTGTGGAGATTGCTGCTTTGATGCGCACGGCAGGCTTGTTGGTGCCCGAGGTGCTGGCTTGGGACCCAGCCCAAGGCTTTATGCTGCTGGATGACCTTGGTCAAGACACCATGATGCAGGCGCTTGAAGTCATCAAGCCAGAGAAAAATCAGGGTTTGTTTGACCGCTCACTAGACGCTTTGCTGTGCTGGCAACAAGCCTCCCGTGTTGGTGTGTTGCCCCCCTATGATGCCGCGCTGCTGCAACGCGAGTTGCAATTGTTCCCCGACTGGTATGTCGGCCAACACCGTGGCAAGACCTTGAACGCGGACCAAGCGCAAGTTCTTCAAAACAGCTTCGCCCTGCTGGTGGCACACAACTTGGCAGCGCCCACCGTGTTTGTGCACCGCGACTTCATGCCGCGTAACCTGATGATGCCGTGGGATTTGGACGAGCCGCGCTTGGGCGTTCTAGACTTTCAGGACGCGGTCTACGGCCCCATTACCTATGACATTGCCAGCCTGATGCGCGACGCCTTCATCAGTTGGGAAGAAGATATTTGCCTCGATGTGACCGTGCGTTACTGGGAAAGAGCGCGTGCCCTTGGCATGCTCGACCATGAAGACTGGCACAGCGACTTTGGTGCTTTTTACAAAGCGGTGGAGTGGATGGGCTTGCAAAGGCATTTGAAAGTTGCGGGTATCTTCGCTCGCTTGAGTTTGCGAGACGGCAAACCCAAATACTTGGCCGATACACCGCGTTTCATCAACTATATACGCGCCACCTGCGGTCGCTACAGGGAACTGACTCCGCTCTTGCGCTTGATTGACAACATCGAAGACCACCAAGCTGTCAGCGGTTTTGCTTACGGTCGGGTCTAGCCTAAGGTGCCACGTTTTTTCTGCGCACACCCCTTGCAAGCAGGCTTGTCTTTGGAGTTACCTGCTGACACCAGCCGCCACATCCAAGTCTTGCGCTTGCAACCAGGCGCGGCCATCACCTTGTTCGATGGGCGCGGTGGTGAATACGAGGCCTGCATTCTTCAAATGGGGCGTCACACCGTTGCGGCACGCATAGACAGCCACCAGACATTAGAGCGCGAAAGCGCGGTCTACAGCCATATCGTGATAGGGATGCCCGCCAATGAGCGCATGGATTGGTTGGTGGAAAAAGCCACCGAACTGGGTGTTGCGCGCATCACCCCGCTGATGACGGCGCATGGTGTGCTGCGCTTGAATGCCGAACGTGCCCACAAGCGTCAACTTCACTGGCTGGGCATTGCACAAGCCGCTTGCGCGCAATCGGGTCGTAACACGCTGCCGCAGATCGACGTTCCACAAAGCTGGTCGGCGTGGTTAAGTACATTGCCCCAAGATGACAGTGGTTCCCGCTGGATGCTGTCTTTGTCTGCAGCGTCAACGCCTTTGAATGCACTTGCACAAACCCAACGTGTGGTTTTGCTCAGTGGTCCCGAAGGGGGCTTAAGCCGCGAAGAAGAAACACAAGCGCTTGAGCGGGGCTTTTTGCCTGTTCGCCTAGGTGCACGGGTATTGCGCGCAGAAACCGCGCCGCTGGCGGTGCTGTCTCGCTGGCTTTAGTGCGCGTAGCGGTTGTCTAACCAAGACAGCAGTTTGGCAAACACCATGGCCTTTTCAGGATCGTTAAAGATCTCGTGGTACATCACATTGAAACAGTGCGACTGCAGCACCTGTGAGGGTGCTAAGCGTGCAAACTCTGCACTCGCTTGCGGCAGTACCAACTGATCTTGACCCGCATACATCAGCAAGGTCGGCATGGACCAAGTGCTGGCTTGGGCCACGGTTTGAGCGCCTTCTCTCAATATCCAAGCAGCCAATCCGGCAGAAATTTGTCGATGTACCAAGGGGTCTTCTGAGTAGGCGCGAACCACCTGGGCGTCGCGTGCAAGCCAAGCCGATTTCACACCGTTATCAACCCGGACATGGGGTAACAGTTTGGGCAAGGTCGCGAGCAGAAATTTTTGAATCCAATTCGTTTGTGCGCCCAAAGCAGGGGAACTCATCACCAAAGCATCGATATGGGGCAGTGACTGCGCCACCGCACGCGCTGCAATCAAGCCACCCATGCTGTGGCCCAGAACCACCAAAGGCGCAGGCGTGAGGGTGCGCACATGCCCGATCACAAAGTGCACATCGTCTACCAACTGGGAGGGGGAGAGCAAGTTGCCACGCAAGCCACTGGACAAGCCATGTCCGTGGTGGTCATAACCAAACACCACATAACCCGCCGCCTGCAAAGCGCTGGCAACGTGCCCGTAACGGCCCATATGTTCGCCCAAGCCATGCAACAACAAAACCGCAGCGCGTGGGTTTTGTGGCGGCTGCGGCCAAGCGTAAAAAGCCAGCGTTTGCTCGCCGTGGTCGAGTTGGGTGATACGGGGTTTTTGGGCCGCTTGGTCGGCAATAGAGGACATGGGGTCTTAAAAAGTGGGAGCGGCTAATTTGAACACAGCGGTTGCTGCTCTGGCATTAGGCCACCAACGCACAACACCCTCGTCTTGCAGGCCAAATGCATCTTTGATATGGAGCTGATTTTTTTTGGCCAGCGCTAAAAAGTCGGCAAAGGTAGCGACCCGAATATTGGGCGTGTCATACCACTGGTAGGGCAATTTGCGCGTCACCGGCATATAGCCCTGTAAAACACTTAAACGGTTGGGCCAATGCGCAAAATTGGGAAAAGTGACGATGCCGAAGCGACCCACACGCACGGTTTCTTGCAACATGGTTTGCGCGTTTCGCAGGTGTTGCAAGGTGTCAATTTGCAGCACCACATCAAAACTTTGATCACCAAACATGGCCAAGCCTTGTTCCAAATTGAGCTGAATAACGTTGACGCCTCGGTCGACGCAGGCCAGCACATTGGCGTCATCTATCTCTACCCCATAACCCGTACAACCATGGTGCTGCTGTAAAAATGCCAGCAAGGCCCCATCGCCACAACCCAGATCCAACACGCGGCTGCCATAAGGCACCATTTGCTGTATGGCTTCGCGCAATATGGAGTTCATGCGTCGGCCACCAAGTGGATACGGTCAAAGTAGGCCCGTACCAGCGATAGGTAGCGCGGGTCGTCCAACAAAAAAGTATCGTGGCCGTGCGGCGCGTCAATTTCGGCGTAACTGACCTGGCGCTTGTTGGCAACCAAGGCTTGCACCATTTCACGGCTTCTTGCGGGTGCAAAACGCCAGTCGGTGGTGAAGCTGACCAATAAAAATTGGGCGCTGGCCCGTGTCAATGCCTGCGTGAGCTGGCCATCGAACTTGCTCGCGGGGTCAAAATAATCCAAAGCGCGGGTGATCAGTAAATAGGTGTTGGCGTCAAAGTACTCGCTGAATTTGTCGCCTTGGTAACGCAAATAGCTCTCAATTTGAAATTCGATCTCTTGTGTGCTGTATTTGAAGTCTTCACCCGATTGAAGCATGCGGCCAAATTTGGTGTTCATCACATCATCACTGAGGTAGGTGATGTGGCCCAGCATGCGCGCTATTCGCAAGCCCCGCTTAGGCACCACCCCATGGGCTAAGAAATGACCCTCGTGAAAATCGGGGTCAGTGGTGATGGCGCGACGCGCCACTTCATTAAAGGCAATATTTTCTGCGTTTAAATTGGGCGCACTGGCAATGACCACCGCATGCCTGACGCGGTCGGGGTATTGCAAACTCCAACTCAAGGCTTGCATGCCGCCCAAGCTGCCCCCCATGACCGCCGCCAATTGTGCAATACCTAAATGGTCGAGCAACCTGGCTTGCGAGGCAACCCAGTCTTCAACCGTCACCACCGGAAAATCTGCGCCGTAAATGCGCCCCGTGTCTGGATTGACGTGCATCGGCCCTGTGGAGCCAAAGCAAGAGCCTAGATTGTTCACGCCAATCACAAAAAACAGATTCGTGTCCACAGGCTTGCCGGGGCCAACCATATTGGCCCACCAGCCCTCGCTTTTGTCTTGTCCCGCGTAACTGCCGGCAACATGGTGTGAAGCGTTCAAAGCGTGGCAGATTAAAACCGCGTTGCTGCGCTGGGCATTGAGTTCGCCATAGGTTTCAAAGGTCAACTGGTACTGGTGCAAGACGCCGCCCCCCTGCAATTGCAGAGGCTGTTCAAACAACAAAGACTGAGGTGTGGCTACTATCGTCATCACAAAAAATCCGGCTACGCTAAAAACGAAGCCGGATTGGCGGACGTGTTTAGCTGAACTTGTTAAAGCGCCCGCAAGCAGTGGCAAATCGGCGCTGATAAAGTATAACCAAGCTTATCCCTTCTTCATTGACGCCTGTCCTGTCCTGCCTCATCAACTCTATTGCGACATGAATTTCTCTAACCGCTTTGGCGTTGTACGCAATTGGCTAGATGCACAAGCCATTCGGCTGCAAGCTTGGTCCGGTTTTAGCCGCCGGGGTTTATTGCTTTTCGCTTGTACCGCTGGCGCGGCCAACTCCATGTTGGTGTTTCTTGTGCCTCACAATGATGACGCGCTGAATCTGAATTTTTATGCTTTTTTTATTTTTTCTGCACTCTTTCTGGTTGTTTATTTCTTTGATGCGATCAACTTTTCCTCCCATGTTTTAGTGGTTTTTTCTGCTGGTTTGCTGTGTTTTGTTGATCTAAATACCGGCGGCGTTAACTCTCCCTATATCGCGTGGATGCCTGTCATCCCTGTGGCTGCTTTGATGTTGATGGGTGTGCGCTGGTCTTTGTTTTGGCTATTTTTAATCGTTATTTTCAATTTAGTTCTTTTTGCATCTGTTGCGCTCAACGCTATCAGCGGTCAAGTGATGCCTGAGAATTTTTCGCTTGAGCAGACCATTCTCACAAAGCTCAATGTGATTGTTTTTTTAATTGTTGCGATTGCTTTGTATGACTGGATGCGAAATGCAAAGCTGCGGGATTTAGCTGCCCGCAATGCCGAATTGCTTGAAACCCATGGCGCTTTACGCGCAGCGCAAGCACACCGTGACGATTTCATCGCGGCCGTTGGCCATGAGTTACGCACACCCATGAACGCTATTTTGGGTTTGAACAGTGTCTTGGTGTCAGAGCTCTCAGCACAATCTGATCAAGCCTCTATTGCTGTTCATATTCGACAAGCCACTGAGCAGCTTTTGCGTGTTGTCAATGACATCTTGGATATATCTCAACTTGAGGCTGGCCGTTTGGTGATGCAGACCGCCGCGTTTCCTCTGCGCACATCCTTGCACGCCTGTCTGGCGGGTTTTGATTCACGCGCTCAGGCAAAGGGCTTGTCTTTAAGCTTGAGCATTGACCCTGCTACCCCCGACTTTGTTGCGGGGGACCGGTTGCGTTTTGAGCAAGTCTTGAACCATTTGCTAGACAACGCGCTGAAATTTTCCCCGCAAGGCGGTGTTTTTTTGCGCTGCTTGGCTTTGGGTGACAGGGTGCGTATCGAGGTTCAGGACACAGGAATGGGCATTGATCCCTCTATCAACCAAGCCATCTTTAACCGCTTTGCCTTGGCCAGTGAGGGCGTGCAACGCATGTACGGTGGGGCTGGTTTGGGTTTGTCTATCAGCGATCGCTTGATCAGTTTGTTAGGTGGTCGCATGGGTTTGATCAGCCCTGAGCAAGGCGGCGCCTTGTTTTGGTTTGATTTGCCTTTGCGTGCAGCACAGCCCCCAAAGCCTGAGCCGGGCAGCTCCATGGTGAACACTCGTGAGCCCCACTCTATTTTGATAGTTGACGACACTCCTGTTAATTTGCTGGTAGTTGAAATTCTCTTGAAGAAGTTCTGGCCAGATTGTGTGATTCATAAAGCGGAGAGTGGTGCCCATGCTTTGCAAGCCTGTCAGAAAAACGTTTTCACCTTGGTCTTGATGGATGTGGTGATGCCTGTCATGGATGGCATAGAGACGACCACCAGATTACTTTCACCTTCTTATTCTTCTTTTGCAAATCGACCCTATGTGGTTGGATTGACCGCTCAAAGTTTGTCGGGTGAAACACAGGCCTGCTTTGATGCTGGAATGGATTCGGTTTTAACTAAGCCAATCGACCCTGTTGTGTTTTCTTCGACCTTGCAAAAATATTTGGGTTTGCCCGTCAATGAACGCTGATACCTACTTTTTTCATTTCAAGCGAGTCTTTCCAGCTTTTGCGCTGTTACCTAAAGAGCGCTTGTTCGCGGTGCTTGTTTTGTGTTCCGGCTTTATTGCCTCATTGTTTATTTCATTGGCAACGCCTTTCCCTGCGGTGCGTGTTTTTTCTTTGGTTTTATTTTCGTTTTGGTTATTGCTTCTATGGTTTTTTTGGCGAGGCTTATCTTTATCTTTAGCCTGTCAATTTGCTTCCGCACTGGGTGCTGTTCAGCTGTTTGTCATTGCATGGTTTTCTGGTGGTGTCTATGCCAGCTGCTTAGTGTGGTTTGCTGTGTTGATTGTGGCCAATTACTTCATCGTTGGTCGAGTAGCAGCGTTTTTTTGGTTTCTCATAGATATTTTGTGTCATTGCGTCCAAGCTTATGCTTTTGACTGGTGGGGGTGGGGGCCTGTTCTGGGCTTAGATAAACAAAACGCCCTTGCATCTCTTATTGACTACTCTTTCAGCTTCGCCATCATTATTGCGATATTGGTTTTCTACCATACTCAATATGAACACGCTGTGAACGATCTTGAACGTACACAGCAAGATTTGCGAAATACTGAAAAGGAACTCACTCAAACACTTCAGATAAGAGAAAGCTTCATTGGCTCTGTCAGTCATGCGCTTCGTACCCCCATGAATGCCATCATGGGCTTTAACAGTCTTTTGCTTTCCATGGTGCGGGACAAACCTCGCGCATTGATGGTGTTGGACCACACACGCCAATCAGCTGACCATCTTTTGACGGTGATCAATGATGTGCTGGACTACACCCAATTCAAATCCGGTGAGCTTCGCGCCCGCATTGAGCCTGCGGATTTGTACCAAACCATTGGTTCTGCATTTGGTCTTTTCACGCCACGGGTAGAGAGTTCTGTTTGCTACAGCTGCGATTTACCACCCAATTTACCGACTTGGGTAGAAACCGATAGCCACCGTCTGACCCAGGTTTTGGTCAATCTTTTGGGTAACGCGATCAAGTTCACCTCCGAAGGCGATGTCAAACTCACCGTGAGCGCTTTGCCCAATGACTGGTACGAGTTCAAAGTGACCGATACAGGTATTGGAATTGCGCAGGATGAACAACAGCGTTTGTTTTCCAGCTTCACACAGGCCAACCCCAGCATTCAAGCTCGATTTGGGGGCAGCGGACTGGGCTTGATGATCTCTCAGCGTTTGGTCCATTTGCTGGGTGGAAATTTAGATTTCAAAAGCGAATTGGGCAAGGGCTCTGAGTTTTGGTTCAGCTTACGCCTGCCTGCGGTTGAACCACCCACCCCAGCAAGCCCTGCTGATCCTGACGCAGTTTTAGCTGAGTTGTCTAAACCCCGGTTCTTGATTGTGGATGACCACGCAGTCAATCGATTGGTTTTGCGACAAGTTTTGCTTAACCAATGGCCGGATGCGCTTGTTTTCGAAGGTGAAGATGGTTTTGCTGCACTGCGTTACCTCCAGGAACAAGATTTTGATTTGGTTTTTCTTGACATGGTGATGCCTGGTCTTGGCGGTATTGAAACGGCCCAACGCTTGGCTCATCCTGATTTCAAATCAAAACCCCCTCTGATTGGTCTGACCGCCAATGTCAATCCACAAGACCTAGACGCTTTTTACAAAGCGGGCTTGTCTGGTTTGCTGTTAAAGCCCTTCAATCGCGATCAATTGATTGGCTTGATTCACCAGTTTCTGAGCAACCCTGTTAACCGGCCTTAAAAAAGCGTCACTTGGTGCGAGTTTTGCTTTATTTGGGTGCAAATCTGTTTCTTAGCTCTTTTTTGCACCAACTTAGAACATAAATCCCCTGGAGACATCATGGACGCACCCAAACAAGGCATAGATGCTTTGTTCATCCTTCTTGGCGCCATCATGGTTTTGGCCATGCACGCTGGTTTTGCTTTTTTAGAACTTGGCACCGTACGCAAAAAAAACCAAGTCAATGCCTTGGTGAAAATCTTGGTGGACTTCAGTATTTCCACGGTGGTTTATTTTGTGGTGGGTTATAGCGTTGCCTACGGCACCTCTTTTTTCGTCGGCGCCGATGTATTGGCTCAACGCAATGGCTATGAATTGGTGAAGTTTTTCTTTCTGCTCACCTTTGCCGCGGCCATTCCCGCGATTGTCTCTGGCGGAATTGCAGAACGTGCGCGCTTTTACCCTCAATTGGTTGCAACTGCTGTTATCGTGGGGTTTATTTACCCCTTTTATGAGGGCATTGTTTGGAATCAGCATTTCGGCTTTCAAGCTTGGGTCAAAGCCCTGACGGGCGACGAATTCCATGATTTTGCTGGCTCGGTGGTGGTGCATGCCATGGGAGGCTGGATTGCTTTGCCAGCTGTACTCTTGCTTGGTGCGCGCAGCAACCGTTACAAAAAAGATGGGGCCATTTCTGCCCACCCCCCTTCAAGCATTCCTTTTTTGGCCTTGGGCGCTTGGGTTTTGTGCGTGGGCTGGTTTGGCTTTAATGTCATGAGCGCGCAAACGGTAGACAAAATATCCGGCTTGGTTGCTGTCAACAGTCTCATGGCCATGGTGGGCGGCACGTTGGCGGCTTTGTGGCTTGGCAAAAATGACCCAGGGTTTGTTCACAATGGACCCTTGGCCGGTTTGGTGGCTGTATGCGCAGGATCTGACCTAATGCATCCGCTTGGTGCTTTGGTGGTGGGTGGCGTTGCCGGTGCTTTGTTTGTGGCCATGTTCACTTTGACGCAAAACCGCTGGAAGATTGACGATGTTTTGGGTGTCTGGCCTTTGCACGGTCTATGCGGCACATGGGGCGGTATTGCAGCTGGCATTTTTGGCCTGCCGGCCTTGGGCGGCTTAGGGGGCGTGAATGTGTGGGCTCAGCTTATTGGGACCATGGCGGGTGTGGCTTGGGCCGTTCTGAGTTCTTTCTTTTTGTACGGCCTATTGAAATGGACCATGGGCTTGCGCTTGAGCCAAGAAGAGGAATTTGAGGGTGCCGATTTGAGTATTCACAAAATCAACTCTAGCCCTGACCGAGAGGTCAGTTGGTAGTTTTTGTGGTTTTTTGACCTTTAAAGTAGCAAATTGAGGATAAACACTTGGTTTTATTCAGCAAATCTGTCTCATAATGGTCCGGACTGTGTGATGCGCTTGGGTGTGCGCACGGCTTGTGGTGATAGGTTAGTTTCGCTTCTTGACTTTCGTGGACAGGTGCAATCGGGACTCCGTCGCTTTTTTATTTGTTTTTATGGAGTCCCTGAATGGGCAACAAACTGTACATCGGCAATCTGCCATATTCCGTGCGCGATGGCGACTTGGAACAATCTTTTGGTCAATTTGGCACTGTCACCAGCGCCAAGGTCATGATGGAACGCGACACCGGTCGCTCCAAAGGCTTTGGCTTTGTTGAGATGGGCAGCGATGCCGAAGCCCAAGCAGCCATTAACGGTATGAATGGCCAACCTCTTGGTGGTCGAAGCTTGGTGGTCAATGAAGCACGACCCATGGAACCACGTCCTCCGCGCAGTGGCGGCGGTGGTTACGGTGGTGGCGGTGGCGGTTATGGTGGCGGCGGTCGTGAAGGCGGCGGCGGCGGTTACGGTGGCGGCGGTCGCGAAGGTGGCGGCGGCTACGGTGGTGGCGGTGGTCGCCGTGAAGGCGGCGGTGGTTACGGTGGCGGCGGTCGTCGCGAAGGTGCTGCTGGTGGCAACGACGGCAACTTCCGCAGTCCTTATGGCGGCGGCGGGTCTCGCAACAGCAGCGGCTCTTCTGGTCGCAATGAATATTGATCGCAAACGCTAAAGCGTTTTGCTAAATCTCAGGGCTTGGATATTTCCAAGCCCTTTTTTATTGACGCTTGCTAGGCACCAGCAAAACCTTGACCTGGCCTTGCAATAAAAACCGCTGGTTAAGGTTGTCAGCCTTCAAGCTATTGGCTTGAAAGCGGTTTTCCCCTCGCTCAATTTTGACCGGTGCATAAGTGACCAAGCTGTCGGTGTTGGCGAACAGATGAATGAACTCGCTTCGCAGCGTCATGGCCGGCTCTTGGGTTCCCACGCCTGGCTTGTGCACCACGGCTTGACCCATCAGCTGAATTTCGGAGCCATCTTCATTGGACAAAGAGCGCTGTGCAACGGCTGTGGTCAAACGACCCGAACGGGAAACAGAATGCACCACCGGTTTCTCAATCAAATTGGTTAAGGTGTCGGGAAAGTGAACCGAAGAAACGCCCTGCAAAAAAGACTTCATTTCGCCCTGCAATGAATACGTCTTCAGTGTGAAGTCGCGGGCAAAGTAATCAGGCTCATGCGAGGTTTTACCCGAGATGGGCACCGAGAGCGCCTTAGGCGCATTGCGCACAAGCCAGACACTGCCCCACAAAAGGATGGCCAATAAGATCAGGGGCAAAAATGCCAAAAGTGTTTCTATGCGGCGGCGCCAGCCGGATGTCGACACAGGCGAGGGAAGGCGAGGCAGGCTGTTCATTTCAGCGCTTCTTGCAAAGCAGACTCATAGGCACCACAGGCATGCAACAAAAGGTCGCACACATCACGCACCGCGCCGTGACCGCCGGCTCGGCGAGCAACCCAATCGACGCGGGACAAAATCTCTGCGTGGGCTTGGAGAGGGGCAGCTGAAAGACCTGCGGGCAGCAATATGGCCAAGTCCGGCCAATCGTCTCCCATGGCCGCCACTTGCGACCATTGCAGCCCCAGCTTGGACAACAGTTCTTGAGCTGCGGCTTTCTTGTCATGCACGCCTGCAAAGACATGGTTGATGCCCAAGTCTGCCAAACGCCTCCTAAGCGCCAAACTGTCTCGCCCTGAGATGATGGCCACACGGATGCCGTGCGCTTGTAAGAGTTTCAAGCCGTGACCATCAAGGGTGTTAAAAGTTTTGGTTTGCTCACCTTGGTCGGTGTAATGCAAACCGCCTTCGGTCAAAACACCATCCACATCCAGCAAAAGCAACTTGATGCTTCGCGCTTTTTGCAAAACATCAGGTGTGGGTTGTAGGGGCTGCGACATCAGATCACCTTGGCGCGCATCAAGTCGTTGCTGTTGAGGGCGCCACACAATCGATGGTCTTTGTCCACCACCAATAAACAGGTAATGCGCAAATTCTCCATCAACTGCGCGGCTTCAGCCGCTAAAGCGTCTTGGTCAATGGTGGTGGGTTGCTGTCTCATCACATCCTTGGCCTTCAGGGGCAGCACATCGACACCCTTTTCAATCAAGCGGCGCAAATCACCATCCGTGAATATGCCCAAAATCTGTCCCGCTTCATCCACCACAGCAGATACCCCTAAACCCTTTTGGCTCATCTCGCGCATCAAGCCGGAAAAGTCTGTTTGCGGCAAAACTTTGGGAACATCGTTGCCGCTTCGCATCACATCAGCCACATGGGTGAGAAGCCTTCTGCCCAAACTGCCGCCTGGGTGAGACAAGGCGAAATCGCTGGACTTAAAGCCGCGGGCATCGAGCACTGCAACTGCCAAAGCATCCCCCAGCGCCAACTGGGCAGTGGTACTCGCCGTTGGCGCCAAGTTCATGGGACAGGCTTCTTTTTCCACCGCACTGTCGAGAACAATCAAGGCATGTTTTGCCAAAGTGGATTGAGCGTTTCCTGTCATCGCAATCAGCACAATGCCTTGGCGCTTGATGATGGGCAATATGGCTGATAACTCTTGGCTCTCGCCACTGTTGGACAAGGCTAACACCACATCTTCTTTGGTGACCATGCCCAAGTCGCCATGGCTGGCTTCTGCGGGATGCACAAAAAAAGCTGGCGTCCCAGTGGAGGCCAAAGTTGCCGCGATTTTTCTGCCTATATGCCCACTTTTGCCCATGCCCATCACAACCACACGCCCTTTAACCGCCAAGATAGCGTTTACAGCGGCAATAAAGTCTGAGCCCAGCCTAGAGCGCAAAGCCAACAGCGCGTGGGCTTCTGTCGTCAGCACTTGCGCTGCCAGGTCCAGCATTTTCTGGGTTGGTGGGCTAGGGGCTTGGTTCATGGTGTTTATTATGCGGCCGCTTATTTGCCTATACAAAACCGCGAGAAAATCTCGCCCAGCAAATCATCGGCACTCATCTCTCCTGTCAGAGACGAGAGTTGAAGCTGTGCACAACGCAACTCCTCCGCCAGCAAGTCCAGTGCGGGCGTCGCTGTTTGCAAGACACCCAGCGCCTGTCCTGTGTGTTTTTGAACTTGTTCTAAGGCGCGGACATGCCTTTCGCGAGCAGAAAACACCCCCTCTTGGTGCTCTGCTTGCCATCCCACACTTTGCAATACATGGGTGCGAAGTTCTTGCAAACCTTGCCCTGTTTTGGCCGATATACGTATCGCTGTTTGCTCAGTGGCAGGTTCAGTGTGTGTAGTGAGCAAATCGATTTTGTTGAACACGTGCAGCAAAGGGCTGTGGCTGTGTTTTTGCGCCACGATTTCGTTAGCCAATGCTGTTTGACGGACTTTGTAATCTGCATCGTGTGATCGACTTAAATCATGCAGCAGCAACACCACATCGGCATCTGTCACTTGAGTCCATGCCCGTTCTATGCCTATTTTTTCTACCTCGTCAACGTGTTGTGTATCGCGCAATCCCGCCGTATCCACCACATGCACTGGCACACCTTCAATCGAAATAATCTGTGTCAGTACATCACGCGTCGTACCAGCCACAGGGGTCACAATCGCTGTGTCTTGCCCGGTCAATGCGTTGAGCAAAGAGCTTTTACCCGCATTGGGTTGACCCGCAATCACCAGCTTCATGCCGTCGCGCAACAAAGCGCCTTGGCGTGTTTGGCTGCACAACAGGTGGGTTTGTTGCTCCATGGCGCGCAGCTGTCCTGCGACATCGGCTTGGGTCACAAAGTCGATGTCTTCTTCCGGAAAATCTAAGCTGGCTTCTACCAACATGCGCACGCTTAACAACTGCTCTTGAAGCTTTTCAACCTGCTTTGAAAAAGCGCCCACCAGTGAGCGCCCAGCACCTCGAACTGCCGCTTGCGTTTGGGCATCAATCAGATCGGACACCGCCTCGGCCTGGGCCAAGTCCATTTTTTGATTGAAGTAGGCGCGTTGTGTAAATTCTCCTGGTTGAGCGAGCCGCAAGCCAAGCAATGGCTGGGCTGACTTTTGGGCAAACTCCAAACAGCGCTCAACCAGCATAGACAAAACAACTGGCCCGCCGTGGCCCTGCAATTCCAAAATATCTTCGCCGGTATAGCTGTGTGGCGCAGGAAAAAACAAGGCCAATACTTGGTCTATGGCTTGCCCATGGGCATCTTGAAGGTTGACCAAGTGCGCGTGTCTAGGCGTCAGCGCTTGTTGACACAGCGTATTTGCAAAGTCTTGCAAGTTTTTCCCGCTGATGCGCACCATGCCCACTGCACCTTTGCCTGCTGGTGTCGCCACAGCGATGATGGGGGCATCGCGTTCGCTAAGCATGCTCTACGTCAAGATAGTCCGCTTGTGTGAACTCATTTTAAATTGAGAACGCCAAGCTGCTTGTTAATCATCCACTGCTGGGCAATAGACAAAATATTGTTGGTCAACCAATACAGCACCAATCCCGAGGGGAAAAAGAAAAACATGACGCTAAAGGCCAAAGGCATGATCCACATCAGTTTGGCTTGAATGGGGTCAGGTGGCGTGGGGTTGAGCCAAGTTTGTATCAGTGATGTGACGGTCATCAAAATGGGTAATAGGCCAATAGGTACACCAAACCACACGCCAAATGCTGTGTCAGGTGCGGCCAAGTCGTGCACCCACCCCACCCATGGGGCATTGCGCATTTCTACTGAGGACAATAAAACCCAATACAGGGCAATGAAGAAAGGGATTTGAACCGCAATGGGCAAACAGCCACCCAAGGGGTTGACTTTTTCTTCGCGGTAAATCTTCATCATCTCCATTTGCATCTGCTGAGGGTTATCTTTTAAACGCTCTCGCATTTCCATGATTTTGGGATTGATGGCTTTCATTTTTCCCATGCTTTTGTAAGCATGAGAATTCAGCCAAAAAAAGGCGATCTTTAAGATCACGACCAAGGCGACGATGGACCAACCCCAGTTACCAATAAAGCCATGCAGTTTGTCGAGCAACCAATACAGGGGCTTGGCCAGTATGGTGAGCCAGCCGTAGTCTTTCACCAACTCCAAGCCTGCGTACAGGCCCTCCAAAACCTTTTCTTCTTGGGGGCCTACGAATAATCGTGTTTGGTGGATTTGTTTGCTCTCATTCGCCAAGGCGGGTAAAGGCGCCACCATGCCCACCGCATAGAGGTTCGTGTCAATTTTTCGCGCATACAAATCACGCGTTTGTGCATCGTCCATCAGCCACGCGGACGCAAAATAATGTTGAACCATGGCCACATAGCCCATGTCTGATTTTTTTTCAAAATCAGCTTTGTTCTTTTCAATGTCAGAGAACTCAATTTTTTGGTATTTTTTACTGTTGGTAAAGACGGCAGGGCCAGTGAAGGTAAAGTAAAAAGACGACTCGCCTTCTGGTTTGTTGCCGTCTCTGACCAACTGCACATAGATTTGGGGCGAAACAGTTTCGCCTGACAGGTTATGTATTTCATGTTGAACAGCAAGCACATAGCTGTTTTTGTTCACTGTGTAGGTTTTAATGAGCTTGATGCCGCCCAATGGCTCGGATTCGAATCGCAAAACCAAGCTGTCCTCGCCATCCTTAAAGCTGCTTGGGCTGGTCAGGCGCATGGGGCTTTTGTGCGTGGGCCAACTCACACCAGCAGGTCCTCCCACCAAACCTGTTTGTGCCAAATAAACACGCTCTTTGGAACTGTCCATCAAGATGACGTTGCTGCCAGGGCGATGCACATCTTTGTGTTTGAGCAATTCCACATAGGTCAAGCTTGCGCCTTGTGTATCAAATCGCATCTTCAAAAGAGCGGTTTGAACTTCGATGGTTTCGGTTTTGGTTTGGTTTGCGTCTGGCGCACTGTCTGTTGGCAACGCGGCGACTGTTTGCGTAGCGGCAGGACTTGGTGCGTCATTGGGTTTTGAAGCGTCAGTGGCAACGACAGGCGGCGTTGCAGTTGGGAAGAAGGTAGGTTTATTACCGTTATGCAATTGCCATTGATCCCACAGCATGACCAAAGAGAACCCAAAAACAACCCAAAGTATGGTGCGGCGAATATCGTTCATGGTGTGTCTGCAATCGAAGGCGATGTGGATGAAAGTGTTGTTGTGCTACTTTGCGGCTTGGGCACGGGGTCATGTCCGCCCGGGCACCATGGATGGCAACGGCCTAGGCGGCGCAAGCTGAGGTAGCTTCCTTTTGCTGCGCCATGGATGTCCAATGCCTCTAATGCATAGGCTGAGCAGGTGGGTGTGAACCGACACGATGAGCCAAGCCAGGGGCTGAGGAACAAGCGGTAGCCTTTGACTAAGAGCGTCAACAGCTTTTGCATCATGCGACGACACCCGGTCGCATCAACTGGTGAAGCTCGGCTCTCACGGCAAGGCGTAAGTGGGTCGAGCTTGCGCTGATGAAGTGCTTGGTATCAAAAGTTTTACGCAAACGTATGACGCGGTCAGCCTCAGGCAAGTCGGCGGTCCAGGGTTCACGACCCAGCGCGTAAATTTGTCGCTTGATCAAATTTCGCGTCACCGCTTTTCGCGCCCAGCGCTTGGGCACGACTGCGCCAATGCGGCTGTTCATTGCCTTGTTTTGCTGGTGCAAGGCAAAATGCGAAGTCACCGCGACTATGCCCGCGGCCATGACCGCATCAAAGTCTGCGCGCTGTGTCAGTTTGTCCACGTGGCAAGGCAAGTGGCTCGCAAGCCAGAATGCAACAGCTTAAACCGCCAAGCGTTTGCGGCCTTTGGCTCGGCGGGCATTGATAACTGCGCGTCCTCCGCGTGTTTTCATACGCACCAAAAAGCCATGGGTGCGAGCGCGTCGGGTTTTAGAGGGTTGGTAGGTACGTTTCATTTGATATAGCCAAAAGCATAGGGGAAACCAAAGATTATCCCTCAATTAAAGGTCGTCACCAAGCTTTCTTCATGCATTGCATGAAGTGAGGGTTATTTGATGAACTGTTTTTTTAGGGTCTGTGGATAAATTTTTGATAAACCAGCCTTAGAGGCCCCTAAAATAGAGCTTATCCACAGAATGGTCATGTTTTGAATAATCTCCCTCCTATCCATGGTTCAACACCGCCAAGTCCTGACGCAGGTCAGGCTTTGTGGCAAGCCTGTGTAGACCAATTGGCGCAAGAGTTGCCAGAACAGCAGTTCAATACCTGGATAAAACCACTCAACGCCTCTTTGTCTGACGACTTTTCTCGAATTCACATCGAGGTCGCGAACCGATTCAAGCTTGACTGGATTCGCGCCCAATACGCGGGCCGTCTCGCGACTTTGCTTCAGCAATTCTATGGGCAGGCGATACAAATTGATTTTTTATTGGCGCCCAAAGAAGCCCCTGCGCGCCCTGCTGCGCCGCGTATATTGACTGAGCCGGAAGATTTATCCCCTGCCATGGCCTCTTCAGCCGATACAGGCTTACAAGGTTTTAAAAACCGCATCAATACCAGCTTGTGTTTTGATAACTTGGTCGAAGGCACCGCCAACCGCATGGCACGTGCCGCGGCGATGCATGTGGCCAATGTGCCCGGCCAGCTTTACAACCCCTTATTTATTTACGGCGGCGTGGGTTTGGGTAAAACCCATTTGATGCACGCCGTGGGCAACCAACTGCTGGTCAACCGACCTGACGCCAAGGTGTTGTACATCCATGCCGAGCAATTTGTTTCTGATGTGGTCAAGGCCTATCAACGCAAAACCTTTGACGAGTTCAAGCAGTATTACCACTCGCTGGACTTGCTGCTGATTGATGATGTGCAGTTTTTTGCCAATAAAGACCGTACACAAGAAGAGTTTTTCAACGCTTTTGAGGCACTGCTGACCAAAAAATCGCACATTGTGATGACGAGCGATACCTACCCCAAAGGCTTGACAGACATCCACGAACGGTTGGTTTCTCGCTTTGACTCTGGATTAACCGTTGCGATTGAGCCACCTGAACTCGAGATGCGGGTGGCTATTTTGATTGCCAAGGCGCGCAACGAAGGTGCCGACATGCCGGAGGAAGTCGCGTTTTTTGTGGCTAAAAATGTGCGCTCTAACGTTCGCGAATTAGAAGGTGCTTTGCGTAAAATCTTGGCCTATTCCCGATTTAACCAAAAAGATGTCTCGATTCAACTCGCCAGAGACGCACTGCGAGACTTGTTATCGATTCAAAACCGACAAATTTCTGTTGAAAACATTCAAAAAACCGTGGCAGACTATTACAAAATCAAAGTCGCGGACATGTATTCCAAGAAGCGTCCCGCCTCCATTGCAAGACCGCGCCAAATTGCCATGTATTTGGCCAAAGAGTTGACCCAAAAAAGCTTGCCAGAGATTGGTGAATTGTTTGGCGGGCGCGACCACACCACGGTTTTGCACGCAGTTCGAAAGATTTCGGCTGAAAGACAAACTTTAAGCGATCTCAATCAGCAATTGCATGTGCTTGAACAAACACTCAAAGGATAAAACCATTGAATTACCTTGCAAACCCTGTGCACAGTTTTGGCATAAGCCATGAGTTATCCACATGCTGGGGCCGTTTTGAAAAGTTATCCCTTTTGGTGATGCAGCTTTGTTACCCGTTTCACACATGGTTAAACGGTCATCAAGTCCTTGAAATAAAAGTGGAAAATACGCTTTTCCACAGAAGTTGATGGCCCTTATCTACTACCACTATTGAAATATAAAGAAATTAAAAGAAGAGGATGACATGATTGTTTTGAAAGCGAGTCAAGAAAACATTGTTGCTGCTTTGCAATCGGTGGTGGGTATTGTTGAGCGTCGTCACACCTTGCCTATTTTGGCCAATGTGATGATTCAAAAAACGCCGCAATCGGTTCAGCTCACCAGCAGCGATTTGGAAATTCAAATCCGCACCGAGGCAGATCTGGGTGGCGACGGCGCAAACTTCACCACCACGGTGGGTGCTCGCAAACTGATGGACATTTTGCGTTCCATGCCCAGCGATCAAACCGTCAGTCTTGAGTCGCAACAAAAAAAATTGATCCTCAAAAGTGGCAAGAGCCGTTTCACCTTGCAAACCTTGCCAGCAGAAGACTTCCCTTTGGTGCAAGAGTCGATAAGTTTTGGACCCATGTTCAGTATTCCGCAAAAAACATTGAAAGAGTTGCTGCATCAGGTCTCTTTTGCGATGGCAGTCCACGATATACGCTACTACCTCAACGGTATTTTGTTTGTCGCGGAAGGCAAACAACTCAGTCTGGTCGCAACCGATGGCCACCGCTTGGCTTACACCTCGGCGACTCTTGAGTCGGAAGTGCCCAAACAAGAAGTAATCTTGCCTCGCAAAACGGTGTTGGAGTTGCTGCGTTTACTCAGCGACAAAGAAGGCATGATCGACATGCAATTTGCCAATAACCAGGCAAAGTTTAAATTTGAGGGCAAGGAATTTGTCACCAAGTTGGTGGAGGGCAAGTTTCCGGACTACAACCGCGTCATTCCTAAGAACCATAAAAATGCAGTTACTTTGGGCCGTGTGACTTTGCTCAATACGCTGCAGCGAACAGCCATTTTGACCAGCGATAAATTCAAGGGTGTTCGCATCAATCTTGATACCAGTATGTTGCGCGTGGCAGCCAGCAATGCCGAGCAAGAAGAAGCTGTCGATGAAATTGAAGTGGATTACAACGGCGACAGTATCGAGATTGGTTTCAATGTCACTTACCTGATCGATGTGTTGACCAATATGTCCCAAGACATGGTTCGCATGGAGTTGGCAGATTCCAACAGCTCGGTGTTGGTCACCATGGCTGAAAACCCCAATTTCAAGTACGTTGTTATGCCCATGCGCATTTAATGCTTTATCCCTTTTGTGCTTTGTGCACAGTGAATTGAGTTATGAATCCCTTACAAGAATTACCCGAAGACGGCGCAAAGCCTGAGCAAGTCATGGGAGATCAATCCTATGGCGAAAGCTCCATCCAAATCCTCGAAGGTTTAGAAGCTGTTCGCAAGCGCCCTGGCATGTACATCGGCGACACATCCGACGGCACCGGTTTGCACCACCTGGTGTTTGAGGTGGTGGACAACTCGATTGACGAAGCCTTGGCCGGTCATTGCGACGACATCGTGGTCACCATCCATTCGGACAACTCCATCAGCGTCACCGACAACGGCCGCGGCATCCCTACCGGCGTGAAGATGGACGACAAGCACGAGCCCCGCCGCAGTGCCTCTGAAATTGCGCTCACCGAGCTGCATGCGGGCGGCAAGTTCAACCAAAACAGCTACAAGGTGTCTGGTGGTTTGCACGGCGTGGGTGTGTCCTGCGTGAATGCACTTTCCAAATGGCTGCGTTTGGTGGTGCGCCGCGAAGGCAAGGTGCACACCATCGAGTTTGCCAAAGGATTTGTGCAAAACCGTTTGTTGGAAATGGTCGATGGTGTGATGGTTTCTCCCATGCGCATCACCGGCGAGACCGATAAACGCGGTACAGAAGTGCATTTCTTGCCCGACACCGACATCTTTATCCAAAACCACGAGTTCCATTACGAGATATTGAGCAAGCGCTTGCGTGAGCTCAGCTACCTCAACAACGGTGTTCGCATCCGTTTGATGGACGAGCGCACGGGCAAAAACGATGACTACTCGGGCGCGGGTGGAGTGGCTGGTTTTGTGCAGTTCATCAATGCAGGCAAAAAAATTCTTCACCCCAATGCGTTTTATGCCGAGGGCGAGCGCCCCGCAGAGACCTATGGCGGCATCCCCGGCACCCACATTGGCGTGGAAGTGGCCATGCAATGGAACGAGAGCTACAACGAGAGCGTGCTGTGCTTCACCAACAACATCCCGCAGCGTGACGGCGGCACCCACCTCACGGGCTTGCGCGCGGCGATGACGCGGGTCATCAACAAATACATTGAAGAACACGAGTTGGCGAAAAAAGCCAAGGTCGAGGTGACAGGCGACGACATGCGCGAAGGCCTGTGCTGCGTGTTGTCGGTGAAAGTGCCCGAGCCCAAATTCAGCAGCCAAACCAAAGACAAGCTGGTGTCTAGCGAAGTGCGCGCCCCGGTGGAAGACATTGTGGGCAAGGTGCTGGGCGACTATTTGCAAGAGCGCCCCAACGACGCAAAGATGATTTGCGGCAAGATCATAGACGCCGCCCGCGCCCGAGAGGCCGCGCGCAAAGCGCGGGAGATGACGCGGCGCAAAGGCGTTTTGGATGGCATGGGCTTGCCTGGCAAGTTGGCCGACTGCCAAGAAAAAGACCCAGCACTGTGTGAAATCTACATCGTCGAGGGCGACTCCGCCGGCGGCTCGGCCAAGCAAGGCCGCGACAGAAAGTTCCAAGCCATTCTCCCCTTGCGCGGCAAAATTTTGAACGTGGAAAAAGCGCGTTACGAAAAGCTTTTAACCAGCAATGAAATTTTGACCCTGATCACGGCGCTTGGCACCGGCATTGGCAAGGTGAGCGCGGAATCGGGCAAATCGGGGACAGACGACTTCAACATCGACAAACTGCGCTACCACCGCATCATCATCATGACCGATGCCGACGTGGACGGCGCGCACATCCGCACCTTGTTGCTCACCTTCTTCTACCGCCAAATGCCTGAGCTGGTCGAGCGTGGCCACATCTACATTGCGCAACCGCCTTTGTACAAAGTCAAGGCAGGAAAGGAAGAGCAGTACTTGAAGGACCAATTGGCACTGGACATGTTCTTGCTGAAAGTGGCCTTGAAAGACGCGACCTTGCATACCGGGGGCAGCAGCCCGCAAACACTCACGGGCGATACCTTGGCCGAGTTGGCACGAAAACACCAAGTGGCCGAAGCGGTGATCGCACGCCTGAGCAGCATCATGGACGCGGAGGCTTTGCGTGGCATGGCTGATGGGGTGGCTTTGAACTTAGACAGCTTGGACCAAGCACAGGCTTCTGCTGCAGCTCTGCAAATCAAGTTGCGAGAACTTGGTAGCGGCTCTGAAGTGGCCGCAGAGTTTGATGTGCGTACCGACAAGCCGATTCTTCGCTTAAGCCGTCATCACCACGGCAATGTGAAGAGCAGCGTCATTACCCAAGACTTTGTGCATGGTGCTGACTATGCTGCTTTGGCTGAAGCGGCTGCCACATTCCGCGATTTGATCGGTGAAGGTGCGCGTATGGAGCGCGGTGACGGAGAACGTCGCAAAGAAGAAAAAGTGGGCGACTTCCGACAAGCCATGAAATGGTTGATCGGACAAGCAGAAAACGCCACCTCACGTCAGCGCTACAAAGGTCTGGGTGAGATGAACCCAGCGCAGCTGTGGGAAACCACCATGGACCCAACCGTGCGTCGCTTGCTGCGCGTGCAAATTGACGACGCGATTGAGGCCGATCGGGTGTTCACCATGTTGATGGGTGACGAGGTGGAGCCGCGTCGGATATTTATTGAGACCAATGCTTTGCGGGCGGGCAATATCGACGTTTAAACGTTGGCCGCTCTCACGCCCATCAAGTTTTGTTGAGTAAGGCTGTTGGTGATATGGCCCGCTTTCAGTTGGTCATCTATAAAGGCCTGTAAGCCTTCTTTCACGTCTTCACTGTGTTTGGGGTGGCAACCCATGGCTTGAGGGATGGCCATGAAGGGAGGCGTCACCAAAGCCCACTCAGGGTGCGCTTGAACCTCCTCATTCAAAGCTTGTTGTAAACCCGCCGCAACCTCATAGCCTTGATCGGCAAACAGAGGGACAACGTCCGGCGTCGATGCAGCGCGGATGATGCTTGCGTGTTGCACATGTCGGCTTAAAAACAAATCATAGGCACTGCCTGCACCCACCACGATCCGAACCCCTGCTCGGTCTATGTCCTGCAAATGGTTCAAACCGGATGATTTGCGGGTCATGTAACAGGCGTCGATGTAGACATAGGCGCGTGTGAAGTGAACATCTTTGGCGCGTTCCGGATCAATAGCAAAAAACCCGATGTCTGCCTCTTTGTTGGCCACGGCGGCAACGGAGGCTTTGGCCGTGTTGACAAGCACCGTGTGCAGTTGAAGTTCGTATGCGTGTGCCAAGCGCTCTGCAACCATCACGCTGATGCCCCGCAGCTCATGGGTGTGCGGATCCTGCTGTGCCAGCAAGGCGTTGCCGGTGTTGATGCAGACACGCAATATGCCGCTGGGGGCGAGTTCCTGAATCCAAGACATAAGTTGCCGTCAAATGAAGTTCTTGCATGAGCATTGTGTCATTGAAGGTCGGCGCATAAAATAGTCGGTTTTCTTCCAAAGGATTTATGGTTTACCCAGACAGTTTTGATGTGTTGGTGGTGGGTGGTGGACACGCAGGTACCGAGGCGGCCTTGGCTGCAGCTCGCATGGGTTGCCGCACCTTGCTATTGACCCACAACATCGAAACCTTGGGTCAAATGAGTTGCAACCCGTCCATCGGCGGCATAGGTAAGGGTCACTTGGTGAAAGAGCTGGACGCCATGGGTGGCGCCATGGCCTTGGCGACCGACGTGGCAGGAATTCAATTTCGCATCTTGAACCGATCCAAAGGCCCAGCGGTTCGCGCTACCCGGGCCCAAGCTGACCGCGTTCTTTACAAAGCTGCGATACGTCGCCGCCTGGAAACCCAGCCCAATTTGTGGCTTTTTCAACAAGCGGTTGATGACCTGATGTTGGAAGGCTCAAGGGTGGTGGGCGCTATCACGCAAGTTGGTATACGCTTTCGCGCCAAAACCGTGGTTTTAACCGCCGGCACCTTTTTGGATGGAAAAATCCATGTGGGCTTGGATAACTATGCTGCGGGTCGAGCAGGTGACCCGCCTGCTGGACGACTTTCGGCCCGATTGAAAGAACTTCGCTTGCCGCAAGGGCGTTTGAAGACGGGCACCCCGCCACGCATTGATGGGCGCAGCATCGATTTTTCCAAGTGCAGCGAACAAGCGGGTGACGGCATGCTGGGCGGCGAGTCGCCGCTGATGCCCGTCTTCAGTTTCATGGGCCGCGCTGACATGCACCCCGAACAGCGGCCTTGCTGGATCACCCACACCAATGAGCGCACCCACGACATCATTCGCTCCGGCTTTGACCGCAGCCCCATGTTCACAGGCAAGATCGATGGTGTTGGCCCTCGCTATTGCCCGAGCGTAGAAGACAAGGTCAACCGCTTCGCTGACAAAGCCAGTCACCAAATTTTCCTGGAACCCGAGGGGCTCACCACCGACGAGTATTACCCCAACGGTATTTCTACCAGTCTTCCGTTTGATGTTCAGCTTTCGCTGGTGCGTTCGATTTCGGGTCTTGAAAACGCCCACATATTGCGCCCAGGCTATGCGATTGAGTACGACTTTTTTGACCCACGTGAACTCAAGCGCAGCTTTGAAACCAAGGCGATCCAGGGCTTGTTTTTCGCTGGGCAAATCAATGGGACCACGGGTTATGAGGAGGCGGCAGCGCAAGGCTTGTATGCTGGCGCGAACGCAGCGTTGCTCTGTAAAGGGCTGCCCGCTTGGACGCCTGGGCGTGATGAGGCCTACTTAGGTGTATTGGTCGATGACTTGGTAAACCAAGGCGTGGTCGAGCCTTACCGCATGTTCACCAGTCGCGCAGAGTACCGCCTTAAATTAAGGGAAGACAACGCAGACATGCGCCTGACCGAGGCCGGGCGCAATATGGGCTTGGTGGGTGACGAGCAGTGGGATAAATTCAACCAAAAGCGTGATGCTGTTTCACGTGAAACACAGCGCCTGCGGTCTTTGTGGGTCAGCCCTGCCAACCTTGCTGCGGCGGAATCCGAGCGGGTTTTGGGCAAGGCCATTGACCATGAGTACAGTTTGGCCGATTTGCTTCGTCGCCCGCAAGTGGCCTATGCCGACCTGATGGGCTTGGATGGAGGACGCTTTGTGTCGGCCGACATCCTCGCCTTGGATGATGTTTCACGTGAAACAGTGATCGAGCAAATCGATATTGCGGCCAAATACGCTGGCTATATCAACCGCCAGAACGACGAGGTTGAGCGTGCAGCGCTTTACGAAAACATGGCGCTGCCTGCCGACCTCGACTATTTGTCCATTGGGGCGCTGAGCGTCGAGGTCAGACAAAAATTAGACAAGCACCGGCCAGAAACCTTGGGTCAAGCATCGCGCATTTCCGGCGTTACGCCCGCTGCCATTTCTTTGCTGTTGGTGCATTTGCGCCGCGCCCGCATGGGCCAATTTTCAGGCAGCGGCAAGGCGGCCGCTTGAGTCTTGGCCTAGAAAAGCGTCTTCGTCGTGGGTCTGAGGTTCTGGGCTTGAGCCTCTCGGACACCCAGCAGCAGCAGCTCTTGACCTATATATATCTTTTGCAAAAATGGAATCAGGTTTACAACCTGACGGCGGTCAAGGACCCAGAGCAGATGTTGACGCAGCATGTGTTGGATTGTTTGGCGGTGGTGCGACCTTTGAAAGAGAAGGCGCCTTTGGCCAAAAACCTTTTAGATGTGGGCGCGGGCGGCGGCCTGCCCTCGGTGATTTTGGCCATTGTTTGTTCCGAGCTCAAGGTGCTGGCGGTTGACGCCGTTGCCAAAAAAACCGCATTTATTCAAAGCACAGCCCATGCTTTGGGCTTGGCAAATCTGCAAGCACAACACGCTAGGGTTGAGTCATTGAGCCAGACATTTGATGTTGTGAGCTCGCGCGCCTATGCCTCTTTGGCCGACTTTGTGCTCAGTTCGCGTGCGTGTTTGGCGCCCGGTGGTTGGTGGATGGCCATGAAGGGCGTGATCCCGGAGGATGAGATCAGCCATTTGCCTCCCGATATCGACTTGGCAGAAATACAACCATTGTCTGTCCCAGACCTTGATGCGCAACGATGCTTGATCTGGATGCGACCCCTAAAACCCATCCAAACACCTTAAGGGTGGCGGTTGTTTCACGTGAAACCATCAGATTTCGGCGCAAATCTGCAAGGTGTGCCTTACACTCTGCCCTCCCTGCAAAAGGATTAACCATGTTTGGAGTTGCTGACTACCCTGCCTTTGTGCTGGCAGTCATTGTTTTTTTGGCCATTCCCGGCCCAGGTAATTTGGCCCTGTTGACGTCAACCGCCAAGGGTGGCTTGCGCGGCGGCTTGGCAGCCACCTTGGGTGTGATGGCGGGTGACCAAGTGTTGATGTGGGCCGCGGTGGCGGGCGTGGCTGCGGTCTTGGCTGCCCAGCCTGAGTTTTTCCAGGCACTGCAATGGTTGGGTGCGGCCTATTTGTCTTATGTGGGTTACAAATTGTGGACCGCCAAGGCGGGTGACGAGCCCATCATCAACATCGCAGTGGGTCACTATTTTCGACAATCGATCTGGATTACCTTGCTCAACCCCAAGGCCATCATGTTCTACATGGCTTTTTTCCCCTTGTTCATCGACCCGCAAGCACATGCTGGCCTTTGGACTTTTGGCGTGATGGCTTTGACGGTGGCGGCCTTGACGTTCATCTATGGCTTGGTGCTGTGTGTGTTGGCAGCACAGCTGTCTACCCGCCTCCAACAGCGCCCATGGCTAGGCCGTGGTTTGCAAAAATTAGGCGCAGGTTTGTTGCTTGCCTTTGGTTTGAAACTTGTCTTGAGTAAATAAACATGGCCAAAATCTTTTGCATTGCCAACCAAAAAGGTGGCGTCGGTAAGACCACCACCACGGTGAATTTGTCAGCCGCGTTGGCCGCCATTGGTCAGCGCGTACTGATGGTCGACTTGGACCCGCAAGGCAATGCCACCATGGGCTCGGGCGTGGACAAGCGCCAGTTGGCACACACCGTGTATGACGTTTTATTGGGCGAGAGCACCATTGCGCAAGCCCGTGTCAGCAGCCAGTGGGGCGAGGCAGCAGCCAAGCCCAATGCAGCCAAATACCATGTCTTAGGTGCCAACCGAGAACTGGCGGGCGCTGAAGTGGAGTTGGTCAGCTTAGAGCAGCGCGAGATGAGACTCAAACTTGCGTTACAAGAAGTTGATGCAGAGTACGATATTGTGCTTATCGACTGCCCGCCCTCGCTGTCTTTGCTGACCCTCAATGGCTTGTGTTCAGCGCACGGCGTCGTCGTGCCCATGCAGTGCGAATACTTTGCCCTGGAAGGCTTGACCGACTTGGTCAACACCATCAAACAGGTACACGCCAACCTCAACCATGATTTGAAAATCATCGGGCTGTTGCGTGTCATGTTCGACCCCCGCATCACCTTGCAAATGCAGGTGAGCGATCAGCTCAAGGCGCATTTTGGCGACAAGGTGTTCAACACATTAATCCCGCGCAATGTGCGCTTGGCCGAAGCGCCCAGTTATGGCTTGCCTTGCGTGGTGTTTGACCCCAGCGCCAAAGGCAGCGTCGCCTTCATCGACTTTGCCAAAGAGCTGGTCGTGCGATTCGAAACTTTTTGACCCACAGGACAAGCATGGTGACCAAAAAAATCAAAGGACTGGGCCGCGGACTGGAGGCCTTGCTCGGCCCTACCGCCAGTGACCTGCCCAGCAAAGCAGACGACGGCGCACCTTCTAAGCTGTCACTCGATGTCATGGTGGCGGGCGTCTACCAGCCACGCACCCGCATGGACGAAGGCAGCTTGTACGAGCTGGCCGAGAGCATCAAATCGCAGGGCATCATGCAGCCGATTTTGGTGCGCCGTTTAGCTGCAGGTGCCAACGCAGGTAAATACGAAATCATCGCTGGTGAGCGACGTTTTCGTGCCGCCAAACTGGCGGGTTTGAGCGAGGTGCCGGTGCTGGTACGTGATGTGCCCGACCAAGCCGCGGCGGCCATGGCCTTGATAGAGAACATCCAACGTGAAGACCTCAACCCTTTGGAAGAGGCGCAAGGTTTGCAACGCCTCATCAAAGAGTTTGGTTTGACGCATGAAGATGCCGCGCAAGCCGTGGGACGCTCACGCAGTGCAGCCAGCAACCTCTTGCGCTTGCTTAACTTGGCCGATCCAGTGCAAACCATGTTGATGGCCGGCGACTTAGACATGGGTCATGCCAGAGCCTTGTTGTCCCTCGACAAAGCCGCCCAAATCACGGCCGCCAACCAGATCAGCGCAAAAAAACTCTCAGTGCGTGAAGCCGAAAGCTTGGCAAAAAAAATCAGCGCAGAGTTTTCTTTGGTGGCGCAAAAACCTAAAAAAGAAAAGTCGCGTGACTTGAAGAGAGTGGAAGAAGAGTTGGCCGATTTGCTCACCGCCCAAGTGGAAATCCGAATTAAAAAAACCGTCAAGCGTCACGGGCGCATGGAGGAAATGGGCGAAGTCGCTATTTCTTTTGGCTCTTTGGATGCGCTCAATGGCATCATCGACAAATTGCGTGTCACCTAAGTAACTAGGGTTTTCAGCCTATACCTCATCAGATATGCCTTGGCATTTCTAGAATAATCAACCTTGTTCCCCTTGGAGAAGACAACCATGATCACCACCTTTGCCCGCCGCGCCCTCACCGCCTCTGTGTTGGCTTTGCTGACCCACAGCGCTGTTGCCCAAGAAACTTTCAAAATCGGCATCGTCAGCTTTTTGTCTGGCCAAGCGGCGGAGAGTTTTGGCATACCTGCGGTGAATGGCGCCAAGGTCTTGGTGGAGGCTTTCAACAAGGGCCAAGCGCCCGCACCCTATAACAAACCCGGTATTGGCGGCCTGCCCATCGAGGTCATATACGTGGACGAAGCCGGGGGCGCCACTAAGCAGGTGCAAGAGTTGCGTAACCTTTATGAGCGTGACAAAGTCGATGTGGTGGTGGGTTACGTGGGTTCAGGCGACTGCTTGGCGGTTGCCCCTGTGGCTGAAGAGCTGAAGAAGTTTTTGATTTTGTACGACTGCGGCACGCCCCGCATTTTTGAAGACAACAGCTTCCGTTATGTGTTTCGCACCGCAGCACACGCCACCATGGACAACGTGTCTATGGCGCGGTATTTGAAGGCGCGCAATATTCCCGTGAAGTCGTTCAATTTGATTAACCAAGATTACGCTTGGGGACAAGACTCACGCAAAGACTTTATGTTGTCGATGGCAAACCTGTACCCCGAGGCCAAAGCTGGCGTGGACCAACTCCCCAAGTTTGGTGCCGGTCAGTACGGCACAGAAATTTCAGCCCTCATGTCGCGACCCGCCGACTTGGTCCACACCAGTTTGTGGGGTGGTGACTTGCAAGCCTTTGTGTTGCAGGCAGGACCGCGTGGCCTGTTTAAAAAATCGCAAGTGGTGATGACCGCAGGCGACCATGTGTTGCCAGGGCTTGGCGAAAAAATGCCTGATGGCACCATCTTGGGTGCCCGTGGCGCGTATGGCTTGATGGCACCACCTTCGCCCCTGAACACCTGGTTCTGGGACTTGTACAGCAAGGCCAACAATGTCTACCCCGTGCAAGCGCCTTACCGCATGGCGCAAGCCCTCATGGGCTTGAAGTTGGCTGCTGAGAAAGCCATGGCCGCCAACAATGGCAAGAAGCCTTCCACCGAGGTGTTGGCCGCTTCTTTGCGTGGCAGCGAGTGGATGTCACCCGGCGGCAAGATCCGCATGGCACTCTCCAACGGACAGCAAGCCATACAAGACGCTGCCATTGGTCGCACCCAGTGGGATGCCACTAAAAAAATGGTGGTGCTCAACGACATCCAACGCTTTGACGCGGAGTGCGTGAACCCGCCTTTGAATGTCAAATCGGAAGACTGGCTGAAATCGGGTTTTGCGGGCGCCAAGTGCGATACCAAAGCGGCACCGTCTGACGCCAAGGCCGCCGACAAAAAGCCCGCCAAGAAATAAACCACTGTGAATTTAGCCCTCACCATCGTCATTGACGGCGTGACCTATGCGTCATGGCTGTTCATCGTTGCACTTGGCCTAACGCTGGTGTTTGGCGTACTCAAAATTCTCAACATCGCCCATGGCAGTTTCTATGCCTTGGGTGCGTATGTCACCGCGACCTTGGTGTCCTTGGCTGCATCCTGGGCTTTGCCGCCTGCCATGTCCTTGGTGGCGATGTTGCTCGCGGCGGTGTTGGTGGCTGTGTTGGTCGCCCCCTTGACCGAGCGCGGCCTGTTGCGGTTTTTCTATGGCCGTGATGAGGTCTTGTTGGTGCTGGTCACCTACGCCATGTTTTTGATGATGGAAGACCTCACCAAATTGATTTGGGGTGCCAATCCCTTCTATGTCTCCGAGCCCTATGGCATGTTTGGCAACATCGACATCGGCAGCCAAACCTATGTGGGCTATGACTTCATGTTGGTGGCCTTGGCGGTGGTGGTGGGTCTGGGCGTTTGGTGGGGCTTGAACCGCACCCGCTTTGGCAAGATTGTGACCGCCGTGATTCACAGCGCCGAGGTGGCCTCCAGCATGGGCATACAAGTCTCTCGTGTGTACATGGTTGCATTTGCCGTGGGCATCTTTTTGGCCGCCTTGGGCGGCGCCTTCACCGCGCCCATGTTGTCGGTGCAACCGGGTTTGTCGGTGGGCGTCATCATCATCTCGTTTGCAGTGGTCATCATTGGCGGCTTGGGCAGCATCGAGGGTGCGGCCATTGGCGCGTTAATTGTCGGTTTGGCCCGTGCCTTGGCGGTGCATATGTGGCCGGTGGCCGAATTGTTCTCGGTGTATTTGGTCATGGCCTTGGTATTGATGTTTCGTCCCCAGGGTTTGTTTCAGCGCATACAGGCGCGAAAAATTTAAGCCATGACGCTCAGTGCCTTGTTATTGCGAGCTTTGCTGGTGTTGCTGGTGTTGGCAGGCGTGGGCTATGCCCTGCCCTCGTGGATGCAATTCATGCTCACCATGGCCATGGCCAATGGCTTGGTGTCTTTAGGCATTGTGTTGCTCATGCGGGGCGGCGTGGTGGCATTTGGCCAAGGCCTCATGTCTGCTATTGGGGGGTATGCCGCGGCCTTGGTGTTTTTGAATTGGGGTGTCACCGACGCGGTCTTGCTTGCCTTGCTTGGCGGCATGAGTGCCATGCTCATCACCGCGCCGTTTGCGCCTTTGCTGGCTCGCTACCGCGGCATTTTCTTTTCCATGCTGACTTTGGCCCTGTCCATGGTCGGCTATGGTTTGTTGGTGAAAACCGAGTCCTTGGGCGGCTCGGACGGTTTCAACATGGGCCGCGTCACGCTATTTGGTCAGGCGCTGGCAGATGAGCAGGTGCGTTTTGGTTTGTATGCCACCACCTTGGTCTTGACCTTAATAAGCGCTGTGTTGGTGCGAATTTATTTTTTATCCAGCCGAGGCTTGGTCACCCGTGCGGTGCGTGACAACGAATTGCGGGTGGAGTATTTGGGCGGCTCGGTCAGTCAAACCATGAGCTTGAACTTCGTTTTGGCGGCGTTTTTGGGTGGCATGGGTGGCGCCTTGGCGGTGATGGTCTTGGGTCACATCGACCCCAACTTCAGCTACTGGACCACCTCGGGCGAATTTGTGTTTGTGGCCATCTTGGCGGGCAGCCAAAGCGTGGTGGCGGTGATGTTGTCGTCTTTGGTGCTGGAGATGGTGCGTTCTTTTTCCAGCGCTTACTTTCCCAACACTTGGCAATTGGCGCTGGGTATTTTTCTGTTGCTGGTTATTCGCTTCATGCCGCTGGGCTTGGGCTCCTTGTGGAGCAAGACTGAAAAACCAACGGAGAAACAGGCATGAACGAAGCGCTGCTGTTGCATGCCCAAGGCTTGAACAAACAGTTTGGCGCCGTGGTGGCCGCGCAAGACGTGAATGTGCGCGTCAAGACCGGTGAGCGGGTCAGCTTGATTGGCAGCAATGGCGCGGGCAAGACCACCTTTGTGAACATGATCACCGGCTACGTTCGTGCGGACAGCGGCAGCATATGGCTGGGTGGCACCGACATCAGCCGCATGACACCGCGCCAAATCACCCGCATGGGTGTTGCGCGGTCGTTTCAAATCCCCCAGCTCTACCCCAGCATGACGGTATTGGAAAACATGTTGGTTGCTTTGGCTTGCCATGAGAACCGCTTGTCCACATGGTTGCCTGCTGCTTCAAGCCAACGCATACAGCGGGCGGACGAGGTGTTGTCGCGCTTTGATCTGCTCAAGCACAGTGAGCGCTTGGTCTCCGAGTTGCCAGGGGGCTTGCGTAAACTCATCGACATCGCCTTGGCCATGACGGGGTCACCTCGCTTGTTGCTGTTGGACGAACCTACCAGCGGTGTGGCGGCTGAAGAAAAATTTCCCATGATGGACACCATCATGCAGGCCTTAGAAGGACAAGCCTTGACCGTGCTGTTTGTGGAACACGATATGGACATCGTCAACCGCTACTGCGACCGGGTGGTGGCGTTTTACAGTGGCCGCATCATTGCCGACGATGTGCCTTCGGTGGCCTTGGCCCAAGCCGATGTGCGCCGTTACGTCACTGGCGAGCGACTGCCAGAGGACGCGCCCCATGCTTGAGTTGCGAGATGTGCATGTGGAGATTGCATCCGCGCAAGTGCTGCGCGGTTTGAACTTGCAAGTGGCCAAGGGTCAGATGGTGGGTTTGGTGGGCCGCAATGGTGCGGGCAAAACCAGCAGCTTGCGAAGCATCATGGGGCATTTGACGCCACGCATGGGACAGATTCTTTTTGACGGCCAAGACTTGGTGCAAATGCCCGCCCATGTGCGAGCAGGCTTAGGCATAGGCTATATGCCTGAAGACCGTGGTTTGGTGCCTGAACTCACGGTCGAAGAAAACATTGTGTTGCCGCTGTGGGTCAGTCCTACGCTTGATTTGAACCAGCGCTTGGCTTGGGTCTATGAGGTCTTGCCTGAACTCAAAGCCATGTTTGATAGGCGAGCTTTGTTGCTGTCAGGCGGCCAACAAAAACTGGTGGCGTTGGCCCGTGCCTTGGCTGTCGGCACCAGGCTACTGCTGCTGGATGAGCCGTTTGAAGGCGTGGCGCCAGCTTTGTCGATGCGCTTATCAGAGGTGATTAGGCAACTCAAGTCCACCGACTTGTCGGTGTTGATTGCCCAATCGGATATCAACCATGCAAGCGATCTGCTGGACGCGCAAGTCGTGATTGAGCGTGGTGCGAACCAGGCTTAGTACAAAAACACCTTGCCCGGGTTCATGATGTTTTTCGGGTCCAGCGCATGTTTGATGGTGCGCATCATGGCTACCGCACCCACACCCGCCTCGGTCACCAAAAAATCCATTTTGTGCAAACCAATGCCGTGCTCGCCGGTACACGTGCCTTCTAAAGACAGGGCGCGGGCAACAAGCTTGTTGTTCAGGTCTTCGGCGGTGGCGCGTTCGTCGGCGCTGTTGGGGTCGATCAAATAACCAAAATGGAAATTGCCGTCGCCCACATGGCCGACCAAGAAATACGGAATGCCTGAGGCATCCACCTCGGCCACTGAGTCCAGCAAGCAATCGGCCAAGCGTGAAATAGGCACACAGGTGTCGGTGCTGATGGCGCGGCAACCCGGGCGGCTTTGAATCCCAGCAAAGTAGGCGTTGTGACGCGCTGTCCACAAGCGGGTGCGCTCCTCTGGGGTAGTGGCCCATTCGAACGCATGGCCTTGAAATTCCGTGGCGATTTCTTGCACGGTTTCGGCCTGCTCTTTCACGCTGGCGGGTGAGCCGTGGAACTCCATCAACAACATGGGTTGCTCGGGCAAAGTGAGTTTGGAATGGGCGTTGACCATTCGTACAGCATTGGCGTCGATCAACTCCACCCGCGCGATGGGGATGCCCATTTGGATGATTTGAATCGTGGTGAGCACCGCCGCCTCAATGCTGGGGAAAGAGCATGTGGCCGCCGACACCGCTTCGGGCAAGGGGTAGAGCTTGACGGTGATTTCGGTGATGACGCCCAAGGTGCCTTCGCTGCCCACCATCAAACGGGTGAGGTCGTAGCCGGCAGACGATTTGCGTGCGCGGGTTCCGGTGCGTATGATTTCACCGCTGGCGGTGACCACTTCTAGACCTAAGACGTTTTCGCGCATGGTGCCGTAGCGCACCGCATTCGTGCCGCTGGCGCGGGTGGCGCTCATGCCGCCAATCGTGGCGTCGGCTCCTGGGTCAATGGGGAAAAACAAGCCTGTGCTTTTGATTTCTTCATTCAGTTGTTTGCGGGTGACGCCGGCTTGCACCGTGACCGTCAGGTCTTCGGGGTTGATGGACAGCACTTTATTCATACGACCCAAGTCGATGCTGATACCGCCTTGCACTGCCAACAAGTGGCCCTCCAGTGAAGTACCCACGCCAAACGGAATGATGGGAACGTCGTAGGCCGCGGCCATGCGAACGGTTTGCGCCACATCGTCGGTGCATTCAGCAAACACCACGGCGGCCGGTGGCGGCACAGTGGTGTAAGCCGACTCATCGCGCCCATGCTGCTCACGCACCACCAAGGCGGTGGAGCAACGGTCCCCAAAGTGGCTCTTCAGCGCATCGATCAGGGCTTGCGGTACAGGTCGCTGATTGACTTCGGGGATGAGGTGTTGAACGGCGGTGGGTGCATTCATGGCGGCTTCTCCTAGAGCGTTTTGCATTCTATGCAAGAAGCTAAAGCCCGCGTGTCTTCTAGGTGCGAGCGATAGTGCTCAAGGCCACAGGCCGATATGTGCGCTCATCTGCAAGGAAATGGTGGTTTTGCCACCCTCATGAGGGATGGGCACGGCCGCTGCGCCGTCTGCCATCGCGCGGGGTGAGGACAAGGCCATGCGCGCCACAGGCATGCTTTGGTTCTGCTGGCTGAAATTCAGGCTTTTGATTTCATGGCGGCTGAAACCAAAGGCGTCTGTCAAGTCATGCGCTTTACGTTGAAAGTTGACAGCCAAGGTGCTGAGCAATTTCTTTTCGGTCAAGGCTCTTTGTTGGGCAGACAGCCTGTAGCTCACTTGGGTAATTTGCATCACGTCTGTCAGCTCTGAGGCCAGTTGGCTCAAGGCCTTTAAATTGGTGGAGACAAGTTGAAGTTCTGCTTGGGCGCTCCACTGCTTGGTTTTGCCGTTGGGCCCCCATACTGGCGTGGTGCTGATTTGCCCCGTTTTGCGCTCGATGTCCGTGTGCTGTTTGCTACGCTCAACAGCGCTGGTCAACTTGGCCAAAATCTCTTGGCTGATCTGGGTGGCATTGCTGCCGTCTTTGCTGACCGACAAAATCACCAGCATCTCGTCGTTGTCGACCTCCATGCTGGCATCTGTATCGAATTGGGTCAGCACTTCTGCGCCATGGGCCAGCGAGAGCCAAAGCATAGACAAGCAAAGCAGGGATCGAAAAAAGCGCCACATAATGTTTATGAAGAATTACAAAGAACCCCATATTAGCGCACAAACAATACAAAAGAACTACATTTTCATGGGCAGCTCAATGCCTGGAAATATCTTGATAACAGCGCTGTCGTCTTCTTTGGCAAAACCGGCGGCGCTGGCTTGCATGAACATCTGATGCGCGGTGCTGGACAGCGGCAGCGGGAATTTGCTGGCTCGTGCCATGTCCAACACCAGCCCCAAATCTTTCACAAAAATATCCACCGCTGACAGCGGCGTGTAGTCGCCTGCCAGCACATGCGCCATGCGGTTTTCAAACATCCAGCTGTTGCCTGCGCTGTGGGTGATGACCTCAAATAAAGCGGCGGGGTCCACGCCTTCGCGCAAGCCCAGCGCCATGGCTTCGGCGGCGGCGGCAATGTGCACACCCGCCAGCAGCTGGTTGATGATCTTGACTTTGCTGCCCGCACCTGCGCTGTCGCCCAGTTTATAGACCTTGGCGGCCATCGCGTTCAACAAAGGTTCGGCCAGTGCATACGCGGCGGGTTTGCCGGCAGTCATCATGGTCATTTGGCCGCTGGCAGCCTTGGCCGCACCGCCCGAAATGGGTGCGTCCACATAGAGCAAGCCCATGGCTTCAAGGCGTGTTTCAAGTGCCACTGACCAGTTGGGGTCGACAGTCGAGCACATCACAAAAACGCTGCCTTTGGCCAGATGGGCCGCCGCGCTTTGAGGGCCAAACAGCACCTCCTCGGTTTGCGCGGCATTCACCACCACGCTGACAATCACTTGGCAGGACTTGGCCAACTCGGCAGGTGAGGCGCAAGCCACGCCGCCATCGGTCGCAAAAGCCTCGGCCACACCTGGCCGGGCGTCGCACACATGAACCTCGAAGCCAGCGCGGCGCAAACTGCCCGCCATGCCTTGGCCCATGGCACCCAAACCGACCACGCCTACCTGTTTCACCGTCTGCATGTACCGCTCCTGAAAACCCCAAGCGTAGCCGAGTTGTGCCAGTGCTGAGACAATGCAAGCAACCTCAGGAAGATGAAACATGGCGAATCGACTCACACAAATTGCCACGCGCACCGGCGACGATGGCACCACCGGCTTGGGCGACAACCGTCGCGTCAGCAAAAACAGCTTGCGCGTCCATGCCATGGGAGAGGTGGATGAACTCAATTCGCACATCGGGGTGTTGCTTTGCGAAGACATGCCCGAAGCTTTGCGTAGCTTGCTGATCGAGGTACAGCACCAGCTGTTCAATTTGGGCGGCGAGCTGAGCATTCCGGGCTTTGAATTGCTCAAAGCTGAAGCGGTGTTGGCTTTGGACCAAGCGCTGGCTCACCACAACGAGGCCTTGCCCAAGCTGCAAGAATTCATTTTGCCCGCCGGTAGTCGCGCAGCGTCTTTGGCCCATGTGTGCCGCACCGTGGCACGCCGTGCCGAACGCGCGGTGGTGGCCTTGGGAGCCGAAGAAGCCTTGAACGACACGCCGCGCCAGTACCTCAACCGCCTATCTGACCTGATGTTTGTCTTGGCACGCGTGCTCAACCGCATGAACGGCGGTGACGATGTCTATTGGAAAAGCCAGCGCTTGGCCGCGGCTGAAAAGCCCTGAAAGCCCAACCATGTTGATCGAGCTCAGCTTGCTTTTGGCCATGGCCAACCCCGCTTCTGCCGCTTGTACCCGAG
>CAMDKR010000003.1 GCA_945901225.1 Bordetella parapertussis | reverse complement strand
GCACGTTCAAGCGCCATGCACGGGCAGCTTTGCCCTTCAAGCCTTCTCGGCATGTGCCGGGGTAGACCGCCGCACTGTGGCGAAGGCGTTCACCTTGCGCATCTTCAATGTCTTTGCGAGAACAAGCGCAGGCATAGGCCCAGCCCTTGGTCACCAAACTCTCTAGGGCATGTTGGTAGGCAGCCCCGCGTGTCGATTGGTAAAGGACTTCGCTGTTTGGCAGCAAGCCGAAATCAGCCAATTGTTTCAAGATGATGTCACTCGCGCCAGCCACGCAGCGAGGCGTATCAAGGTCTTCGATGCGCACCTGCCATAGCCCCCCGTGATGACGCGTATCCAGCCAACTGGCCAGTGCCGCAACCAAAGAACCGGCGTGTAAAGGGCCGGTTGGAGAGGGGGCGAAGCGTCCTATGTACATGGAATATTGATTATTTTCAATGGCTTAGCGAGACACAGGACTTTAACCCAATGGTAAACCCCTAAGCATGTAAATTTAGATTGACAGATTAATATGTAAACTTAAAATAACACTAGGATAATAGGGTTTTAAGAATTTGTGGCCATGGGGGTCATAAATAACCCTCGTGCGGGTTCAGCACGGACGTGAAGATCTTTCAAGGAGATAACAACATGTCAGATAAAGTAGGGCCAACAGGCCTCACAGAAGCCGAGTCAGAAGAGATTCATCGGCACCTCATCCAGGGAACTCAAATCTTTGGAATGATTGCCGCGCTGGCGCATTTGCTTGCGTACATCTACTCCCCTTGGCTGAAATAATAGGAGCACCACATGATCTACGGAAAAATTTGGACAGTGGTCAAGCCCTCAGTGGGCATTCCTATTTTCATCGCTGCAGTCGCTATTGCATCGTTCTCGGTGCATTTGGCGCTGACCCTCAACACCACTTGGGTCAAGAAATTCCTGAATGGCAGTGCGGCGACAGCTGCGGTCACACAGACCGTTGCGACGCCAACGGTTTAAGTTCGGGTATTTCATTTAGGATGGACCGGATGGCTTGTCTTTCCGGTCCATTTTTTATATGACTGGGTCTTCCAAACTCTCGCGTGGTTGGTTGCATATCAGCCTGAAGTTCCTGCCTTTCGCTGACGCAGCCACCGATACGCTGCCACTAAGCCGGCTTTTACGTTTATCGCTTTTTCAAATTTCTGTAGGCATGGCTTTGGCCATGCTGATTGGTACCCTCAACCGCGTCATGATCGTCGAGCTCAAAGTACCCGCTGCTTTGGTGGCCATCATGATTGCTTTGCCTTTGTTGTTTGCACCTTTTCGTGCCTTGATAGGTTTTCGCTCTGACCACCACCGCTCGGCCTTGGGCTGGCGTCGCGTTCCGTATATTTGGATGGGCACTTTGCTGCAGTTTGGTGGTTTTGCCATCATGCCCTTTGCTTTGCTGGTCTTGGGTCGCTTAGGACAGTCTGCCCATGCCCCAGATTGGGTGGGCCATTTGGCAGCGGGAGTCGCTTTTCTGTTGGTGGGTGCAGGTATGCACACCACCCAAACGGCTGGCTTAGCTTTGGCCACCGATTTATCTCCCCCCGAGTCCCGCCCCAAAGTCGTTGGCTTGATGTACTTCATGCTGTTGGTCGGCATGATTCTCAGCGCCTTGTTGTTTGGCTATTGGCTGCGTGACTTTTCACCTGGCGCCTTGATCCGATCGGTACAAGCCGCCGCCGTGTTGACCTTGGTGCTCAACATCACCGCCTTATGGAAACAAGAAGCCCGCACAAGGCGATTGGGCGACCCGCACGAGGAAGATGTCGACTTTGTGGCTGCCATGAAGCACTTCACCCAAGGTGAGAACGCGCTCAGGCGTTTGCTGGCGGTGGGGGTGGGCACCATGGCGTTCAGCATGGGCGATGTGTTGCTAGAACCCTTTGGCGGCGAAATTTTGCATTTAGAGGTGTCAGACACCACCTTATTGACTGCTTTGTTGGCCTTGGGCGGCTTAACTGGTTTTGCTTGGGCTTCGCGTGTGCTTGGCCGAGGCGCCGACCCGTTTCGCATGGCTTGCGGCGGCGTTTGGGTAGGCATTCCTGCTTTCTTGGCTGTGTTGGTGTCGGCACCCCAAGCCTCGTTGCTGCTATTTGCTTTGGGTACCTTGCTGATTGGCTTTGGTGCGGGTTTGTTTGGTCATGGCACCTTGACCGCCACCATGAACCATGCCCCCCCAGGTCAGGCTGGTTTGGCCTTGGGCGCGTGGGGGGCTGTGCAGGCCACCGCCGCCGGTTTGGCCATGGGTTTGGGCGGTATCATTCGCGACTTGATGGCTTTGGTGGTGGATTCTGGAACGGCTTATGCCTTTGTGTACAGCCTAGAAGTGGTGTTGTTGCTGATCACCCTTTATGCCATGTATCCGCTCATCGCCAAAAAAGTTCGCTAACATTCAGCCTCATTTTTTAAACCAAGGAGACACACCATGCAAATACACCACATCCTATTGATTATGTGGGTCCTTTTGATGTTGTTTATGTTGGCCAATTGGTTCAACAAGCCCTACAAGAAAAAGTAAATTCCTTAGGCTGGCGCTTGTAGGCTGAGCGCCAGACTCAGTCCGCTGACAAAAGCGTCTTCGACACGGTGACCGATCAGCCAGTCACCGCACAGTCCTATGTGTTGCTCGTCGTCCCAGAAAAAAGCTTGCCCAGCAGGTTTCAAGGTTTTCGCGTAACGCCACAGAAGGATTTGGCTGAACCCCGGCTCTGCCCTGATACCCGTTAGTTCCGCAAACGCTTTCAATAACTTGGCCTCGACTCGGGCCTCATCGTCTTCTACATGCTCTTGCGACCACTCGGCGCTGGCTTGCACTGTCCAGCGTTCAATCGGTGAGCGGCCGGGCTTGGAAGATTCACGCGCCACCCATGCGATGCGGTGATGGGTGCTTTGCGCCACATTCCATTGAGGACCCATTTGCCCAAGCCCTGGTTGCACCAAGGGGAAGGCCAGCATCAGCGTCCAGCAAGGGGCGACGCTCACGGCCTCGGTGGCAGTCAAAGCTTTGAATTGCGCCGCAGGTGCGCCAGACTGGCGCAGCAAATAGGCCGCTTGCACATTGGGAATGGCCAAGACCACGCTGTCAAAGCTGCCCAGCACTTTGTCGTCAGCGCTTACCAACTGCCATTGCTTGGCTTGTCGGCGCAGGGCTTTGACGCTGGTATTGAAGTGGAGCGCACCGGCATCGGCCAATGGCTGGGCCCAGTGCCGAACCACAACATTCATGGCAGGTGCACCCACAAAATGCAGCTCGCGCGGTGGCTTGGGCACTTCGATCACCCTGCCCAGCGGGTCACGTACTTGGACTGAGCTGGCGCTCCAAGGTTTGCACAAAGCTTGTGTGCCAGGGACCTCGTTCAAGGCTTTCATGAAGCGTTCATCGCGCACCGTGAAATATTGGGCCCCATGGTCAAAGCCGCCGTAGGGCGTGTCACGTGTGGCCATGCGGCCCCCAGCGCCTTTGCTCTTTTCAAATACGCTGACGTGGTGACCAGCTTGGACCAAGGTTCTTGCGGCGGTGATGCCGGCCATGCCAGCACCGATGACAGCGATTTTTTTCATAGGTCTGACTCTACACCGAGTCGGGGGCTTTGGGGAGCTTTGCGCAACAAGGCGTTGCGTGTGTTGCTGTGGCTGAGTTGTTGCAACCACCATTGCAAGGCTTTGTCACCTGCGGGTTGACCCTTGGGGCTGGGGTTTTCACGCCATGCATAGCTGAAGGTGGCAAGTCGCAAAGGGCGCATCACCTCGCAAACACTGAGCAAGCCTTGCTCAATATAAGGCTGGGCCAAAGGGTAGGGCAAAAAGCCTGCCCCCAAACCACGCAACTGCGCGTCCAATTTGGCTTGCATGCTGGGCACGGTGAACACGTCTTGGCCTGCGAGCAGACCGACGGTCAGGCCACTGCCTTGGGGCACCGAGTCGGCCACGGCAACCGCACGGTGGGCTTGTATCAAGCTGTCGCTCAGCGGTTGCACCATTCGAGCCAAGGGATGCTGAGGCGCCACTGCAAAAACAAACGCCACCTCGCCCAAGGGGGCAAAACGCAGTCCCGCGTTATTGCTGTATTGGTCGCTCACACCCACGGCCAAATCGGCTTGGCCTGAGGTCAAAGCGCTCAAGGTGCCGCTCAAAGTTTCATTGCGAAGCTTTAAACGCGTAGGCGGGTTGAGCGAAAAGAAGGTCTCGCTCAGCTCCATCATGGTTTGAAAATCGATGATGGCGTCCACTGCGATGGTGAGCTGGCTCTCCCAGCCGGTGGCCACCCGCTTGACGCGGTGCGCGATGCTGTCCATGTCCAGCAACAAACGGCTGCCTTCGTTCAGCAGTTCACGACCCGCCGCCGTGAGCTTGGCTTGGCGCGATGAGCGGGTGAACAGCAACACGTCCAAGGCTTCCTCCATCTGACGTACGCGGTAGCTCAAGGCACTGGGAACCAAGCCTATCTCGCGGGCAGCCCCCGCAAAACTGCCTGTTTCAGCGATCGCGTTGATCATGAAGAGGGCGTCGGGGGTCAGAACATCTCGGGCGGAGGACATAAAAATGGCTTATTAATCAAATTATTTGAATGATGCCATCAATTTCGCTGAAACCACAGCAGCTTTCACGTCTATAAAATTTAATACTTAATAAGATAAAAACTATGCTCACTATTCGACGCTCCCAAGACAGAGGCTATGCCGACCACGGTTGGTTGAAGTCATTTCACAGTTTTTCTTTTGCTGGCTACTACGACCCTGCCTACATGGGCTGGGGCAATTTGCGCGTCATCAACGAAGACCGCATTGCCCCGGGTACTGGTTTTGGCACCCATGGCCACCAAGACATGGAAATCATCAGCTATGTGCTGTCGGGCAATTTGGCCCACCAAGACAGCATGGGTAACGTCAAAGGCATTCCGCCAGGGGACGTGCAGCGCATGAGTGCCGGCACCGGCGTTAAACACAGTGAGTTCAACCATGCCGAGGGCCAAGAAACCCATTTTTTGCAAATCTGGATTGAGCCCAACCAGCGCGGCGTGACCCCCGGCTACGAGCAAAAAACCATTGCCTCTGCCAGCAAGCGCGGCGCCCTGGCCTTGATTGCCAGCCACAACCCCACGGGCGACGCCGTGAAGATTTATGCGAATGCCCAGCTGTATGCCGGTTTATTCGATGGCAATGAAACAGCGAACTTAACCCTAGGCGCTGACCACAAAGCCTATGTCCACCTGATTCGTGGCCAGCTGCAAGTCAACGGCCAGCAGCTGCAAGCTGGCGACGCCTTGTTGTTAGATGGGGAATCTCGAATCGAGCTGACCAAGGGCCAAGACGCAGAAGTCTTGGTGTTTGATCTGGCCCCCTGAATTTTTTGTTGCTTACCAAGGAGAAATCATGAGCAAAACTGTTGTTGTTTACCACTCTGGCTACGGCCACACCCAGCGCGTAGCCCAATTTGTGGCTGAAGGCGCCAAGGCGCAAATCATTGCCATCGATGCTGAAGGCAATATCAGCGAAGCCGATTGGACCGCCATCAATGCGGCGGACGCCATCATCTTTGGCTCACCCACTTACATGGGCATGGCTTCTTGGCAATTCAAAAAATTCGCCGATGCCACTTCCAAGCAATGGATGAGCGGCGCATGGAAAGACAAGGTCGCTGGTGGTTTCACCATTTCTGCCAGCCCCAGCGGTGACAAGCTCTCCACCATCCAATACTTCATCACCTTGGCGATGCAGCAAGGCATGGTGTGGGTGGGTCAACCTGCCATGAACGACGGCAACATCAACCGCATTGGCTCCAACTCTGGCGTGATGGCGCAAGTGGGCCCCACCAGCCCCGCAGCTGATATTCCCCAAGGTGACTTGGACACCGCCAAAGCCTATGGCGAACGCGTAGCTCAAGTGGCTGCCAAATTGCGCGCTTGATTGTTCACTGACCGCTTTAAGCCGCTTGGTACGCGAGTGCCAAGCGGTTTTTTTTTACGATGGGGTAGCATGAAGCCATGAAGATTTTGAGCATACTGCCGTGGGCAGATTGGTTGGTTTTGGTGTTTTTTTCACTGGTGTGGATTGGCTATGCCCAATTTGCCAGCCGCTGGTCACTCAAGCGTCCCTCTATTTTGGCCGCCACCAACCGCTTTCGACTGCGCTGGATCAAGGTGTCTTTGTCACGCGACCCAAGAGTGCTTGATGGGATCATCACCCAGACCCTGTCCAACACCCCCGCTTTTTTCTCCTCTACCACCATTCTGATCATTGGTGGTTTGCTGGCCCTCATGGGCACCACAGACAAGGCGGCTGAGTTGGTGCGTGAAATTCCTTTTTCGCAGGCGACGCCTATTTTGGTGTTCGAGTTCAAGATACTGGTCTTGATTGCGATTTTTGTGTACGCCTTTTTCCGCTTTTCATGGTCGATGCGGCAATACACTTTTGTCGCCTTGATGATCGGCGCTTTGCCGTCGCCCGAGTTTTTTGCAGCTCAACCCGAGAGGGAAGACGATTACGCCGAACGTGTATCCGCCATGACAGGACTGGCCGCTGAAACCTTCAATGATGGACTTCGAGCTTATTACTTTTCATTTGCGGTGATGGGCTGGTTTTTCTCACCCATGGCTTTTGTGCTCACCACGTTGTTGATCGTGGCGATTTTGTACAACCGCGAATTCCGCTCCGATGTACTCGGGGTGCTGAACGACGGTAATTGAAGGCACTTACTCAGCTGGTTGCCATTCCCAACTTGTTCAGCAAAGCCTGATCCTTTTGCCAATCTGGGTTGCCCGTGGTGAGTAATTTATCGCCGTAAAAAATGGAATTGGCGCCCGCCATGAAGCACAGTGCTTGTATGGCTTCGCCCATTTGCTGACGACCAGCCGACAAACGCACACGCGCTTTAGGCATGGTGATGCGAGCCACTGCAATGGTTCGAACGAACTCCAGCAAGTCAAGGGACTCGGTACCGTGCAAGGGTGTTCCCTCCACTTGAACCAGGTTGTTGATCGGTACTGATTCTGGGTAAGGGGTCAAGTTGGCGAGTTGATGCACCAGACCTGCGCGCTGTGCACGGCTTTCACCCATGCCAACAATGCCCCCGCTGCACACATGCATACCTGAAGCGCGTACATGGGCCAGCGTATCAAGACGTTCTTGGTAATCGCGCGTGGTGATGATGTCGCCGTATAACTCGGGCGCAGTATCAAGGTTGTGGTTGTAATAGTCCAAGCCGGATTGTTTCAACATATCAGCTTGTGATTGCGTCAACATGCCCAAGGTGCAGCAGGCCTCCATGTCCAGCGACTTGACAGTGCGAACCAGTTCAGCGACTTTTTCGACATCGCGGTCTTTGGGTTCACGCCATGCCGCGCCCATGCAAAAACGGCTCGCACCATTCTTTTTGGCTTCAAGTGCCGCGGCTTTGACCTCTTCGACATCCAGCAATTTGGAAGCTTCCACGCCGGTGTTGTAGTGAACAGACTGGGGGCAGTAGCCGCAGTCTTCCGGGCAACCCCCGGTTTTGATCGACAAAAGCGTGGAGAGTTGGACTTCGTTGGGATTGAAATGTTCACGGTGAATTTGTTGCGCCTTGAACATCAAGTCGTTGAAAGGCAAATTGAACAGCGCCTCAATCGATTGACGGCTCCACACTTCAATAGTATTTTCTAAGGGCTTAGAGGGCTTGAGGAAATGAAGAGGCTGTACTTGCTGAGTCACTGCGGTAGGCATAATTGAAAATAGATGAACTGAATGTTGTGAATATAGCAACAAATAAATTGAAGTAACCACAAGAGGTTTTTCCTGAGTACGCATTCTTCACAATTGGTTGAGCGCAGTTTGCGCAGTGTCTGGCACCCTTGTACCCAAATGCAGCACCACGAGACTGTGCCATTGGTGGCCGTTCAACGCGGCAGAGGTGCTTGGCTGTATGACCACGATGGCAACCGCTACCTAGACGCCATCAGTTCGTGGTGGGTCAATCTGTTTGGTCACGCCAACCCACGCATCAACGATGCATTGAAACATCAACTGGACACCTTGGAACATGCCATGCTCGCTGGCTTTACCCATGAACCGGTGGTGGTGTTGTCCGAAAAGCTCTCGGCCTTAACTGATGGTGAACTGGGTCATTGTTTTTATGCCTCAGACGGCGCTTCCGCGGTAGAGATTGCCCTCAAGATGAGTTTTCACAGTTGGCGCAACCAGGGGCACAGCAGCAAACAAGAGTTTGTGTGTTTGAAAGGTGGCTACCACGGAGAAACTGTGGGGGCGCTGGGTGTGACCGATGTGCCCATTTTTCGTAACGCTTATGACGCACTCCTCAAGCCCGCTCACACCATCATGTCGCCCGATGCCAGACAGTCTGTGGTGGGTGAGTCTGCAGACCAAGTGGCCTTGCGTGCTGCAGGCGAACTTGAAACCTTGCTTCAGGCACGGGCGGCGAATATCAGTGCCGTGATCATCGAGCCCTTGGTGCAATGCGCTGGTGGCATGGCCATGCACAGCGCTGTGTATGTGCAGGAGGTTCGTCGTTTATGCACTGCCTTCAATGTGCATTTGATCGCGGATGAAATTGCGGTGGGCTGTGGTCGAACTGGCCGTTTTTTTGCTTGCCAGCATGCAGGTGTGTGGCCTGATTTTTTATGTTTATCCAAAGGCATCAGCGGCGGGTATTTGCCCTTGTCCTTGGTGATGACGCGCAACTATGTCTATGACTCTTTCTACAGCGACAGCATGGCGCGCGGCTTTTTGCATTCGCATTCCTACACTGGAAACCCACTGGCTTGCCGAGCTGCTTTGGCCACGCTGGAGATTTTCGAGCAAGACGATGTGCTTGCCCAAAACCAAGTGCTTGCCAAGCGATTGAGCCATGGGCTTGCACCGCTGGCCATTCATTCGCAGGTGCGCCACTTTCGCCAGCAGGGCATGATTTGGGCATTCGATGCGCAAGTGGAAGACCCGCAGCTTGCGGCGACGTTTTCCAGGCGCTTCTTTGCCAGTGCTTTGAAACATGAATTGCTGTTGCGACCTATCGGTACAACGGTTTATGTGATGCCGCCCTATGTACTGAGCGATGCTGACGCCGATTTATTGGCAGAGCGTTTGCAAACTGTTTTTGATGAAGTGATGGGTGCATGATCTTTCCTCAACTGGATGCATTGGCATTAAATCTGTCGGCATTGGAGACCCAGGGTTTGCGTCGGGCAAGGCGTACTGTGGAGTCTGTCTCTCAAGGGTATATGGTGGTGGATGGCAGTCGTCTGCTGACGTTCAACAGCAACGATTACTTAGGCCTGGCCTCACATCCACAGGTCGTCGAAGCCCTCAAGGAAGGCGCCTCTTTGTATGGAGCAGGCAGCGGCGCATCGCATTTGATCAGCGGTCACTCCCAAGCACATGATCGGCTGGAAGAATTGCTGGCCACGTTTTTATGGCCGCATTTGCCTTCGGTGCGGGCACTGTATTTCAGCACGGGCTACATGGCGAACTTGGGCGTATTGACAGCATTGGCTGGCACTGCAGCAGGTGACATTGGCTTTTTCTCGGATCAACTGAATCACGCATCCTTGATTGACGGCATACGTCTGACACGTGAACCTTTCCATGTTTATGCCCACGCAGACTTGGCTGATTTATCGTTGAAGCTGTCGTCTTGTCAAAGTGGCACCAAGGTCGTGGTGACCGATGGGGTGTTCAGCATGGATGGCGATATTGCACCATTGCCAGATTTGCTGCGCTTGTGCGAGCAACATGGCGCATGGTTGCTGGTGGATGATGCGCATGGTTTTGGTGTTTTAGGCGAAACCGGCGCTGGTGTGTTGCAGCATTTCAATCTGAACTCTTCTCAAATCATTTACATGGGCACCCTGGGCAAAGCTGCTGGCGTGTCTGGGGCGTTTGTTGCCGCTCATGAACACTTCATTGAATGGATGGTGCAACGTTCTCGCCCCTATATTTACACCACTGCGGCAGCACCGGCACTGGCGCATGCGTTGTTGACCAGTCTGCGCATCATTCGTGGTGAAGAGGGCCAAAGACGGCGATCGCATCTGAATGCATTGATTCAACAACTGTCGACTGCGCCTGTTCCTGCATCATGGACGCGCTTGCATTCAATAACGCCGATTCAGCCCATGGTATTGGGCAGCAACGCGCAGGTGTTAAAGGCTTCTGCGGAGTTGCATAAGCAAGGTATTTGGATCAGCGCGATTCGCGCACCGACTGTCCCTGTCAACACGGCCAGATTGCGAATCACCTTGTCGGCCGCCCATACAGCACATGACGTTGACCAGTTGGTGGGAGCACTTTGTGAATATGCATAACGCATGGCCTGAGCATGCCTTTTCCTGCTTTGTCACTGGTACCGACACGGAGATTGGTAAGACCTTGGTGGCGTCTGCCTTGGTGTACCTCCAGGCGCAACAAGGGCATCGTGTGGCAGCCATGAAGCCGGTGGCCGCCGGTACAGAGTGGCGCGATGGACGCTGGTGCAATGAAGATGTGGACCATCTCGCGGCATGTGTTTCTGTCTCACTGCCGCAGGAGGTCACGACGCCTTATTTATTCAAAGCGCCTGCAGCGCCGCATATTGCTGCAAGTTTGGAAAACAAGGTGATAGACCCCTTGCACATACTGGGTTGTTATGAGCAGGTAAGGGCGCAGGCAGATGCCGTGGTGGTCGAAGGTGTCGGCGGGTTTTGTGTGCCATTGAATGACAGCTATGACACGGCAGACATGGCCAAAGACCTGAATTTGTCGGTCGTGCTGGTGGTGGGCATGCGTCTGGGTTGCATCAATCAAGCCTTGTTGACGTCAGAAGCCATTGCCGCAAGAGGGTTAAAGCTGATGGGTTGGGTCGCCAACAGCGTAGACCCGCATATGTTGTATCCGCAGGAAAATATCGAAACCATAGCGCGCAGAATCAATGCGCCGCTGTTGGGAACAATTCCTAGACTTGATGTGGCCAATGCATCTTCAGTCGCAGCTTATCTCAACTTTTCGGATGTGGGCTTGAATTGACACTGTCTATCAAGGCCTCTTAAGATGCAAAACACCAACTCTGAAGGATCAACATGACCAATGAATTGATTGTTATCAGCTTATTTTTGTTCTTCGGTGTCTGTTTTGGTTTTGCCACTTTTACCCATCGACACCTGTTTAGCGAAGGACCAGAAAAGCCAGAGGGTTCAGATCAAACCTCGCCACTAGAGGGTCGAGTTTTTTGGGTTTTGATTTGCACATGGCTTTGGCCCATCATGGTCATTACCGGCTTGAACACCGCTTGGGTTCTTTCAAAACGAAAAAAACTTGCCCTTAAAAATTCGAATCCTGTTTAGTTGAATCCGTCAGTGTGCTAACTGCAAGCCATTGATCTTCATCAGCAGGTAGATGTGTTGAAGTTCGGCCTTTTCGCAGTCGGGTGCCCCTACCCAACGCGCCAATGCTGAAGCTGGAATGTGTATGCGCTTTCCCTCTATGTCAACTTCCACACGGAAATAGCAAGGGTCAAGTTCGTGAAAAGCAATGACCGTACCCCAGCGCCCAATATGCCAAGGTTTTCGGATCACAACCACCCGATCGCCAGGTCGAGCAAGGCAATCTAAGTTGTCCTCAAAGGCTTGCTGGATTTGGACAGTCGAAGTTTTGGCACTGGCTTTTGCAAAGTTGTTTGCAAATTCAATAAATTGTTCAGCATTCATACCTCAATGATCGGCTTGAGATGGTATTTTCTTGAGTGTTTCTTTAAGCAAAGGCGTTAAATCAGGGTTCACGCCCCGGCGCTCATCAAAAACAAAGCAATTGCCAATGTAGTGGGCGTTGCCCACCTCCTCAAAGTATTTAAGAATGCCGCCCTCCAGTTGGTAAACCGTGTCCAAACCCTGTTCTCGCAAATAGATAGCCGCTTTTTCGCATCGGATGCCACCCGTGCAAAAACTCACCACGGTTTTGCCCTGCAAGGCGTTCAAATGCGGGCCGGCAGCGGCAGGAAACTCGCTGAATTTGTCGATGCGCCAGTCAAGTGCACCCACAAAGCTGCCTTGGTCCACCTCAAAAGCATTGCGGGTGTCCAGCGTCACCACGGGGCGACCTTGGTCATCATGGCCGTCGTCTAGCCAGCGCTTCAAGGTGGCCGCAGAGACCGACGGCGCACGGCCGGTTTGCGGCTGAATAGCGGGGTGGTTCATGCGGATGATTTCGTTTTTCACCTTCACCAACAGTTTGCGAAAGGGCTGACTCTCAGACCAGCTTTCTTTGGGTGCAAGGGCGGCCAATCGAGGGTCTAGCTGCAACCACGCCACAAACTCCTGCACGGCTTTTGGTGGACCCGCTAAAAAAAGGTTGATGCCTTCCTCTGCAATCAAGACGGTGCCTTTGAGAGAAAGTGCGCTGGCTTGTGCGTGGCAAGCCTCACGCAAAGCCTCGGCGTCCTTGAGTTTGGTGAACAGGTAGGACGAGATGTTTAAAACAGGCAGCGCAGGGTTCACCGCTTCCTCATCCAACCCAAGCCTGCTGAAGTGCCAGCGGCACCGAGAGCCGGGCGGTACTCGCAGCCTATCCAGCCTTGCCAGTTGTTCGCAGCAATGACTTCTTCCATGACCTTGAACACCGTGTCGTAATGCAACTCACCGGTATCGGGTTCGTGGCGCTGGGGCACACCGGCAATTTGGAAATGCCCCACTTGACCGATGGGCAGGTAATGGCGGATTTTTTTCTCCACATCGCCTTCGACGATTTGGCAGTGGTAAAGATCGAACTGCATTTTCAGGTTAGGCATGCCCACCTCTTTGGCGATGGCGTGGGCATCGTCTTGGCGGTTCAAGAAAAAGTGTGGAATGTCGCGGGTGTTGATGGGTTCGATCAAGACATCACGCCCCGCGCTGGCGGCCTGCTCGCAGGCCCAACGCAGGTTGCTGATGTAGGTGTCTCGCAAGGGGCCTGGGGTTCGGGCATAAGGACCGCTGGTGGTCAGCTCTGGGGGCAGGGGGCTGGCAACTCGCAGCTCGGGCGGCACCAAGCCTGCCATCACATGGATGCGCGGGCAGTTCATCACCTCGGCATATTCCAGCGCAGTCAAAAAGCCGCTGCGAAACTCGGCCTCGTGGCCGGGCAAACAGGTGGTGCCTCTTACCCCTTGCTCCCAAGCGAGTGACATGCTGGCGCGGTCGGTGCCGCCGGGAGGAGCGTTGAACAACACTTGTTGCAAGCCGTTGTCCTTGAGTGCCTTGGCTAAATCGAGGGAGTCGAATTCGTAGGGAAACAAATACTCAACACCTTTGAAGCCATCGTGGGCCGCCGCCGTAAAGCGCTGGGTGAACGCCACATCGTTATACAAAAAGGACAGGTTGGCAGCAAAGTGCAGCATGGGGGCTCCGGGGGTTACCAGTGGGCGCCAAAGGTTTGGCGTAATTCGTCATTCTGCGCAGCCGTCAATTCAGGTGCAGGGCACAGCAGCTGCAAGCGTGCGGTTTCTTCCAGTTCTTCCAGCGTGGCCATGGCTTGCGCGGGTGTGTCATGCCACACATTGGGCCCCAGCCTAGACAGCATGACCGAACGCAATGCAAGACTTTGCTGGGCATAACGCGCTATGGTGGAAGCCACCACTTTGGCGACCTCGGGGTCGCCGGGGCGGTGGTAAGCAATCAAGGGCACATGACCGACTTTCATCACAAAGTAGGGCGTGATGGGCGGGAGCAACTCTGCGCCCAAGTCGGTGGGCAATGGGGTGTTGCGCAGGCTGAGTGCTACCAAATGGGTGCTGTGGGTGTGAATGACGCAGCGGGTATGGGGTGACAAGGTCTGCGAGGCGCTGTAAATGGCTTGGTGAAGAGCAAGCGTTTTGCTGGCCCGCTGTCCACTGCGTTGGGTGCCACTGGCGTCCACAAAAGCCAGCTCATCGGGTTGCAAAAAACCAAGACAAGCGTCGGTCGGTGTGATGAGGAAACCATTGTCCAAACGCACACTGATATTGCCTGCGCTGGCATGCACATAGCCCCGCGCAAACAGGCTTTGACCAATGCGGCATATTTCTTCGCGAACAGCGTTACTGTCTGTAGAGAAGTTCATAGGTGTGATTAAAGCACTGGGCCGTGCAAGTTTTGAAAGGCCTTGGTGAAAAAGTTCGAGGTGCCAAAGTTGCCAGACTTTAAAGTTAGGTGCAAACCCGAGGCTGGAGCCGAGGGGCTGTGCGCATGGCACCAAGGAACGCCCGGGTCGATTTGCGCTCCGATATGCATTTGGGTGACTTGCAAAGCCTGCACACATGCGCCCGAAGTTTCGCCCCCAGCCACCACCAACTGCGCAACGCCCATGGCCACCAAGCCTTGGGCAATGTGCGCCAACAGCTGCTCCATGCGTTCACCCGCTTGGGCTTGACCAAGTTGGGCTTGCACCACTTTCACCTGCTCTGCATCGGCGGTGGAATAGACCAACACTGGCCCCAGCGGCAGATGTTTTTGGGCCCACTGCAGCATGGGCGCGGCAAGCTCGGCCACGGGGGTGTTGTGTGCCCACTTCAGCGGGTCAAGTTGCCAAGCTTGCTGGGGGTGGTGTTGCAAGAAATGCGCAACCTGCTCTTGGGTGGCCAGCGAGCAGCTGCCGCTGACGATGGCTTTCAAACCCATCGCAGGGGGTAACTGGGCACTGGCCGCCGAGGGCTGTATGCCCCAGTTGGCGGGTAAGGCGATGGCCACACCCGAGCCTGCGGTGAGCAAACGCATGTCTTTGAGCGCGGGTCCGAGCTTGTGTAAATCGTCATTCGACAAGGCATCGACCACGGCAATTGACACGCCTTGGGCTTGCAACTTAGCGATACGTGCGGTGACAGCAGTAGCGCCAAGCGCTAGGGTTTTAAAGTCAATCAAGCCCACTTTGCGCTGGCACTGCGCTTGCAGCACATTCACCAAATTGGCGTCGCGCATGGGGGTGAGCGGGTGGTTTTTCATACCGCTCTCGCTCAGCAAAACGTCTCCTACAAACAAATGGCCTTTGAATACCGTTCGTTGGTTGTCGGGGAAAGCGGGGGTCGCAATGGTGAAAGGGCAGCTCAGTGCGTCCATCAACGCCTCGGTGACCGGGCCAATATTGCCGCGCACATCGCCGCTGTACCAACTGTCAAAGGTGGAGCAGTATTTGAAATACACCTGCTCTACTTGCTGGGCTTGCAACCAAGCCAAAGCTTGAAGCGACTGCTGCACAGCATCAGCAGGCGAAATGGTGCGAGATTTCAGCGCCACCACCACCGCATTGCAATCGGCAGGAAGTAGGCTGGTGGGAACGCCAATGGTTTGCACCACGCGCATACCTGCGCGCACCAAGTTGTTGGCTAAATCGGTGGCACCTGTGAAGTCGTCGGCAATGCAACCTAACAGCAAGCTCATGGTTTAACCATGTGGTTGGTTCTTGAGCAGTGATTGGCTGGCTGGAGGATAGGCGTGTGCATGGGGAGTAGCTTGGATGAAATATGCCATGAATTGGCAAAGGTGACGAGCCTTGACCCCAGCACTGGCTCCACAGTTAGGGCTGCTTGGTTCCCCACCTGACCCGGTTGGCCGCTTCCCCATGTGGGAAGGCCCGTCGAGGCAAATTGTACGCCCCGTAGAATGAAGCCATGTCCTATTTGGTGCTCGCTCGTAAATACCGTCCCAAGACCTTCACCCAGTTGGTGGGCCAGTCGCATGTGGTGCAGGCCCTGACCAATGCGCTGCGCTCACAGCGTCTGCACCATGCGTATTTGTTCACCGGCACCCGCGGCGTGGGGAAAACCACGGTGTCACGTATTTTGGCCAAGTCCTTGAACTGTGAAACTGGCATCACAGACGAGCCTTGTGGCGTGTGTTCTGCCTGCTTAGACATTGATTCAGGCCGATTTGTTGATTACACCGAGCTGGACGCGGCATCGAACCGAGGCGTGGATGAGGTGCAGCAGCTGCTCGAACAAGCCGCTTACAAACCGGTGCAAGGGCGCTTCAAAGTCTTCATGATTGACGAGGTGCACATGCTCAGCAACACCGCGTTCAATGCCATGCTGAAAACCTTGGAAGAGCCGCCCGAGTATTTGAAGTTTGTTTTGGCCACCACCGATCCGCACAAAGTCCCTGTGACTGTGCTGTCGCGTTGCTTGCAATTCAATTTGCGCCCCATGGCCCCTGAGACCATCGTTGAGCACCTGACGCAGGTGTTGGCCGACGAACAGGTGCAAGCCGATGTGCAATCCCTGCGCTTGCTCGCCCGTGCCGCTCGCGGCTCTATGCGCGACGCTTTGTCTTTAACCGACCAAGCCATCGCCTTTGGCAACGGCGCATTGGCCGAAGCCGTGGTGCGCGATATGTTGGGCAGCGTGGACCGCAGCCATGTGTTCACCTTGATCGAAGCTTTGGCCCACGGCGATGGTGCTTTGGTGGTGAACACCTGCGAGTCGTTGCGTCACTTGGGCCTTTCCGCCAGCTCTTTATTAGAAGAAATGGGCATGGTCTTGCAACGCATGGCGGTCAACCAAGCCGTGGCGCAAACCACTGCCAGCGATGACCCTGATCCCGATGTGCAGCGTATTGCTGGCTTGTCGCAGTTGATGCCTGCAGATGAAACCCAGTTGCTTTACAGCATTTGCTTGCATGGTCGCGCTGATTTGGGCTTGGCCCCCGATGAATATGCGGCGCTGACCATGGTGCTGTTGCGCTTGCTGGCCTTCAAGCCAGCCAAGGCTGAGGCTGAAAAAAAAACTCTGAAAACAGCGCCTGAGCCTGTCGCAGTCGCCCAGCCACCAAGCGACTCTCCCTTAGGTGAGCAATGGCTGTCGGCGGTGCAAGACATGGTCAAAGCCCAATTGATTCAAGCCATGACACGCGAACTGGCCATGCAGTCACAACTGATGGCCCAAGCCGATGGGGTGTGGCATTTGCAGGTTGAAAGCGAGTCCCTCAACAGTGCCAGCAACCGTGATCGACTGCAACTGGCCCTGCAATCGCTGGGTCATGCGGTGAGTTTGCAAGTCATGCAAGGTCCTGTGAAAGACTCGCCGGCCAGGCGCATCACCGCGCTGCAACAGCAACGCATGGCGCAAGCCGAAGCAGATATCCTCAACCACCCAAGCGTACAACGCCTGATTCAAGAATACGACGCCAAGATCATTCCTGGCACTCTAAGACTTCTAGACCACTGAAAGACCACCATGTTCAACAAAGGACAACTCGCGGGCCTGATGAAACAAGCCCAAGCCATGCAAGAAAACTTGAAAAAAGCCCAAGAGGAATTGGCTTTTATCGAAGTGACTGGCGAAGCCGGCTCAGGCATGGTGCAAATCCTCATGACCTGCAAACACCAAGTCAAACGCGTCACGATTGACCCCAGCCTCATGGGCGACGACAAAGACATGTTAGAGGACCTGATTGCCGCCGCATTCAACGATGGCGCTCGCAAAGCTGAAGAAGCTACCGAAGCCAAGATGGGCAAACTGACCGGTGGAATGCCCGGTTTGCCCGGCGGCATGAAGCTGCCCTTTTAATGCGCGACAACAGCGCCCTAGAGGCCTTGGTTCAAGCCCTCAGGCGTTTGCCTGGGGTGGGGCAGCGCTCTGCCTCACGCATGGCTTACCACTTGTTGCAACACGACCCAGAAGGTGCGCAATTGCTGGCGCGAACCTTGATGAATGCCGTAGAGGCCGTCAAGCATTGTCAACGTTGCCATACCCTGACCGAGTTTGAGATCTGTGCAACCTGCCAAGACTCGCAGCGTGACGCCACACGTTTGTGTGTGGTGGAGACACCCGCGGACCAATCCGCTTTAGAGCGAACCTTGGCCTATCAGGGGCTTTACTTTGTATTGATGGGCAAACTCAGCCCTATTGAAGGCATTGGACCGCATGACATCGGCATGCAAAAGCTGATTCAAAGGGTGGACGATGGCTTGGTGCAAGAGGTGATCTTGGCCACCAATTTCACCGCTGAGGGGGAGGCCACTGCCCATGTTTTGAGTGAGGTCTTTAGACGCCAAGGCTTGGCAGTGACCCGCTTGGCACGTGGGGTGCCGGTTGGCAGCGAATTGGAATATGTGGATTTAGGCACGATTGCCCATGCTTTGATGGACAGGCGCAGCACCTAAGGTTTTTACCAACAGGGGTGCACCTGATGCGCTCAATGTTGTGAATGCTTATGCTTGAAGCATGACAGATTCGCGATTGACCGATCTTTCTTTGAGCCACCGACGCCAATGGCTGATGGGTTGCTCGGCATTGGCTGCGTGCTTATCACTCTCGCCTTTGGCCGCCCTGGCCAGCCCTGAAAAATCCCGCTTGAGCTTGGTCTTAGACGACCGTGCATCCTTGTCCCATTTGCCCTTGTTGCTTGCCGAGCAATTGGGGTTTTTCAAAGCCGAAGGCTTGACGGTTGAGTTTGTCGATCAAGCCAGCCAAACCGCAGCCTTGTCTGCCTTGACGCAAGGCAGCGCCGATGTGCTGTGCGCTTCCTATGACAACGCATTGCTGCTGAAACAAAAAGGGTTTGATGCGGTCAGCATCGTGCAAATTGCGCGCACGCCACAATGGGCTTTGGGCATCTCGAATAAAAACATCCCCAATTTCAAAACCATGACGGATCTTCGCGGCAAGCGCATAGGCCTTTTGGATGCAGATGGCACTGCACAACGTTGCCTGTCGTTCAGTGTGATGCGTTCAGGGCTTGGGCCCAATGACATTCAATGCGTCTATCTCAATTCACCGCTGCATGCCTTGGAGGCTGTTCGCAGTGGCTCTTTGGATGCGCTGTTTGCTTCAGACCCCTTGATGACAGCACTGGAGAAGAAGGACGATTTGGTCGTGGTCAGAAATTTCCGAACCCTCAAGCAAACACAGCAGGTGTTTGGTGGGCTTTTGCCTGGAAACTGCTTGATGGTTTCCAACGCCTTGGCGCAAGAGAATCCTCTGGTTTGCCAGGCCCTTGTATCGGCCGTGGTGCGCTGTCTTAAGTGGTTAAAAACCGCGGGCCCCTCCGACCTTTTGCGCTACATGGTGGACAACCCAGTAGTGCCAGACCGATTGGTTTACCTGAATGCGGTTGACAACCTGCGTGAGAGTTTTTCCTTGGACGGCTTGCTCACCCCCGAGGCGCAGCAGGTCAGCCTGCGTATGCTCAGGCTGCTCGACCCCAAACTCTTGTCTGCCACACTGGCTTGGCAGGGCACTGCGCGAAATGACTTTGTTCGAGCGGCCAAGCAACGCTTTCGAATGTAGCCTTAGCCTTTGTTGCGTTGACTGGCTTTTTTAGCTTTGCCACCGGATTTGGCAGGAAGCATGAGCACCAGTTTTTGTCCCGATTTCAAGGCACTGTCAGGCGACAGATTGTTCCATTTCGCCACATCGGCAATGGCGACCCTGTAGCGCTTGGCCACGCTGGCCAGGTTGTCTTTTTTACGCGCCTTGATGGTTCGCTTGCGCAGGGTCACTTCAGGCGCTAAGTTCAGTTGACCGTTGTCTGCCACTTTAGAGGTGACGTCGTTGTCTTGTCGGGTTGAGCGTGGCACCAACAAGGCTGAGCCAGCTTTGATCAACATGCGCGGGGGAATTTTATTGACGCTTCGCAGTTCGTCTTCGCTCATCCCCACTTTTTTGGCCGCTTCCGGTACTTTCATGTTTTTAGGAGCTACCCAGACCGTCCAACTTGCCAATCGTCCTTCATAAGCATCTTTGTTGCGCTGGAAAATTTCCGCACTGTCCCAGGGCAACAAAATATGCGGGGTACCACCAGCCAGCAACACAGGGCGATGGGCTGAAGGGTTGAGCGCTTTGAAGTCCTCCAAGGGCACTTCAGCCAATCGGGCAACCAAGGCCACATCCATGTCACGTGGCAAGGGCACGGTTTGAAAGTAAGGATGGTTAGGAATGCTGGGAAGTTGAACGCCTTTGTCTTGTGGATTTGCCACCAAGTTTTTCATGGCTTGTAGCTTGGGGACATACATGCGAGTCTCTGCAGGCATAGGCAAGTCGGTATAAGCCACGGGTTGACCCGCACGCTGGTTGCGGTTGATGGCTTTGCCTACATTGCCTTCGCCCCAGTTGTAAGCGGCCAAAGCCAGGTGCCAGTCGCCAAACATGCCATACAGGCGCTGTAAATAGTCCAGGGCTGCACGGGTCGAGGCCAGCACATCACGGCGGTCATCACGAAAAGCGTTTTGTTTTAAGTCAAAGTCTTTGCCGGTACGCGGCATGAACTGCCACATGCCACTGGCACGGGCCGAAGACACCGCCTGTGGGTTGAACGCACTTTCAATGAAGGGCAGCAAAGCCAACTCGGTGGGCATGCCGCGTCGTTCAATTTCTTCAACGATGTGGTACAGGTATTTGCTTGAACGTGCCGTCATGCGTTCGATGTAATCGGGGCGGTTGGCATACCACTGCTCGCGGTCTTGTACCAAATCGACTTGCAGGTCGGGCATGGCAAAACCACGACGTATGCGTATCCACAAATCAGCAGGAATTTCTACCTCGGCGACCTTATGGCTGCTTGACGCCGTCTCCGGCAGGGCTTGCAGTTCGGTGGCTTCTATCGGTGTATCGGCTTGGCTGGACTCAGCATTGGCCTTGATAGATGTAAGCGAAAGAAGGCTGAATAGAATGGGCAGCAAATACAAAGCGCCCAAGCGTTGACGGTGATATTGGTTTTTCATGGATGCTCAAATTATAGAAACCTCTTGCGACTTGAATGATTGGCTGCAAACACCGGCTGGCGCTTACCTGCTCGAATGGGAGTCGCGTCAGTTTGACAAGGTCATCGCAGACATATTTGGCTACCACGCTTTGCAATTGGGTTTGTCAGCCATTCCTGCATTGCAAAGCAGTCGCATACGCCATTGTTGGGTGAGTGAGAACCAATCGACCACTGGCCCTGCACCCGCTTTGTTCAGCGAAGACGTGGCCTTGCCGTTTTCCGACCAAAGTCTTGACTTGGTGGTCATGCCACACACCCTAGAGCTCAGCCGTGATCCGCACAGTTGCTTGCGCGAGGTTGAACGCGTGTTGGTGCCCGATGGCAGAGTCGTCATCAGTGGTTTCAACCCGCTCAGTCTTTGGGGAATGCGCCAACAACGTGCAAGGCTTTATGCCCGTTTGGGTTGGCATGATTATTTTTTGCCCGCCCATGTGGACTTCCTTGCCTCATGGCGGCTGCGGGATTGGTTGCGTTTGCTCAGTTTTGATATTGAGGGTGGGTGTTTTGGTGCTTACAGACCCTCATTTGAGTCAGACAAATGGTTGCAGCGCTTTGCTTGGATGGACAAAGCGGGTGACCGGTGGTGGCCCATCTTCGGCTCGGTGTATTTTTTGGTAGCTATCAAACGTGTACGCGGCATGCATCTCATCAGTCCGCAATGGAAAAAGGTGGCTCGAAAGACAGCGGTCAGCGCTGTTCCCACTGTGAACTCGAGCGAGCACAGCCCATGAAGCTGGTCACCATTTACACCGATGGTGCTTGTAAAGGCAACCCTGGTCCCGGCGGGTGGGGCGCTTTTTTACGCTATGGCGAAACCGAGCGTGATTTGTTTGGGGGCGAAATCCTCACCACCAACAACCGCATGGAATTGATGGCGGTGATTCAAGCGCTACAAGCCCTGAAGCACCCTTGTCATGTGCATTTGTACCTTGACAGCGAATATGTGCGCAAAGGCATCACCGAATGGCTGCCCAGTTGGAAAGCGCGGGGATGGCGTACCTCTGCTAAGCAAGCTGTGAAAAATGCCGACCTTTGGCAAGTTTTGGACGAGGTGGTGTCTCAAAGCGGACACCACATCGAGTGGCGCTGGGTCAAGGGCCATTCGGGTGACCCCGGGAATGAACGCGCCGATGCCTTGGCAAACCAAGGCGTCCTGACGGTTCAATCGGGTTGATAATGACTTGATATCTTTCAAGGGTTTTTGATCACTTATGGCTTCGAAAAACATGATCACTGCTGTAGCGGTTGCTGGCATTGCGGTGGCTGCTGTAGGCGGCTGGTGGTATCAAAACAAACCCGTTGCTTCTTCCGCTCCGGCTGCCAATGCGCCCGCTGGGGGGCCGCCAGCCGGTCCTGCTGCTGGCGCCAAACCGGGTGCACCTGCGTCCGGGCCTGGTGGTGCTCCTGCTGGACCGCCTCGCGCCATGGGTGTTGAAGTCGCCAAAGTCGAACAATCCACCTTGCGCGACGACGCTCAGACTGTGGGTACATTGAAGTCACGTCAAAACACCATGCTGCGACCCGAAGTTGCGGGTCGTGTCGTTGCTTTGGGTTTTGCCGATGGCAGCCAAGTGCGTAAAGGCCAGATGTTGGTGCAACTCGATGACACCTTGCAGCGTGCTGAGATCCAACAAGCGCAAGCGCAAATGTCCATCGCTCAAGCCAACCACAAGCGCAACCAAGAGTTGGTCGAGAAAGGCTTTATTGCCCAGCGATCGCTTGATGAAAGTCAAGCCAGTTTGCAAGTGGCACAAGCGCAGGTGGCGCTGACCTGTGCGCGTTGGGAGCGCATGCGTATCGTGGCGCCTTTCAGCGGTACCGTGGGATTACGCAATATCAACTTAGGTGACTTCGCCAAAGATGGCGCAGACTTGGTGAACTTGGAAGACCTCACCCAGCTGTATGTCGATTTCCGCTTGCCAGAACGTTACCAAAGCAAGCTGTCGCCCAAGCAACCCGTTGAGGTGGTGATTGACGCCTTGTCGGGAAGTAGTTTCCAAGCTCGTGTGGAGGCAATCGACCCCTTGATTGATGCCAATAGCCGCTCTATCAGTGTCAGAGCTGTGCTGCGCAACGATGGACCCGCTGCATCACTCAAACCCTTGGAACCTGCAGTGGCGACCCCCAGCCCCACCCCCCCAGACGCAGCCTGTCCGCCAAGGCCATTGCAAGCCATGGACAAATTTACCCCTGCAGGTCCATTGCGCCCAGGCATGTTTGCCCGTGTCAATGCCTTGTTTGCACTGAAGAATGAGGCCTTGTCCATACCAGAAGAGGCGATCGTTCCCATGGGAGGCAAGCAATTTGTCATCCGTGCGGTGCCGCCCGAAGACGTACCTGGTGCTGGCCCTCTGCCGCCAGACACCAAGCTGGTGTCTTTGCGAACCGAGGTCAAGTTGGGTGCTCGTCGCCCCGGACGGGTTGAAATTTTGTCTGGCTTGACAGCGCAGGACACGGTGGTGGTTGCTGGACAGCATCGACTGCAAAAAGATGGCACCGCTTTGCGTGTCGCCGAATCTAGGAACTGATATGCAACTGCCTGAGCTGTCGATACGCCGGCCGGTATTCGCCACCGTCTTGTCCTTGCTGATTGTGTTGGTCGGCGTGGTGTCTTTCAACAGCTTGGTGATTCGTGAGTACCCCAAGATTGACAACCCCACGGTGACGGTGGAAACCCGTTACGTCGGTGCGTCAAGCGCAGTGGTGGAGTCGCAGGTCAGCAAAGTGCTGGAAGACTCGCTCTCGGGTGTAGAGGGCTTGGACGTCATCACCTCCATCAGCCGTCAAGAGCAAAGCCAAATCACCGTCAAGTTTTTGTTGACGCGTGACCCCGATGCTGCTGCCTCCGATGTACGCGACAAAGTCTCACGTGTTCGCCAGCGCCTACCCGTGGGCATTGATGAGCCCGTCATCGCCAAGGTGGAGGCAGATGCACAACCGGTGATTTGGTTGTCCTTCAGTTCCGACACCATGAACACCTTGCAACTCACCGACTTGGCCAACCGCATTGCCAAGCCAATGATGCAAACCGCGCCTGGTGTGGCGGATGTGCGTATTTTTGGTGAGCGCAAATACGCAATGCGGGTTTGGCTCGATACCGACCGACTCGCTGCCTACCGCTTGACCACCCAAGACATTGAGGACGCTTTGCGCAAGTCCAATGTTGAAGTGCCTGCTGGCAGGGTAGAGAGCCAGATGCGTGAGTTCAACATCACGACAGCCACCGATTTGCGCAAGCCCGAAGAGTTCGGCGATATTGTGATTCGCAATGTCAATGGCATGGCCATTCGATTGAGTGACGTGGCCCGAATCGAGCAAGGCCCATTGGCCGAGCGGTTTTCGGTTCGCTACAACGGCAACGAATCCATTGCGCTGGGCGTTCTTCGCAACTCCACCGCCAACCCCTTAGAGTTGAGCAAAGCCATTACAGCCATGATGCCGCGCATCAAGGAAAGCCTGCCACCCGGGGTGAACATCGAGGTCGCCAACGACTCATCGGTGTTCATTGAAAAATCTATTGAAGCGGTTTTCATCACCATTTTTGAAGCAGCTGCTTTGGTTTCTTTGGTGATCTTTGTGTTTTTGCGAACCCTCAGAGCCTCCATCATCCCGCTCATCACCATTCCGGTGTCACTGATCGGCACTTTTGCGCTGATGGCCTTGTTTGGCTTTTCCATCAATTCACTTACCCTGTTGGCGCTGGTCCTGGCCATTGGTTTGGTGGTGGACGATTCCATCGTTGTGCTGGAAAACATTTACCGCTATATCGAAGAGGGCATGGAGCCATTTGCGGCTTCCATCAAAGGGGTGCGCGAAATTGGTTTCGCAGTAGTTGCCATGACCCTGACTTTGGTCGCAGTGTTTGCCCCCTTGGCCTTTACGCCGGGGCGAACGGGCCGCTTGTTTGCCGAGTTTGCTTTGGCTTTGGCTGGTTCTGTCATGGTGTCAGGCGTGGTGGCTTTGTCGCTTTCGCCCATGATGTGTTCCAAACTGCTTAAACACAATCCCAAGCCCTCTTTCTTTGACCGAGGCATGGGGCAGGTGCTTGATTCGCTCACCCGAGGCTATGGTCATGTGTTGCGTTGGACCTTGACCGGCTGGCGCTTTGGCGGTGTCGAGTTTTCACGCCGCTGGTTGGTGGTGGGCGTCATGCTGTTAGCAGCCTATGGCTCTTACCATTTGTTCATCAATGCCAAGAGCGAGTTAGCCCCTATGGAAGACCGAGGTGTGATCTTGGTCATCATCAACGGACCTGATGGCGCGACGCTGGAATACACCCAAAAATACGTCAATATGTTGGAGAAAATCGGCCGCAAGTACAGCGAGTTCGATAAATTCTTTGCGGTGGTGGGTAACCCCACGGTGGCCCAGGGCGCGGTGTTTTTGGGCGCTTTGCCATGGGACCAACGCAAGCGCAGCACCTTGGACATGGCGCGTGAAATGATGCCCGCCATGGGTGGCATGTCTGGCGTGATGGCCTTTCCGATCACGCCGCCTTCCTTGGGACAAGCCTTTCGCGAGCGTCCTTTCAATTTCGTGGTGTTGACCAACGACAGCTATGAAAACTTGGCCAAAGTCACCAAGACCCTTCAAGATGAAATCGCTAAAAACCCCGGCATCGTCAGCTTGGATGTGGATTTGCGCTTGAACAAGCCCGAGATCAGCTTAGAGGTTGACCGTGAGCGTGCCGCTGATTTGGGCATTCCTGTCGACGTCATTGCCCGTGCGGTGGAAACTGCCATGAGTGGGCGCAGTGTCACCCAGTACAAACGCGAAGGCGAAAAATACGACGTGGTGGTGCAAACTGAGGCCAAGGACCGCAATTCGCCCATGGATGTGGAGAAGATTTTTGTTCGAGGCCGTGCTGACACCATGGTGCCTTTGTCGGCCTTGGTGAAAATGAAGGAAGTGGTGGTGCCGCGTGAACTGAATCACTTTGCACAACGCCGCAGTGTCACCTTCACGGCCAATTTGGCACCTACCTATTCTTTGGGGCAGGCGCTGAGCTTCATGAAGGAGGTCACGGGCAAAGTTCTGAAAACTGGTTATTCCACCGATGTCAACGGCAATTCGCGTGAGTTTGTGCAGTCCTCTGGATCGCTCACCGGCGTGTTTGTACTGGCCTTGGTGTTCATATTCTTGGTGTTGGCGGCGCAGTTTGAAAGCTTTGTCGACCCATTTGTCATCTTGCTCTCGGTGCCTTTGTCGATGGTGGGCGCCTTATTGGCCTTGCAATGGACAGGCAGTACCTTGAATGTATACAGCCAAATTGGGTTGATCACCTTGGTGGGGCTGATCACCAAGCACGGCATTTTGATTGTCGAGTTCGCCAACCAATTGCGCATGACAGGCATGAGTGCTTTGGAGGCTGTTCACAAATCGGCCACCTTGCGTTTGCGCCCCATTTTGATGACCACTGGTGCCATGGTTTTAGGTGCCATTCCTTTGGCTTTGGCCACAGGTGCCGGCTCGGAAAGCCGTCAACAAATCGGTTGGGTGATCGTGGGCGGTATGTCCTTGGGTACTTTGCTGACCATCTTCGTGGTGCCCACCATGTACTCCTTGTTTGCCCGCAAGGCAACGCCTGGGCCGATTCAAACCGTCTTCGAAGACGACGACTCGGTTTCAACAAAAACCGCTTAGCCTTCCAAGTCTTTCAATTCCTGCCATGTGTTGGCGTTGGCAAACGCATGGCGGGCATCGTGAGGCAGGGTGAAATCCATTCGGGCATTGGCGTGTTGCTTGGTCCATGCGTCTATCTTGCGACCGCCTTGTTGTAAAAAATCAAGCAGGCTTTGGCGCAAAGAACGGTGTAGCAAGCAAAACACCGGTTGTGGTCGGCACACAGTTTCACCTTTGGCGTTGAGCTCGGGAGCCCAAGCCGTTGCGATCTCGCTTTGTTCTGCATCCACCGCCATGCCAAGGCGGTAAGCCAAATCCAGCGGAAAAAAAGGACTGTCACAAGGCACGCACAGCAACCATTCTGTGTCGCAATGTTGTAGGCCTGTCAGCATGCCAGCCAAGGGCCCTGCAAAGCCGCTCACGCTGTCGGTGTGGACGTCGTAGCCCCATCTTGCGTAATCTGAGAGATGACGATTGGCATTGAGTTTCACGACATGGACTTGGGTCTCTAAACGCTTTGCAGCGAGTAAAGCCAAAGCTTGGCCTTGGAACAGTTGCAGGCCTTTGTCTACCCCGCCCATGCGTTGCGCTTGACCGCCAGCCAATACCCAGCCGGTGATATTGTCAGGCGTTGGGGCGATCATCACCCGCCGATGTAGCTCATTTCGACGCGCTTTTGACCTGCCACGGCTTGGGGCTGAAGGTTCAGGCCCCGTAACTCCGAGTAGCGGTCGTCACGCTCGTTCCAGATAAGGCCAATCGCCGAAGCAATGTCAGCGTCAGAGGCGCCATTGCGCAACAGGCTGCGCAAGTCATGACCTTTTGCTGCAAACAAACACAGGTACAACTGCCCCTCTGTCGACAAACGAGCGCGGTTACAGTCGCCGCAAAACGCTTGCGTCACGCTGCTGATAACACCCACTTCACCCAATGAAGGGTCAAACACACCTTGCGCATTGGCATAGCCCCAGCGCTGCGCAGTTTCACCTGGCGCAGAAGCCTCCAGCGACACCAAAGGGAATTCTGTTTGCAGCAGTTGGATAAGTTCTGCGGATGGCAGCACCTCGTCCATTTGCCAGCCATTGGTTTCGCCCACGTCCATGTACTCGATGAAGCGCAAAGTGATTCCGCTGCCGCGAAAGTGCCGCGCCATGGGGATGATCTCGCTCAAGTTGGTGCTTTTCTTCACCACCATATTGATCTTCAGGCCGCTGAAGCCGCCTTTGGCATCAAGCCCTAAACCTGCTTCTTTGGCCGCTTCGATACCGTCCAACACATCGGCCACAGGAAAATCCACATCGTTCATCGCGCGAAAAATATCGTCGTTCAATCCATCCAAGCTGATCGTCACACGCTGCAAACCGGCGGCCTTCAAACCAGCGGCTTTGCGCCGTAGCAGCGAACCATTGGTGGTGAGGGTCAGGTCAAGCGGCTTGCCCTCGGGGGTGCGCAGTGCGGCCAGTTGCTCAATCAGCACTTCTAAATTTTTTCGCAGCAGCGGTTCGCCGCCCGTCAAGCGCAGTTTTTGCACACCATGCGCCACAAACAGAGAAGCGATGCGGGTGATTTCCTCAAAGCTTAAAAGCGATGAATGCGGCAGGTATTTGTAATCGTTGTTGAATACTTCCTTGGGCATGCAGTAGTTGCAGCGAAAGTTGCAGCGGTCTGTGACGCTGATGCGCAGGTCGCGCAGCGGGCGCCCGCGTTGGTCGCCCAACAGGCCGTTGGGCGCAATGGCAATAGCTGGGACAACGGCAGGGCGGTTGCGCTGGTCAAGCAGGGGGATCACACGTTCAGACATCCCCCTATTTTGCCCGAAGCTCGTCATTGCGAGCGCAGCGAAGCAATCCCCCCCTATCGCTCATACCGTCATTGCGAGCACAGCAACGAAGCTATCCCCTGTCATTGCGAGCACAGCGAAGCAATCTAGCTGCTTGCCGAGCCTAGCGGTTCGTTCGCTGAAGTGATTCCTCCGAAAACCGGGATATATCGTCTAAGCCAATCGGTCTGGGGACCATTTTGTGAGCGAAAGAGCAGCAAAATGCGTCCCCAGGCCGGGTGGCGTAGCGTCATGTTTCGATGCCATGAAAGATTGCTTCGCTGCGCTCGCAATGACAGCATGAGCATGGGCGAAAAAATGCCCGCCGAAGCGGGCTTTAAAGCTAAAACCACCTCAGAGAGCAGGTGATTTAAGCGCCGTGAATAGACATCATCACTGGCACGATCAGCAAGGCCACGATATTGATGATCTTGATCAAGGGGTTGATCGCAGGTCCAGCAGTATCTTTGTAGGGGTCGCCCACGGTGTCGCCTGTAACAGCAGCTTTATGGGTTTCAGAGCCTTTGCCGCCATGGTGTCCGTCTTCAATGTACTTTTTGGCGTTGTCCCAAGCACCGCCACCGGTACACATGGAAATGGCTACGAACAGACCGGTCACGATAGTGCCCATCAGCAAGCCACCCAAAGCCGCTGGCCCAAGGATCAAGCCAACCAAGATGGGGGCAACCACAGGCAACAAGCTGGGGATCATCATTTCTTTGATGGCCGCTGTGGTCAACATGTCTACCGCAGTGTCGTACTCGGGCTTGCCAGTACCGTCCATGATGCCTTTGATTTCCTTGAACTGGCGACGCACTTCGACCACCACAGCACCGGCGGCACGGCCTACGGCCTCCATCGCCATCGCACCAAAGAGGTAAGGAATCAGTCCGCCGATGAACAGGCCGATGATGACATTAGGGTCGCTCAAATCAAATTTGATTTGCGCACCCAAACCTTCGAGCTTGTGGGTGTAGTCGGCAAACAGCACCAGCGCAGCCAAACCAGCCGAGCCAATCGCATAGCCTTTGGTCACAGCCTTGGTGGTGTTGCCAACAGCGTCAAGCGGATCTGTGATGTCACGAACACTGTCTGGGAGTTCGGCCATTTCGGCAATGCCACCAGCGTTATCGGTGATGGGGCCGTAAGCGTCCAAGGCGACCACGATACCGGCCATGCTCAGCATGGAGGTCGCCGCGATGGCGATGCCATATAAGCCACCGAGATCAAAGGCGCTGTAAATCGCAGCACACACAAACAGTACAGGCCAAGCGGTGGAGCGCATGGATACACCAAGGCCTGCAATGATGTTGGTGCCGTGACCTGTGGTCGACGCTTGCGCAATGTGTTGCACAGGCGCGTATTGGGTACCGGTGTAGTACTCGGTGATCCAAACCAGCGCACCGGTCAGGATCAAACCAATGGCACAAGCGCCAAACAGTCCGCTGGCGCTCAAGGCCGTGCCATCGGGCAATGCCACTGGCGCGGGAAAGAACGACTGCGTCACAAAGTAAAACGCGATCAATGACAAGATGCCAGCGACAGCCAGACCTTTGTAGAGCGCAGGCATCACATTGGTCATGCCAGGACTTGCCTTGACAAAGAAGCAACCGATGATGGAGGCCACGATGGACACGCCACCCAGTACGAGCGGGTAGATCACCATATTGGGACCTGCGGTACCTGCCAGCAACGCACCCAGTACCATGGTGGCGATCAGGGTCACTGCATAGGTTTCAAATAAGTCAGCGGCCATACCGGCGCAGTCACCCACGTTGTCACCGACGTTGTCAGCGATCACAGCAGGGTTGCGAGGATCATCTTCAGGAATACCAGCTTCAACTTTGCCCACCAAGTCGGCGCCGACGTCAGCACCTTTGGTGAAAATACCGCCGCCCAGTCGAGCAAAAATAGAAATCAGCGAGGAACCAAAGGCGAAGCCTATCAAGGGATTGAGCATGCCAGCCAGCGCTTTACCGTCTGCGGGAACACCGCCTGCGGTGAGGAACCAGTAAAAACCTGTCACGCCCAAAAGGCCGAGTCCGACCACCAGCATGCCGGTGATGGCGCCGCCACGAAATGCGACATCTAACGCAGGGCCAATGCCCTTGGTGGCAGCTTGGGCAGTGCGCACATTGGCTTTGACCGACACGTTCATGCCAATAAAACCGCAGGCGCCCGAGAGAACAGCACCCAGCACAAAGCCAACAGCGCTCAAGGGGTCTAAGAACCAAGCAATGAGTACGGTCAGTACCACACCCACCATGGCAATGCTTTTGTATTGCCGAGCCAAATAGGCAGATGCGCCCGTTTGAATGGCCGCTGCAATTTCTTGCATGCGGGCATTGCCTGCGTCTTGGGAAAGAATCCAGCTGCGGGCCCAGACCCCGTAGATCACGGCGATGAGGCCACAGAAAAGCGCAAAGTACAGCGCTGAAATGCCAGTCATAAAAGCTCCTTTATTGTTTCGCGATGAGGTGGAGTCACGCAACAGGGTTGTTTGACACCACCTTTGCGTTGCTTCCTCACACGCTCACGAGGGAGGGTGATTGGCCAACGGCGTGACTGTAAGGGATGAGATTGCACGCATTGCTTCAAACAATGGTTTGGTGGAAGTAAAATCAGGGTAATTACTGACAAAATAGTGCAGTTTTCCCTTTTCATTTTTAAATTAAGAGATTTTCTTCATGTCCCTCGATAACGTCACCGCCGGAAAAAACGCCCCCCACGAGTTCAATGTGATCATCGAAATACCGATGAACGCCGACCCTATCAAGTACGAAGTCGACAAAGAAACCGGCGCGATTTTTGTGGACCGCTTCATGAGCACGTCCATGCACTACCCGACCAACTATGGCTATGTACCTAAAACCATCAGCGGCGACGGCGACCCTGTTGACGTTCTGGTCATCACCCCTGTTCCCTTGATTCCTGGCGTGGTCGTGCCTTGCCGCCCCATTGGTATTTTGAAAATGGAAGACGAAGCCGGCATGGATGGCAAAGTGCTGGCGGTGCCCACCGACAAAATTTTGTCCATCTACACCCAGTGGCAAAAACCCGAAGACCTGAACCCTATGCGCTTGAAAACCATTGCACATTTCTTTGAGCACTACAAAGACCTAGAGTTGGGCAAGTGGGTGAAGATTTTGGGCTGGGAAGGGCCAGAAGCTGCACGCCAAGAAGTGCTAGACGGTTTGAACAACTACAAAAAAGCCAAAGGCTGAAACTTTAAGGGCTTGCTTTGAACGGATTGCGTTCGTCCAAATGCGCCAAGTATTTATCAACACCAGCGCCTTCTCGTTCTAGAAATTGCTCCACTGCATTAGCAAATCGCGGGTCAGCCAACCAGTGCGCACTGTGCGTGCTGACAGGCATCAAGGCTCTGGCCATTTTGTGCTCGCCTTGTGCACCCCCTTCAAACCGTTGCACACCATGCGCCATGCACCATTGCAGGGGTTGGTAATAGCAAGCCTCAAAGTGCAAACAATCGACTCGTTCTAAGGCGCCCCAATAGCGGCCATAAGCCACTGCATGGGTACTGCCCAGCCCATACACCCCAATCAAACTGCTGGCAATGGGCTTTCCCTCGCGTTCGGCAATGAAGAGAAGCCAGTTCTCAGGCATGCCCGCTTGCATTCGGTGGAAAAAGTCAGGCGTCAAATAGGGTGAGTTGCCATGCTCTAGGTAAGTTCGTTCATAGCATTGGTAAAAAAAACGCCAGTCTTCGGCGCTGATGTCACTGCCTAAAGACCATCGGAACTTCACCCCTGCATCGCTCACGCGGCGTCGCTCTTGCCGAATTTTTTTGCGCTTCTCTTGGGTGAGACTGACCAGAAAGGCGTCGAAATCAGGCCATGCTTGGTTTTGCCAGTGAAATTGCACCGTTTGCCTTTGCAGCAAACCCAGTGCTTGGGCCGCTGCCATGTCGTCATCGCTGCCAAACAGCATATGTAAAGAAGACAGCTTTTCTTGCTGACACCAGCCAATCACAGCTTGCAGCAAAAGCGCACGGCTCGCGGCGTCTTTTGCCAATAAACGCGAGCCTGGCACTGGTGTAAAAGGCACTGCAATCAGTGCTTTGGGGTAGTAGTTGAGCCCGTGTTGGTGGTAGGCGTTGGCCCAAGCCCAGTCAAAAACATACTCCCCATAGGAGTGGTCTTTCAGGTAAAAGGGGCAAACGCCCACCAATTCCTCGCCCTGCCATAAGCTGATGAACTGCGCTTGCCACCCCGTAGCAGCAATGGCGCTGGCGCTTTCTTGCATGGCCAGCAAATAGGCATGTTGCATAAATGGGGTAGGACTGTGTTGCTGGAAAAGCAAACCATCCCAGTCTTTGGCGGCGATCTCTTGAAGATGCGGGTGCACCCGGATGCCATAATCGTTCAGCTCTTTTTGCATATGACCTATGACGCTTGAACTCAGTGTAGCCCAGCTCAATTTCACCGTCGGTGACATGGCCGGTAATGCCCAAAAAATCATGGATGCGGCTCGCCGCGCCTATGCCAAAGGGGCCAGGTTATTGATCACGCCGGAATTGTCCATCTGTGGCTATGCCGCTGAGGATCTGTTTTTACGCGCCTCATTCATCTCCGCTTGCGAACAAGCAGTAGACACCATCAGACTTTCACTGGCTGATTTAAAGGGTATGCATGTGGTGGTAGGCCACCCCAGCGGCCACGATGAGCGCTCCCGTTCTGTGGCAGTCAGTTTGCGCTTCAACATGGCTTCCGTGCTGTGTGAGGGCAAGGTGGTTGCCAGCTATGCCAAACGCGAGTTACCCAATTACCAAGTGTTCGATGAACGGCGCTATTTCAAGCCTGGTACCAAGCCTTGTGTGTTTGAGGTGCAGGGCGTGAAAGTGGGCTTGCTGATTTGCGAAGACGCCTGGTTCGAGCAACCCGCAGCAGACGCCCAAGCCGCTGGTGCGCAGCTTTTGGCCGTCATCAATGCGTCTCCTTTTCACATGGGCAAGGCACAAGAGCGCGAACACAAAATGCGTGAGCGCTGCCAAGCCACTGGTTTGCCCTTGGTCTATGCACATTTGGTGGGTGGGCAAGATGAGGTCGTGTTTGAAGGGCGGTCATTTGCGCTTCAAGCCACGGGTGAATTGGCGGGCCGGGCCCAAGCCTTTGTCGAGACAGATTTCCATGTTGCAGTTCAATCAGCCGATGGCCAAGCCGTGTTGCAAGCGGCCACCGTGCCGCTGCAAACCGAACTGGCCGAGGTCTGGGATGCGTTGGTGTTGGGTGTTCGAGATTACCTTGGCAAGAACCGTTTTCCGGGTGCACTGATTGGTTTGTCGGGGGGTATCGACTCCGCTTTGGTGTTGGCGATTGCAGTGGATGCGCTGGGTCCTGAGCATGTGCGCTGCGTCATGATGCCTTCGCCCTACACCGCAGACATCAGTTTGACCGATGCCAGAGACATGGCACATCGAATGCGGGTGCGTTATGACGAAAAATCTATCGTGCCTATGTTCGATGCCTTTTTGCAAACGCTGGAACCCGATTTTGCAGGCATGCCATTGGACGCGACCGAGGAAAACATCCAAGCGCGTATCCGCGGTACCTTGCTGATGGCCTTGTCGAACAAACATGGCGCCATCGTTTTAACCACTGGCAACAAAAGCGAAATGGCAACCGGCTATTGCACTTTGTATGGCGACATGGCCGGTGGCTTTGCTGTCATCAAGGATGTGGCCAAGACCCTTGTCTATCAACTGGCAACTTGGCGCAATCAGCACGACCCTTATGGCAGGGGTACCTCCCCCATTCCCGAGCGCATCATCACCCGTCCACCCAGCGCAGAACTTCGCCCCGACCAAACCGACCAAGACAGTTTGCCCCCCTATGAGGTGCTTGACGCTATTTTGGAGAGGTACATGGAGCAAGACCAAAGCGCCCAAGACATTGTGGACGCAGGTTATGCCTTAGCTGATGTCGAAAAAGTGACGCGATTAATTCGCGTGAACGAATACAAACGCCGCCAGGCCCCTATAGGTATTCGAATAACCCATAGAGGTTTCGGGAAAGATTGGCGTTATCCTATAACCAGTCATTTCCGTTCCTGACAAACCATTTGTTCTTAGATACCGAGGGAAGTTAGCCATGAAACAAATCACCGCAGTTATCAAACCGTTCAAACTCGAGGAGGTGCGTGAGGCTTTGGCCGAATGCGGTGTCACGGGTCTGACCGTCACAGAAGTCAAAGGCTTTGGCCGTCAAAAAGGGCATACCGAGTTGTACCGAGGCGCCGAATACGTGGTGGATTTTTTGCCAAAGGTCAAAGTCGAAGTGGTGGTCAAGTCAGTAGACGTTGATCGCTGCGTCGATGCCATCGTGACAGCAGCTCGAACTGGCAAGATAGGTGACGGAAAAATCTTTGTCACGCCTGTCGAGCGTGTGGTGCGTATTCGAACCGGCGAGACAGACGAATCTGCGGTTTAAATCGCGTCCAAGCCTGCACCCTCAGACAAGCCGGCTTCTTGAATCAACAGGGGCAAAAGTTGCTCTAAGCTGGCTGACTGTTGGATCAAATTCATCTGCCAGTCATACACAAAACCACCATGAACGGTGGTGTTCATAAACGCCATTAAGCCGTCGTAATACCCATCCACATTCAGCAAGCCGATGGGTTTGTTGTGGTACCCCAGTTGGCGCCATGTCCAGACTTCAAAAAACTCTTCAAACGTGCCTATGCCACCAGGCAGGGCAAGAAAAGCGTCGGCTCGCTCAGCCATCATGTGCTTGCGTTGGTGCATGTTGTCAACCAAATAAAACTCATCGCAATCGTCTCTTGCATGTTCTTTTTCTGCCAATGCACGAGGGATGATGCCAACTACCCTGCCGCCAGCTTGTTGGGTAGCTGCCGCTACTATGCCCATCAAGCCACTGTTGCCCCCGCCGTAAACCAACTGCCCTTGGTGTTGACCTATCCATTGACCAACGGCTTTTGCCGTTTGAGCAAATGCATCGGAATGACCTGTGCGTGAGCCGCAATACACACACAAAGAAAAAGCAGGTTTCATGGATTCGCTGGGGTTGGATGGGAGGAAGTTTTTTGTCGAGTATCCACCACCCGGGTCTGCGACCAATCGTCGTGCCAAAACTGTTTGTCTGGATGGAATTTGCTCAGCAGCGCCCAGAAGACCACCCAAACGAACACCGCCAACAACCCTAGCAGGCTAGAGCCATTCAATAGCCATGTCAGCGTCAGTGGGGGGACAAACCAAATCCAGGCAAATACATACCTTATGAGGGCTTGTTTTTGCGAAAGGGCTTGCCCATCGAGTCGCGTGATTTTTAAATGCCAAGTTTTCATGGCAAGGGTTTGGCCTTTATGCCAAAAAAAACAGAAATAAAGCGCAAGCACCAAAAACACGAACACTTGCAGTCCATGACGGTTATTCATGGCATGCCTGGTTTGTGTCAAAGTTCCAAAAAGATAGCCTGCAATAAATATGACACCAAAAAGCAGAATTCCTTCATAAATCCAACAACTCATTCTTTTCAACAAAGAAGCACTTGGCAGTCTTGGGTCGCTTAGGTCAACAGGATCAGCTGGCAGAATCATTGGACCGCAGTGGGCCTGTTAGTGGCTGGCAGGTTTGCTGGCAATAAAGTGAAAGGGTTGAGTTGCCCTGTGTCAATGCGAGGTGAAGAGCTTTGACCTTCTTTTTTCGTTGGAGGCATGGTTAATTTTGCAGCTGAAATAGGCTTGACAGCCAAGGCTGCACCCTTTGGCGAGGGTAGGCGAGAAGAAGGTAATTTTTGCTTCTCTTCATCGTTCAGGGCTTGGTAGGCTTCCCACTTGGCCATTTTTTCGTCAGGGGAGAGTTGCTTTGTTTGGGCAAAATTCAAACGGGCTTGTGAGCGCTGAAGCGGGCTTAGTGCCGCCCACTCACGCATACGCTCTTGAGCCAAAAGTTGGGAGGATTCGCTCATATCGGAAAAATTATGAGCAATGACCAACCATTTGCGTTTTCGGTTGACTTCAAGTGTTGACCAAAGGTTTTGCAAAGGCAACAGTGCTTTTTGTTGAGATTCACTCAATTCCGACCAGCGAGGCGAGGTTTCAACAGCGCTTGGCTTGTTGTCTGTTCTTTCAACAGGATCTGCCGCATGTGCAGAGGCGAAAACAAAAAAATATGCCATCAAAGCACAAGTCATCCATGATTTGAAACTGAGAATTCTAAGATTATTTTCGCGGCACATGGAATCAAGCATCAATTTTGCTGTGAATCGACCTGGTATTTGAGGTAGTCGAGAAATGAAGGGTCGGTGTAGGCATTGGGGGGTAAGTCATCAATCAAGAGTGCCGAATCTATTTCTGCCAACTCGAGTGCAGATTGGTCATTATGAAACTCGTTGATCAAAATCAGACCTGCAACCAACCCTAACAAGGGAATGATGGAGCCAAAAGTTTGAAAAAACAACTGAATTTGGCTGGGAAACTTCAGCAGCGCATGGCCATTTTTCGTTTGTATCTCTTCAGATGTCTGCAATTGGGGCTGTGTGATGCGCCTGAGCGACAAAGCGCGTGTGCGAGCCGCGCGCAAGCGTTCTGTGACCTCGTATGACAAAGGGGTATTGTCATCGAGCATCTTGGTAAGCCGCTTGCCAAGCAAGTCTTGCGCAGATGGCGCGGATGTTAAATGTTTCATGGTCGGATTCCCTTGGAACTCAAAGCTTTGAACAAGGATTGCACGGCTCTAGAGCAATGTGTTTTGACACTGCCCTCGGAGCACCCCATGGCTGCTGCAGTTTCAGCCACATCCAAGTCCTCCCAATAACGCAACAGAAAGGCTTCTCGTTGACGTCCAGGTAAATTTTGTATTTCTTTCTCAATTTTTTCAAATGTTTGGGTTCTAATGAATGCATCTAAGGCGCTTTCGGTACCTAAATGAGATGTTAAGAAGTCTAAAACATCAAATTCATCATCACCTTGATCCGTCCCGAAGTCACTGAAATTGGAAAAAAGGGCTTTACGGGTCTTTTGTCGCCTGAACCAGTCCAGTGTGGTGTTGGACAAGATTCTTTGAAAGAGCATCGGCAGCTCTGTGACAGGTTTGTCTCCGTAATGTTCGGCCAATTTCATCATGCTGTCTTGAACGATATCAAGCGCCGACTCGTCGTCGCGGACATGAAAGACAGTTCGTTTGAACGCGCGTTTTTCTATGCCAACCAAAAAGTCAGAAAGTTCTTTGTCAGAAGCCAAGGATGTAGTGAAACTTTATTGCAACACGTGGGAATAGGGACAGTGGGGGGTGCAAAAACAATTTTTTCATTATGGCATTGGGCATTGACTCTGGCGAATAGGGTCTATCACGAGGAATTCAATGTCATAATATCTGGCTGTAGAACTAAAAGGGTTCAAGTTTGGTGTTAAACGCCTGTAGCTTGTAATCCAAAGTCTTGATGCACTTTCATAAGAAGTTGCAAAAAGGCACCCTAGTTTTTTCGTTTGCGAAATTCACAAAGGTTACATCATGGAAATCTCCAAAGCGGAACTCCAATCCGCAGCTCAAGCCAGTGCGCTGAGCCAAACCCCCGTCGAAATCAATGGCTCCGATATCTTGGTCAAATCTTTGCAGGCTGAAGGTGTCCAATTCGTTTGGGGCTACCCAGGCGGCGCTGTTTTGCACATTTACGACGCGCTTTATAAACAAAACACCATAGAACATGTGCTTGTTCGGCACGAGCAGGCAGCCGTTCATGCGGCTGATGGCTATGCCCGTGCCACCGGTGAAGTCGGTGTAGCGCTGGTCACATCGGGTCCTGGCGTGACCAACGCGGTGACAGGTATTGCCACGGCCTACATGGACAGCATACCCATGGTCATCATCACCGGCCAAGTTCCTACACATGCCATCGGATTGGATGCATTTCAAGAATGCGACACCGTTGGCATCACCCGCCCCATCGTCAAGCACAATTTCTTGGTCAAAGACGTGCGAGAGATGGCTGACATCATGAAAAAGGCCTTCCACATTGCGCGTACCGGCCGTCCTGGTCCCGTGGTGGTCGATATCCCGAAAGATGTGTCCTTCAAAAGAACCATGTACACCGGATATCCAACATCCGTAGACATGCGTTCCTACAACCCAGTTCGCAAAGGCCATAGCGGTCAAATCCGCAAAGCTTTGCAGCTTTTGGTTGGTGCTAAAAGACCTTTTATTTACACGGGCGGTGGCGTGCTCATGAGTGAAGCATCTGCCGAGTTGCGCACCTTGGTGGATATGTTGGGTTACCCCTGTACAAACACCTTGATGGGCCTTGGGGCCTACCCGGCCAGCGACAGAAAATTCCTAGGCATGCTGGGCATGCATGGCACGATTGAAGCTAATAACGCTATGCAAAACTGCGATGTGTTGTTGGCAGTGGGTGCGCGTTTTGACGATCGGGTGATTGGCAACCCCAAGCATTTCGCGCAAAACGAGCGCAAGATTATTCACATCGATATCGATCCTTCTAGCATTTCAAAGCGCGTGAAAGTAGATATTCCCATCGTCGGTGACGTCAAAGAAGTACTGACTGAAATGATTGGCATGTTGCGCGAGTTGCCTGCTAAGCCCGACCCGCAAAGTTTGGCTGCTTGGTGGGAAACCATTGAAGCTTGGCGCTCACGCGATTGCCTGAAATACGACCATGGCAGTTCTGATGTCATCAAGCCTCAGTATGTGGTTGAAACTTTATGGAATATGACCAAAGATGCTGATGCCTACATCACCTCTGATGTCGGTCAGCACCAAATGTGGGCCGCGCAATACTACCGCTTCGATCAACCGCGCCGCTGGATCAATTCGGGTGGTTTGGGCACCATGGGCGTGGGCATTCCCTATGCCATGGGCATCAAATTGGCCAAACCAGACAGCGAGGTGTATTGCGTCACTGGTGAAGGCTCTGTGCAAATGTGTATTCAAGAGCTTTCCACTTGTTTGCAATACAACACGCCCATCAAAATCGTGGCGCTGAACAACCGTTATTTGGGCATGGTGCGTCAGTGGCAGGAAATTGAATATTCCGGTCGCTACAGCCACAGTTACATGGATGCCTTGCCCGACTTTGTGAAGCTTGCCGAAGCCTATGGCCACGTGGGCATGCTGATTGAACGCCCAGAGGATGTCGAACCCGCGCTTCGCGAGTCGAGAAAACTTAAGGACCGAACCGTGTTCATGGATTTCCGCACTGACCCAACTGAAAACGTCTTCCCCATGGTTCAAGCTGGCAAAGGCATCACAGAAATGCTTTTGGGCAGTGAAGACCTCTAACCCTTTTTAATTTTCCAGACGAATCTATTGACAACCAAGCCCACGGGTTACCGCTCGTGGGGGAGGGTTGCGAAAAGAGGGATCCCTTATGAAACATATCATTGCAGTACTGATTGAAAACGAACCTGGCGCCTGGTCCAGAGTGGTGGGCTTGTTCTCTGCTCGCGGCTACAACATTGAATCTTTAACCGTTGCTCCCACTGAGGACCCCAGTTTGTCGCGTATCACGTTGCAAACTTCTGGCTCGGACGATGTAATCGAGCAAATCACCAAGCACTTGAACCGCCTGATCGAGGTGGTCAAGGTGGTTGACCTGACTGAAGGCGCTTACACCGAACGTGAATTGATGATGGTCAAAGTGCGTGCGGTGGGCAAAGAACGCGAAGAAATGAAACGCATGGCCGATATTTTTCGTGGCCGCGTGATTGATGTCACAGACAAAAGCTACACCATTGAACTGACTGGCGATGTGTCCAAAAACGATGCTTTCTTGGAAGCCATTGAACACAGCGCTATTTTGGAAACTGTGCGCACTGGCGCTTGCGGCATTGGACGCGGCGAACGCGTGTTGCGTGTTTAAAAACAATTTTTAAGGAGAACCCCCATGAAAGTCTATTACGACAAAGACTGTGATTTAAGCCTCATCAAAGGCAAAACCGTGGCCATCATTGGCTATGGATCACAAGGACACGCCCATGCGCAAAACTTGAACGACAGCGGCGTCAAAGTCGTGGTCGGTTTGCGCAAAGGTGGCGCATCTTGGGACAAGGTTGGCAAAGCTGGCTTGAATGTGATGGAAGTCAATGACGCCGTCAAAGCCGCTGATGTGGTGATGATTTTGTTGCCAGACGAGCAAATTTCCGAGGTCTACAACAACAACGTCGCACCCCATATGAAGCAGGGTGCTTCTTTGGCTTTTGCCCACGGTTTCAATGTGCATTACAACCAAGTGGTGCCCCGTGCCGATTTGGATGTGTGGATGGTGGCGCCCAAGGCACCTGGCCATACTGTTCGTTCTACATACACCCAAGGCGGTGGCGTTCCCCATTTGGTGGCGATTCACCAAGACAAAAGCGGTAAAGCCCGCGATTTGGCCTTGAGTTACGCCATGGCCAATGGTGGCGGCAAAGCCGGCATCATCGAAACCAATTTCCGTGAAGAAACCGAA
>CAMDKR010000002.1 GCA_945901225.1 Bordetella parapertussis | reverse complement strand
GGCATCAAACACCTCCAAGCCGTCAATTTTTTCACTGGTGCCGGCAAATTTGATGGGCGCGCCCGTGATCTGGCGCACCGACAAAGCCGCGCCGCCGCGTGAATCACCATCGGTCTTGGTCAAGACAATGCCGGTCAATGGCAACGCCTCATGGAAGGCCCGGGCGGTGTTGACCGCATCTTGACCCTGCATGGCGTCCACCACAAACAAGGTTTCGACCGGGTTCAGGGCTTGGTGCAGTTGCTGGATTTCCAGCATCAAGGCTTCATCAATGGCCAAGCGACCGGCGGTGTCGACGAGCAACACATCAAAGTAATGCCGTTTGGCGTGATCCAGCGCGGCCACAACAATGTCCACCGGTTTTTGCCCCACCTCGCTGGGAAACCATTCCGCCTGGGCTTGGGCCGTGACCGTTTTGAGCTGCTCAATGGCCGCGGGTCGGTACACGTCGGCAGAGACGGTGAGCACCTTTTTTTTGCGCTTCAAAATCAAATGGCGCGCCAGCTTGGCCGTGGTGGTGGTTTTGCCGGCCCCTTGCAAGCCCGCCATCAAGATGACCGCCGGCGGTTGGGCCGCCAAGTTGATGTCAGCCACGCCCTCGCCCATCGTGGCGGCCAATTCGCGCTGAACCAGGCCCACCAAGGCCTGGCCTGGCGTGAGCGAGCCCACCACCTCTTGGCCCAGGGCTTTGTCTTTGACGCGGGCAATGAACTCGCGCACCACGGGCAGCGCCACATCGGCCTCGAGCAAAGCCATGCGCACCTCGCGCAACATGTCGGCGACGTTGGACTCGGTGATGCGGGCCTGGCCACTGAGGTGCTTGACCAGTTTGGAGAGCTTGTCGGTAAGTGCGGTGGCCATGGGGATTCGCTGCAAAGCGGTTGGATGGAGGGCCCAAGGCCCTGAAAGAAAAGCGCAGCGCAGGCTTTGGGCAAAACGCTAAACTCTGGCGATGATTTTACCTGCGGACCTTTCTCTGAACCTCGTGCTCAGCGCTGTGGCGGTGTTGCTGTACGCTGGCAGTGCGCTCTTGGGCCCGCAATTGGGCGTGGCCAACAGCCGGCGCATGCTCTCCGTGGCCTGGGGCACCCATGCCTGGGCCTGGATCAGCGGGCTGATGGGCATCGGCGACAGCGCAGGTCCTCATTTTGGCTTTGCCCCAGCCCTGTCGGTGACCTGCTGGCTGGTGATGGCCTTTTATGCCTTGGAACAGCGCTGGGTTCCGCAAGTGCGATCGCGCGGTGCTTTGGGTGGCCTGGGCGCCGCAGTGCTGCTGCTGACCATGGCATTTCCTGGCAAAGCCATGAATGTCAACGCCTCTGCTTGGTTGCCCCTGCATTGGGCATTTGGCTTGGCCTCTTATGGTTTGTTTGGTGCTGCCGTGGTGCATGCGGCCTTGATGACGCGGGCCGAGCGACAAATGCGCATGGCTGCGGACGCCACCATTGGCATGCCCTTGCTGACGCTGGAGCGGCTGACCTTCAGGTTTGTCGGTGCTGGTTTTGTGCTGCTCAGCGCGACATTGCTGGCCGGCTGGTGGTTTGGCGAGCAGTTGTACGGCTCGGGCCACGCTTGGCGTTGGGACCACAAAACCATTTTTTCTCTGTTGTCTTGGCTGTGCTTTGCCACGTTGCTATTTGGCCGCACCCAATTGGGTTGGCGCGGTCGCACGGCGGTTCGGGTGCTCTACGCGGGCACCGGCTTGCTGCTGCTGGCCTATGTGGGCTCGCGCTTTGTGCTGGAGGTTGTTTTGGATCGCCTCGGATGAAAGGCTTGCTGCTGTTGGTGGTGGTCTTGGTCGGCGTGGGCTGGTGGCGGCTTCGAAAACGCAGTCAAACACCCCCAGTGCCGCCCACCACGCCCACCTCTGCCGAGCGCATGGTTCACTGTGCTCACTGTGGATTGCATTTGCCACAAACCGATGCCATCGTCGCCAACGACGTGTTTTTTTGCAGCAAAGAGCACCAGCTGCGCAACGGCGCATGAACCATGCTTGAATCTCCGGCGCGGCCGCTGTGGGCACAAGGCTGGTACCGCTATGCACGCCGCTGCCCATCCCCCAACTTTGGCGCCAGGCCAACGAAAACGTCGATCCACTTGGTGGTGGTCCATGCCATCAGCTTGCCCCCCGGTGAATATGGTTCCTCCCACGTGCTGGATTTGTTCACCAACCAACTGGCGATCCACGAGCACCCTTATTTTCAAAGCCTGCAAGGCCTGCAAGTCTCGGCCCATTTTTTCATCCGCCGCCAAGGCCAGTTGTGGCAACTGGTGAGCTGCGATGACCGGGCATGGCATGCCGGGGTGTCCAGCTTCAATGGCCAAGACCAGTGCAACGACTTTTCCATTGGCATTGAACTCGAAGGTTTGGACGGCCACACTTTTGAAGCCAGCCAATACGAAACCCTCAGCACTTTGTGTGCAGCCCTGCGCGACGCCTACCCGATTGAACACATCGCTGGGCACGAACACATTGCCGTGGGCCGCAAACAAGACCCGGGCCCAGGCTTTGATTGGGCGCGTTTGCAGCGGGACTTGGGTTGGCACGCTTCTCATTTCCCCAGCACCTGAACGCCATTGACCGCCTGGTGCAAAGCACTGGTGTTGCTTAACACATAAAAACAGTGTTGCACTGCAAAATTTCAACTGAACTCACCTTGCGCCACACTTTTTTGACCCCATGCGTGGCAAAAAACCCAACACCGAAGCCCTGAGCTCGCGCCCATTCAATGACCCAATACAGGTCGCGTGCAATAAATTTCAAAAAAGTCGAAAAACACTACCAATAGCGTATTGAAAAGCCCCCAGACCCCAGATATAGTGTGTGCTGGTTTGGTTAACACGGGGCATCTGGCTTGTTTAAGCCACCGGACAACCATATCAAGAACCAATAAACACAAGGAAAGTCTTCCCCATGCAACTCGCAGAGACAACGCTCGCCGTCCAACGCCAGAGCACCCCGTCCTCTCCCACTCAGTCGACCCAAACCCCTGCCACCTTGTCCCTGAGCCACTATCAAATCATTCGCCGCAATGGTGCCGTGGTGCCCTTCGAGCCCACCAAGATCGCGGTCGCGCTGATGAAAGCCTTTTTGGCGGTACACGGCACCCAAGGTGCGGCTTCGGCCAGCGTGCGCGAAACCGTCGACGGTTTGACCCAGTCGGTGGTGCGCGCCCTGATGCGCTCGCGCCCCGGCGGCGGCACCTTTCACATTGAAGACGTGCAAGACCAGGTCGAACTGGGCTTGATGCGCAGCGGCCACCATGAGGTCGCACGCGCCTATGTGCTCTACCGTGAGCGCCGCGCCAGCGAGCGCGCATCGCAGCAAGAAAAGGCGGCACCCGGTGCGCCCGCTTTGCATGTGACCGACAACGGTCAACGCGTGGCCTTGGACCTGGCACGCATGCAAGAAATCATTGCGGCGGCCTGCCAAGGCTTGGGCCAAGACGTCAAGCCCGACCCGATCGTGGCCGAGACCATGCGCAACCTGTATGACGGCGTTCCCATCGAAGAGGTCTACAAAGCCGCGATCTTGGCCGCTCGCACCCTGATTGAAAAAGACCCCGACTACACCTACGCCACTGCCCGCTTATTGATGCACACCATCGCCAAAGAGGTTTTTGGCACCGAGGTCACCCAAGCGGAGATGGGGCAGCACTATCAAGAGAACTTCCCCGCCTTGATCAAAAAAGGCGTTGACAACGACTTGCTGGACCCGCGCATGGCGCAGTTTGACTTGCCTCGCCTGGCCGCTGCGCTCAAGGCCGAACGCGATCTGCAGTTCGATTACCTCGGCTTGCAAACCCTGTACGACCGCTATTTCTTGCACGTGCGCAAAACCCGCATCGAGTTGCCACAGTCCTTTTTCATGCGGGTGGCCATGGGCCTGTCGCTCAATGAGATCGACCGCGAAGCCCGCGCCATCGAGTTTTATGAGGTGCTGTCGTCCTTTGACTTCATGTCCAGCACCCCCACTTTGTTCAACAGCGGCACATTGCGCTCACAGCTGTCTAGCTGCTACCTGACCACCGTGCCCGACGACTTGGACGGCATTTACGAATCCATCAAAGAAAACGCCTTGCTGTCCAAATTTGCGGGCGGCCTGGGCAACGACTGGACCCGTGTGCGCGCCCTGGGTTCGCACATCAAGGGCACCAACGGTGAGTCCCAAGGCGTGGTCCCATTCCTCAAAGTGGTCAACGACACCGCTGTGGCTGTCAACCAAGGCGGCAAGCGCAAAGGCGCCGTGTGCACTTATTTGGAAACCTGGCACCTGGACATTGAAGAGTTTCTGGAGCTGCGCAAAAACACCGGCGACGATCGCCGCCGCACCCACGACATGAACACCGCCAACTGGATTCCCGATTTGTTCATGCGCCGGGTGATGGAAAAGGGCGACTGGACGCTGTTCTCCCCCTCCGATGTGCCCGACCTGCACGACTTGTTTGGCGCCGCTTTCGAAAAAGCCTACGTGGCCTATGAAGCACGCGCCGAACGTGGTGACATCAAGCCCAGCCGCAAAGTGCCAGCCGCCGACCTGTGGCGCAAGATGCTGACCATGCTGTTTGAGACCGGGCACCCTTGGATCACCTTCAAGGATGCCTGCAATGTGCGCTCACCCCAGCAGCACGCCGGCGTGGTTCATTCATCCAATTTGTGCACCGAGATCACCCTCAACACCAGCGACACCGAAACCGCCGTGTGCAATTTGGGCTCGATCAACTTGCTGCAACACCTGAACAACGGCCAAGTCGACCATGACAAACTCAAGCGCACCATTGGCACGGCCATGCGCATGCTCGACAACGTGATTGACATCAACTACTACGCGGTGAAAAAGGCGCGCGATTCCAACCTGCGCCACCGCCCCGTGGGCCTGGGCGTGATGTCGTTTCAAGACAGCTTGTACGCTTTGCGCATTCCATATGGCTCACAGGCCGCGGTGGAGTTTGCCGACACCTCGATGGAGGCCATTTGCTATTACGCCTATTGGGCATCCACCGAGTTGGCGCGTGAGCGCGGCAAGTACTCCAGCTTCAAAGGTTCGCTGTGGGATCAGGGCGTTTTGCCGCCCGACACCTTGGACATGCTGGCCAAAGAGCGCGGTGGCTATGTCGAAGTCGATCGCAAAGCCACATTGGACTGGGACGCGCTGCGCCGCAAAATTGCCGCCGATGGCATGCGCAACTCCAACTGCGTGGCCATCGCCCCCACCGCCACCATCTCCAACATCATTGGCGTGGACGCCTCCATCGAGCCCAGCTTTGGCAATTTATCCGTCAAGTCCAACTTGTCTGGTGAGTTCACCGTGATCAATGCCTACCTGGTGCGCGACCTCAAGCGCCTGGGCCTGTGGGATGACGTGATGGTCATGGACCTCAAACACTTTGACGGTTCACTGCGCCCCATCGACCGGGTGCCCCAAGACATCAAGGCCCAATATGCAACCGCCTTTGAGATCGAGCCCCAGTGGCTGGTCGAAGCGGCAGCGCGGCGCCAAAAGTGGATCGACCAAGCCCAGTCGCTCAACATCTACATGGCTGGCGCATCGGGTAAAAAACTCGACGAGACCTATAAGTTGGCTTGGCTGCGCGGCCTCAAAACCACTTATTACTTGCGCACCTCCAGCGCCACCCAAGCTGAAAAATCCACAGTGCAATCGGGCAGCCACAACGCCGTGTCCTCCTCACAAGCGACGGGCATGAGCGCGATGGACGCCGCTGCTGCGGCAGCGCGCGCCCAAATGAGCGACGTGCCCGCCACAGACATCAAGTTTTGCGGGGTTGATGACCCCACCTGCGAAGCTTGTCAGTGATTTTTCACGCATTGCATCGAAGCGCGACAACGTGCTTCGATGCAATTGAACAACACCTTTCACGATCGAAGTGAACGAGTGCTTTCCTTTTTTAGCAACTGACCGCATAATTCATCGAATGGATATTTTCCTATGTTGACCTGGGACGAAGAAGTCAAACCCTCAGCGCCATCTCCTCTTGCCAGCGGCCTTTCAGCCCGCTCGATGGACATCCCACCCCTGAACCATTCTGGCTTGTCCAGCGCACAAGCTGCACCGACCCATCTGCACGATGGCGCACCGGTGCCAATCTTGGCAACACCAGCCCCCAAAGAAAGTGCGCCGGCGCGGCGCGTGGTGGCCGCAGACAAGCGCATCATCAATGGTCAGACCGACGTGAACCAGTTGGTTCCCTTCAAGTACAAATGGGCCTGGGAGAAATACCTCGCCACCTGCGCCAACCACTGGATGCCCCAAGAGGTCAACATGACCCGTGACATCGCTTTGTGGAAAGACCCCAACGGGCTGACCGAAGACGAGCGTCGCATTGTCAAACGCAACCTCGGCTTTTTTGTCACCGCTGACTCGCTGGCGGCCAACAACATCGTGTTGGGCACATACCGCCACATCACGGCCCCAGAATGCCGACAGTTTTTGCTGCGCCAAGCCTTTGAAGAGGCCATTCACACCCACGCATACCAATACATTGTGGAATCCCTGGGTTTGGATGAAAGCGAAATCTTCAACGCTTACAACGAAGTTCAATCCATTCGCGACAAAGACCAGTTCCTGATTCCCTTCATCGAAGCGATCATGGATCCGAACTTCCACACCGGCACCCCTGAGACCGATCAAACCCTGCTCAAAAGCTTGATCGTGTTTGCTTGCCTGATGGAGGGCTTGTTCTTCTATGTGGGTTTCACCCAAATTCTGGCCCTGGGCCGTCAAAACAAAATGACCGGTGCTGCCGAGCAGTACCAATACATCTTGCGCGACGAGTCCATGCATTGCAACTTTGGCATTGACTTGATCAACCAGCTCAAGCTTGAAAACCCTCATCTGTGGACCAGCGAGTTCAAAGAAGAGATCAAAGCCTTGTTCCACAAGGCCGTTGAATTGGAATACCGCTACGCCGAAGACACCATGCCACGCGGTGTGCTGGGCATGAATGCGTCCATGTTCAAAGGTTATTTGCGCTACATCGCCAACCGCCGGGCCACCCAAATTGGCCTGGAGGCGCTGTTCCCGCACGAGGAAAACCCCTTCCCCTGGATGAGCGAGATGATCGACCTCAAGAAAGAACGCAATTTCTTTGAGACACGTGTCATTGAGTACCAATCGGGTGGCGCCCTGTCTTGGGACTGAGCCACTTGCCGCAACACATGTACCCCATTTGCAAATCACTCTGCACATCAAGCCCGCTGGGCTGCGGAGAATTTGCGTTTCGAGTTCATGGCGCTGGACCCGGGTCCAACGCCATGGATCGCTTGGTGTGCCCCCAAAGGCGCACAAAGTGTTTTCCACCCAACGATCTGTTCACTTGATCTAGGAGAACTTTATGGCAACTGCAAAAAAATCGGCCACAAAAACCAAGGCCCCCGCAAAGAAAGTCGCCGCCAAAAAGCCGGCAGCAAAGAAAGTAGCAGCGAAGAAGCCCGCCGCCAAGAAGAAACCGGCAGTCAAAAAGCCGGTTGCTAAAAAGGTAGCAGCGAAGAAGCCTGTGGCCAAGAAAGCGGCAGCTAAAAAGCCCGTCGCCAAAAAAGCTGCAGCGAAGAAGCCAGCGGCCAAGAAAGTAGCGGCGAAAAAGCCTGCTGCCAAAAAAGCCGTCAAGAAGGCCGCTAAAAAAGCCATCGCCAAGAAAAAGCCGGCCGCGAAAAAGCCTGCTGCTAAAAAAGCTGCCAAAAAGCCGGCAGCGAAGAAAGCCGCGAAAAAGCCTGCTGCCAAAGCGGCGCCAGCCCCTGCGGCACCTGCGGCTCAGACCACTCTGAACCCGCAAGCCGCTTGGCCGTTTCCGACGGCACATAAGCCCTGATCTGCAAAGATCTGGCCAGCGGTTCGCCGCTGCTCAAGCCCGGTGCCCAAAAGCATCGGGCTTTTTACTTTCTCACACCACACACCGATGAGTTCTCATCCCACCGGGTCTTTTCTGCATTGGCAAACCAATGGCGATTGCCACATCGACATTCACTTGGTACCGAACGCGGCGCGCACCCACAGTGCAGGGGTGTTTGATGGTGCTTTGAAAGTGCGACTGCATGCCCGCCCCATCGAGGGCCAGGCCAACAAAGCCTTGGTAGCCTGGCTGGCATCAACACTGGGCATTGCCAAAGGACAGATTCAATGGGTGCGAGGACAAAGCGCACGGCGCAAACGCTTGAACGTTGGCGCCGCAGCCGCTGTCAACGCGCACTGGGCAGCCTTGCTGCCCTCTGATCAAGCCAAGACCGACGCGACCAAGCCTGCAGGAATTTGATAGTTTTGCGGGCCACGCTGGGCAATCTTCAAGGCGCCCACATGGTTGCCCAAGGCGGCGCAACGAGTGAGCGGCCAGCCTTGTTCCAAGCCAAACAGCAAGGCCCCGCGCCAAGCATCGCCACAGCCTGTGGGATCAACCACCGCTTGGGCCTTGACCGGGGCGACGACGGTTTTTTGGCCACCCTCCCACACTTCGCAACCATGTGCGCCCAAGGTCACCACCAAGCCACGCACTTGGCGCGATATGTCCGCATGGCTCAAACCGGTGCGGTCGCTGAGCATCTTGCCTTCGTAGTCGTTGACGGTGACCCAATCGGCGTCTTGAATGAACCGGGTCAACTCCTCACCATTGAACATCGGCAAGCCCTGGCCGGGATCAAACACAAACGGAATGCCCGCCGCTTTGAACTGTTGCGCATGCTGCAGCATGGCGTCGCGCCCATCGGGCGAGATGATGCCCAAACGCACGCCTTCGACCGCACCAACCTGGATTTGGTGCGCCAGGCCCATGGCGCCTGGGTGGAAGGCGGTGATTTGGTTGTTGTCGCGGTCGGTCATGATCATCGCTTGGGCGGTGTAGGTGTCGGGCATGGTGCGCACCCAACGGGTGTCGATGCCCAGGCCTTGCAAGCGCTCGACATAGGGCCCGCCATCGTTGCCCAAAGCAGCCACCGGATAAGCCTGACCACCCAATTGATGCAAGCTATAGGCGATGTTGCCTGCACAACCGCCAAAGTCGCGGCGCAAAGCCGGCACCAAAAAAGACACATTCAAGATGTGCAATTGGTCGGGCAAGATTTGCTCGGCAAAGCGCCCTTCAAAATCCATGATGGTGTCAAAAGCCAAGGATCCACAAATCAAAGAAGCCATGTTTTTTCTTTCTTCAAGGGTAAAAAATCTCTGCACGGTAGCCACTCAAGCGGTCTTCCACATCGGAGTCCACCCGCCAATGCACACTGGAGACCGCGTCGGCCCCAGGGTTCAAATGTCGGGGCAAGCCCATCTCTTGCGGCGTCAGCGCGCGGCGAATCACCACCCGATCTTCTGCATCGGTGAGGGACAGGTCCACCCACGGCGTGGCCACTGGGTGGTTGGCACGATTGGACAACTGGATTTGCAAACGATGATGGCCTTCGCCATCGGGCTCGAAATGGGCACGTTCGATCAAGACCGCATTCAGGCCTTGTGGCCAATCGATGTGGCAACTCCACTGTGCGCATTGGGCTTGGGCCCATTCGTGCGCGGAGGGCCAGTGGGCCAACACTGGGCTTTTGGCCCACCAGGCCCATTGGGCGCACAGCGCCAAGCCCAGCATCAGGTTCAACACATGCCAGACCCGGCGCGGCCGATTGGGCGCAAGGTGTAACACGTCTTGCGTCAAGTCCAGTTCATTGAAGTCGTCTGCGTCCAGCCGTGCTTGGGCATACACGGCCTCAGTGGGGGCCGCTGGGTCGGGTGTGGCTTCAACGCCAATGGACTCAGGCGGGGCTGAAAGGGGATGTGATGGTGGGACTGGCTCCGATGGCTCGTCGTTCAAAGCTGTAACGCTGTCGGGCACGTCCAACCAGTGGGAGCGCGCATCAAAAACCTGTTCGCACCGACCGCACCGGACCCAACCATTGGCCACCTTGAGTTGGTCTTGCACCACCTTGAAAGCGGTTAGGCATTGGGGGCACTGCACAGCCAAGGTCATGATGCAGGCATTGTAGGTGGCACACTGCTCATGCAAACGCAGATGCCGCAGCTGGGGCTCACCGCCAACTCAATCGAAGCGCGCAGTCATCAAAGCCCAGCCGTCTTCTTGGTCATGCACACCCAAAACGCACCAGGGGGCATAAGCCTGTTGCAGCAGTTCAACCTGGCGCTCCAAAATACCGGCCAACACCAATTGCCCACCGCTGCCTTGCACCAAGCCACACAGCAAGGGCGCCAGCACTTGCAGGGGCGAGGCCAAGATATTGGCCAACACACATTGGTACGGGCCTTGCACCTGGTCTGGCAAACCCGCTTGCAGCACCACCCCGTTGGCCTGGGCATTGCGCACGGTGGCCTGCACCGCGTCGGGGTCAATGTCGACCGCATCGACGCGGGCTGCGCCATACAAAGCCGCCCCCATGGCCAATATGCCCGAGCCACAACCGTAGTCCAGCACCGACGCGCCGCGCACATCGTGTTGCGCCAACCAGCGCAAACACATGCGCGTGGTCGGGTGGGTACCGGTGCCAAAGGCCAAGCCCGGGTCCAGGCGCAACACCCGCTGCGCTTGGGCTGGCGGCTCATGCCAGGTCGGGACGATCCAAAAATCCGGGGTGATCTCCACCGGCGCAAACTGCGATTGCGTCAAACGCACCCAGTCTTGCTCGACCAATTCGGTGATGCCCAGCATTTCGCATGATTCAAACCCATCTTGCAAGACCAGCACCTTGACCGCGGCCTGGGCTTGGGCTTGGTCGGCAAACAAAGCCGTCACCTGTGAGCGGTCCCAACCGGCTTGGGGTGGGGGCATGCCGGGTTCACCAAATAAGGGCGATTCGCTGTCGCTGTGGGCGTCGGCGTCTTCCACCGACACGCTGAACGCATCCAGGGCCTCCAGTGCTTCGCTCAACCACTCCACGCGGTCTTGCGGCGCGAGCAAACGCAACTCATGCATCAGCGTTTGCGCGCAGCGATCCACGCTTCCAAGTAGTGGATATTGGTGCCCCCCGACATGAACTTGGCATCCACCATCAGCTCTCGGTGCAGGGGAATATTGGTGTTGATGCCCTCGACCAAGGTCTCCGACAGCGCAGTGCGCATGCGTGCAATGGCCTGATCGCGGGTGTCGCCGTACACAATGATTTTGCCCACCATGGAGTCGTAGTTCGGTGGCACAAAGTAATTGGTGTACACATGCGAGTCCACCCGCACCCCAGGGCCACCCGGTGCGTGCCACATGGTGATGCGACCCGGTGAGGGCACAAAATTAAACGGGTCTTCGGCATTGATGCGGCACTCAATGGCATGGCCTTTGACCGTGATCTGGCGCTGGGTGAAGGGCAACCTTTCACCAGCAGCCACCATGATTTGGGTTTTCACAATGTCCACCCCGGTGATCAACTCGGTGACCGGGTGCTCCACCTGCACCCGGGTGTTCATCTCGATGAAATAAAACTCACCGTTTTCATACAAAAACTCAAAGGTGCCAGCGCCCCGGTAGCCCATGCGCTTGCAAGCGGCTGCACAACGCTCGCCAATTTTGTCGATCAACTTGCGCGGAATGCCAGGCGCAGGTCCCTCTTCGATGATTTTTTGGTGCCGCCGCTGCATCGAGCAATCGCGCTCGCCCAAGAAAACAGCATTCTTGAACTGATCGGCCATCACCTGGATTTCAATGTGGCGTGGGTTTTGAAGAAACTTCTCCATGTAAACCGCTGGGTTGCCAAATGCAGCACCCGCCTCGGCCTTGGTGGTTTGCACCGCGTGAATCAGCGCTGCTTCCGTGTGCACCACGCGCATGCCTCGGCCGCCACCCCCGCCCGCGGCCTTGATGATGACCGGGTAACCCACGCTTTTGGCGATGCGGCGCACTTGCACCGGGTCATCGGGCAACTCACCTTCTGAGCCCGGCACGCAGGGCACACCGGCCTTGATCATGGCCTGCTTGGCCGACACCTTGTCGCCCATCATGCGAATCGATTCGGGGCTGGGGCCAATGAATTTGAAACCGCTTTTCTCCACCCGTTCGGCGAAGTCGGCGTTTTCGCTCAAAAAGCCATAGCCTGGGTGAATCGCCTCGGCATCGGTCACCTCGGCGGCCGAGATGATGGCCGGCATGTGCAAATAACTTTGGGCCGATGCCGCCGGGCCAATGCACACCGCCTCTTCGGCCAGCTTGACATATTTGGCTTCGCGGTCGGCTTCGGAATACACCACCACGGCTTGAATGCCCATTTCGCGGCAAGCGCGTTGGATGCGCAGTGCAATCTCGCCCCGGTTGGCGATGAGGATTTTCTTGAACATGGGCTGGGGCTTAGGCGATCACAAACATGGGCTGGCCAAACTCCACGGCCTGACCGTTGTCCACCAAAATTTGGGTGATGGTGCCGCTGGCATCGGCCTCGATCTCATTGAGGATCTTCATCGCCTCAATAATGCAAATGGCATCGCCCTCTTTGACCACCGACCCGACCTCGACAAACGACTTGGCGCCCGGGCTGGAGGCGCGGTAGAAAGTACCCACCATGGGCGACTTGACCACATGACCCACCACTTCGGGCGGAGCGGCTGGGGCTGGCGCGGTGGCCGGCACCACCGCTGGGGCTGGTGCCGCCACCATGGCCACTGGCGCGGCCAAGGGTGCAGCCACCACTGGGTTGTTCACCGCCTTGACGATGCGCACCGTGCCTTCGGCCTCGGTGATTTCCAACTCAGACACATTGGACTCGGAGACCAAGTCAATGAGCGTCTTAAGTTTTCTCAAATCCATAATCAAATTCCACCCTGAGCTGCAAGAGGGCCGAATTTACACCAAAAAGATGCAAATGCCGAAAAAAACTGCTTCAGGAGGCCAAAGAAGACCAGGATTTGATTTGATCTTCTTTTAATTTACCCAAATACTGACCGATCATGTCGCCATTGGCATTCAACACTACCGTAAAGGGCAGCCCACCTTGGGCGTTGCCCATGGCCTTGCCCCATTCGGTGCCTTGCAGGCCCCCCAAGGCAATGGGGTATGACACTGGGTACTGGGTCAAAAAACGCCGCACCGAAGACGGCTGGTCAATGGCAATGCCGATCATTTGCCAGTTTTTAGCCTTATTTTCACGGTAGAAGGCATCCAATAAAGGCATTTCCTCGACACAAGGCGCGCACCAAGTGGCCCAAAAATTGATCACCAAGGGCCTGCCTTTGAAGGTCGCCACCGACACCGGCTCACCCTGGGGAGCGTCCCACTGCGTGTCCCACCAGCCTGGCGGCAGTGGCGCCACAGGGTGCCCGAAAAGCCCGCCGCGCCAGGCAGCCAAGCCCAGGCCTGCCGCTGCAGCGGTGGCGGCCACGCCCCAGAGCAGGCCGCGCCGAGAAGGATGTGGCGGTCCTGGCTCAGCGTGGGGTGAAAGTTGCGTCATGGCTGAACGCCCTCAGGGGCTTGTAGCAAAGCCAGCAATGCCTTCAAATCTCCGCGCCCACGACGGCCTTGGCGATTGGGTTGCAAGGCGCCGCGCAAATCATCGTGGTCGTGCACCATCAAATGGATGCCCACTTCTTCGCCCAGACCCGGGCAGGGGCATGAAAAGCTCAGGGCATCGACCACCTCGCCTTGAAACCCAGTGACCGCGCTGGGCTGAAACCGCACGCCTTGGTCAATCAGCGCCAATTCGGCTGATTTGGGGTCATCGCAAAACAATTGCAGGTAAATGTCATTCAAACGTGTCGCCGTGCCACGCCACACCGCCCCGGCCAAATGGGGGCGGAAAGCCTGCAAGCGCTCCATCCATTGGTAGGCCAGGGCGCGCAAAGCCGCCAACTCCTGGGCTTGGCTTTCGGCACAAAACACAGCGATGTATTCCCGCACCGCTTGTTCCACCAGGTCGTTATCGGGCCAGGCCGAGCGCCGACCGGCGCCCAACTCGCGCGCGGCGCGGCTTTTGGCCGGGCCATACTCCATGCCCTCCTCCACCACCCATCGAGCGGCGGCAGCGGCGATTTCATCTGGCAAGCGCGTCATCATGGGGCAGATTGTGCCTGGGCTGCAAAGCCCCCGCTCCTACAATCGGCGCCCATGCACATTCATATATTAGGTGTCTGCGGCACCTTCATGGGCGGTTTGGCCGCCCTGGCCCGCGAAGCCGGCCACCGCGTCACCGGCTGCGACAGCGGCGTCTACCCCCCCATGAGCGACCAGCTTCGCGCTTTGGGCATCGAGCTGATCGAAGGCTACAGCGCTGACCAACTGGCCTTGAAGCCCGATATGTTCGTGGTGGGCAATGTGGTTTCCCGCGCCCGCTTGCCCGACGGCACGCCACGCTACCCGCTGATGGAAGCGATTTTGGAAGCCGGTCTGCCCTATACCAGCGGCCCGCAGTGGCTGAGCGACCATGTGCTGCATGCCCCCGAGCAGAGTCGCCATGTGCTGGCCATCGCCGGCACCCATGGCAAGACCACCACCACCGCCATGCTGAGCTGGGTTTTAGAGCACACTGGCCTGACACCCGGTTTTTTGATCGGCGGCGTGCCTTTGAACTTTGGCGTGTCGGCCCGCTTGGGAGGTTTAGCCAAGGGCCAAAGCCGCCCCCTGTTTGTCATCGAAGCCGACGAATACGACACCGCGTTTTTCGACAAACGCAGCAAGTTTGTGCATTACCGCCCACGCACCGCGGTGCTCAACAACCTCGAGTTTGACCACGCCGACATCTTCCCCGACCTGGCTGCGATTGAGCGGCAGTTCCACCACTTGGTGCGCACCGTGCCCGCCAGCGGCCGCTTGGTGGTGAATGCCGAGCAAGAGAGTTTGCAGCGGGTATTGGGCCTGGGCCAATGGAGCGAGGTGGCGGGTTTTGGCGCTTCGCCCCATGCCACATGGCAACTGCGTGGCGAACCTTCAGACTTTGAGGTGCTGCATCACGGCGCCCTCAAAGGCCGGGTGCAATGGGCTTTGGGCGGGGTGCACAACCAAATGAACGCCTTGGCCGCCGTCATCGCAGCTGACCATGTGGGCGTGGCCGTGGCTGATGCCTGCCAAGCCTTGTCATCATTTGAGAATGTGCGCCGGCGCATGGAAGTGCGCGGCCACGTGGGCGCGGGAGAGCAGGCCATCACGGTGTATGACGACTTCGCCCACCACCCCACCGCCATTCGCACGACTGTCGATGGCTTGCGCCGCCAAGTGGGCACGGACCGCATCTTGGCGGTGTTCGAGCCGCGCAGCAACACCATGAAGCTGGGTGCGATGAAGTCGCAATTGCCGTGGAGCTTGGAGCAAGCCGACTTGGCGTTTTGCCACACCGCCGGTTTGGACTGGGACGCCGCAGAAGCTTTGTCACCCATGGGCGCAAGGGCGCAGACCGCTGGCGACATCGACAGCTTGGTGGCGCAGGTCAAGGCCGCAGCCCGCCCAGGCGACCATGTGCTGTGCATGAGCAATGGCGGCTTTGGCGGGGTTCACGCCAAATTGCTGCAGGCTTTGCAGGCCTGAGCCTGCGGCGCCACCGATCGACCGGTTAACCCAGGCTGTCAAAAAGACACGGCCACAAATCACAGGTGATCGAGCGACTCGGAAATGAGGCATGGCGAAATCAGGCCTGGCCTGCGAACGTCAGCATGGCCCCACATGTCAGGCCCAATTTGGCATCCAAAAAGGGATGCTCAAGCAGCCTCAAACGGGTTGATGAGTTGCACGCCACATCCCAAGAAGTCGCGCACATTGCGCGTGGCCAGCACCAATTGGTGCTCCATGGCGGTGGCGGCAATCAGCATATCGGGAGCGCTGCGCGAGATGCCTTGGGCCTGAAATTGCCCACGCAATACACCCCCACGCTGCGCAATGGCCGGGCTGATGGCATACACAGCGTGCAGACGCTCAACCAAAGCGTTGAACAGCGCCAGCTTGCGGGCATTGGGTTGCCACGCCATCCCAAAATGCGCTTCCTCCAGCGTGATGGCAGAGATGGCCATCCCTTGCACCGTCTGCAGCCAGCGCATCACCTGTGTGTCGGGCTTGTTCTTCACCAACTCACTGATGACATTGGTGTCGGCCAAAACGATGGTTCCGCTCATGGGCGTGGCCCTGTCATGGGCTCCACAAAAGCATTCTCGCGTTGCCAGGCTGCAGGCCGCGCTGCAGCGTCGACAGTGCCCAGGCCGGTGTCGTCCAGCGGCGCAAAGGCCTCTCGCAGCAGCAGCCACTGGCTGTAAAAACCCTCAACCTCGGGTTTGACCGTGGCTTCGCTGCGGGCATAGTAGTCGGCCGACACCAGCACCGCCACTGGTTTGTTGCGGTTGGTGATGGTTTGGGGTTGCAGTTGGGCCGCTGCGATCAGGGCGGAGAGCTGCTGTCGAGACTGGGCAATGGACATGGACATAAATAACCTTTATGTACTTTTCAAATGTACATTATAGGCATATATATCTGCTTCATGGGCATGTCCTGTCGTGCCAAAAGCGACCCGCGCGCATCCCGGCCGAAAGCCCACAACCGACCGGGGCCAAGCCCCGGGCGGCTGTTTATTTCTTTCCGCGCCGAGCTTTGACACCTTTGGACAGCACGTCCAGCGCTTGCAAGGAGTCATCCCAAGCCAAACAAGCATCGGTGATGCTTTGGCCGTAAGCCAAGTCTTGCACCTTGTCTTTGCCAGGGGTGAATTTTTGCGCACCCGCTTTGAGGTGGCTCTCAATCATCACGCCAAACACGCTGTGTGAACCGCCGGCCATTTGGTCGGCGATATCTTGGGCCACCACCAACTGGCGCTCGTGCTGCTTGCTGCTGTTGGCATGGCTGCAATCGACCATCAAACTGGCGGGCAATTTGGCGGCTTCCAACTCTTTGCAGGCTGCGGCAACACTGGCGGCGTCGTAGTTGGGGGTTTTTCCGCCTCGCAAAATCACATGGCAATCGGGGTTGCCCTGGGTTTGCACGATCGCCACTTGGCCGTTTTTGTGCACCGACAAAAAATGGTGGCCACGTGCAGCGGCTTGGATGGCGTCTGTCGCGATTTTGATGTTGCCATCGGTCCCGTTTTTGAAACCAATCGGTGCCGACAAGCCCGAGGCCAGTTCACGGTGCACCTGGCTTTCGGTGGTGCGGGCACCAATCGCGCCCCAGCTGATCAGGTCGCCAATGTACTGGGGTGAAATCACATCCAAAAACTCGCTGCCTGCGGGCACACCAGCGCGGTTGATCTCGATCAGCAACTGGCGCGCAATGCGCAAGCCCTCATCAATGCGAAAGCTCTCATCCAAGTAAGGGTCATTGATCAAGCCTTTCCAACCCACGGTGGTGCGGGGCTTTTCGAAGTACACCCGCATCACGATTTCCAGCGTATCAGCGTACTTTTCGCGCTCGACCTTCAAGCGGCGCGCATAGTCCAAGGCGGCGGCTGGGTCGTGGATGGAGCAAGGACCCATCACCACCAGCAAACGATCGTCTTTACCAGCCATGATTTTGTGCACGCGCTGGCGGGTCTTGGCGATCAAGCTCTCAACGGCCGTGCCGGCAATGGGAAAGAAGCGGATCAAATGTTCAGGAGGCGGCAACACGGTGATGTCCTTGATGCGTTGGTTGTCGGTTTGGCTGGTCTGGTCATTGATCGGTGCATAAGCATCATGCTTGGGGGTTTTCATCAAAGCTCCTTGGAGGCGTTTCTGATCGGGGCAACAGGGTTTGGCAAAAAAAAACCGCCGGAGGCCGGCGGTTGGTTCGGGGTTCTAAGCGTTGTTTGCGTTCAGACCTCTCGACCGCCGGTAAAGCGTGAGAAGAAAAAATAAGCAAAGTAAAAATGCAAAGAAGCCATACGCGTTAATGTAGCACAGGCTTTTTTGGCGCTTTGGGCCGCCGTTATGCGGTGCCGCCCACCGTTAAACCATCGATGCGCAAGGTGGGTTGACCTACACCCACTGGCACGCTTTGGCCCTCTTTGCCGCAGGTGCCCACACCTGGGTCCAGCGCCATGTCGTTGCCGATCATGCTGACACGGGTGAGCGCATCAGGGCCATTGCCAACCAAGGTGGCACCCTTGACAGGGTATTGGATTTTCCCGTTTTCCACCCAAAACGCTTGGCTGGCAGAGAAGACAAACTTGCCCGAGGTGATGTCCACCTGACCACCGCCAAAGTTGGTGGCGTACAAACCTTTTTTGATGCTGGCGACGATTTCTTCTGGGGGCTTTTCACCTGCCAACATATAGGTATTGGTCATGCGCGGCATGGGCACATGCGCATAGCTTTCGCGTCTACCGTTGCCCGTGGGGGCAACACCCATCAGACGGGCGTTCAAACTGTCTTGGATATAGCCCACCAAGATGCCATCTTCAATCAGCACATTTTTTTGACTGGCGTGGCCTTCATCGTCCACATTGAGCGAGCCGCGTCGATCGGCGATGGTGCCGTCGTCCAACACGGTGACGCCTTTGGCGGCCACACGTTGGCCAATCTTGCCGCTGAATGCGCTTGAACCTTTGCGGTTGAAGTCGCCCTCCAGCCCATGGCCGATGGCTTCATGCAACAAAATGCCAGGCCAACCCGAACCCAGCACCACGGTCATTTCACCCGCAGGTGCAGGGCGTGCTTCTAAATTGGTGAGAGCAGAGCCTACAGCTTCGTCCACGTAACGGGTGAGGCAAGCCGTATCAAAATGCGCCAAACCAAAGCGGCCACCGCCGCCGGCCGAGCCACTTTCACGACGACCGTTTTGCTCGACGATGACCGACAAGGACAAGCGGACCAAGGGACGCACATCGGCCGCCAAGGTGCCATCAGCTCGCGCCACCATCACCACGTCGTACTCGCTGGCCAATCCAGCCATGACTTGCACCACACGTGGGTCTTTGGCACGGGCTTGCTTTTCCATGCGCTCGAGCAACTGAACTTTGGCTGTGCTGTCCAAACTGCCGATGGGGTCTAGCCCGTGGTAAAGCTGACGACTGGGCGCGATGACCCTTGCAGGTACGTGGGTGCTGGCACTCAAACCCGCCGAGGCGATGCTGCGAACAGTGTGCGCTGCGTCCATGAGTGACGCCATGGAAATATCGTCAGAATAGGCAAAGGCAGTTTTCTCGCCGCTGACCGCGCGCACACCCACACCTTGGTCGATACTGAAAGAACCGGTTTTGACAATGCCCTCTTCCAAGCTCCAACCTTCGGAGCGGGTGTACTGAAAGTACAAATCAGCGTCATCGACTTGGTGGGCACGGATGGCCGACAAAGCTTGGGTGAGGTGGGATTCGTCCAAGCCGTAAGGCGTAAGCAGCAGGTTTTGCGCGATGGTCAATCGCTCGAGGGTAGGTTCGCGTGAAATCATATTGCCATTGTAGGAGGCGCCCAACAACCCTGTGCGCCACGGGTTGAGGTTTGGCTACGACTGCACCAACTGCTTGGCTTTGGCGATGGAGAGCAAAATACCAATGCCAAAGCCCAGCGTCACCATGGCCGTGCCGCCATAGCTGATAAAAGGCAGGGGCACCCCAACCACCGGTAAAAAACCACTGACCATGCCCATGTTGACAAAAGCATAGGTGAAAAAGATCAAGGTCACGCTGCCCGCCAGCAAGCGGGCAAACAAGGTCGGCCCCTCAAGTGAGATCGCCAAGCCCCTGAGCACCAGCACCAAAAATCCACCTAACAAAAGGATATTGCCCAACAAACCAAACTCTTCAGCGAAGGCCGCAAACACAAAATCGGTGGTGCGCTCAGGAATGAAATCGAGTTGGGCTTGGGTGCCTTGCATAAAGCCTTTTCCCCAAAACCCGCCCGAACCAATGGCAATCATGCCTTGTATGGTGTGAAAACCCTTACCCAAAGGGTCTCGCCCTGGATCCAACAAAGTACATACCCGCTGCTGTTGGTAATCCCTCAAAAAAGGCCAATCCATCCCTTTGACACATAAGCTGGGCTCGAAAATCACAATCAAAACAATACCAACAATACCTAAAACCAATGGCGGAATGATCAGCCACCAACTCAGGCCAGCGAGAAAAATCACATACAAGCCTGCTGCCATGACCAAGATGGCTGTGCCTAAATCGGGTTGCTTGACGATCAGAACCACAGGAATAAGCAAGATCAGGCCGCCCACAAAAAAATCCAAGGTCCTGAGTTGGCCCTCGCGCTTTTGAAACCACCAAGCTAGCATGAGTGGCATACCAATTTTCATGATTTCACTGGGTTGAATCACGATGCCCACATTCAGCCAGCGTTGTGCGCCCTTGCGGGTTAAACCAAACAAGGCCACGGCCACCAACAAAGCCAATCCCACGGTGTAAATGGGTACGGCCAAGGACATCATTCGTTGGGGGGGAATTTGCGCCACCACAAACATGATGATGCAGGCAATCAGCATATTTCGGCCATGGTCCAGAAAACGCTGCCCTTCGGAGTAGCCCGATGAATAAATGGTCAGCAATCCAACAACGGCCAGCAACAAAACCGCAAAGCCTAAAACAGTGTCAAAGCCTTTGACCAGCGGCGTGATGCGCTGAAACACACTGTATTTACCAAGTTGGGTTCCCATGGCCGAAGTTTATCGGAGCGCCATGGGAGAATCCGCACCCATGTATGCACTTTATGAAGAAAGCGGGAAATTCCACACGGGACGGGTATTGTCCGAGGCTGATGCGTCGGCACAACTTGAACTCGACAGTGGCAAACGCGTCAAGGTCAAATCCAACCAACTGCTGATGAAGTTTGACAAACCGCAGCCTACAGAATTCATGCTTGCCGGCAGAGCAGTCGCTTCCAGCATGGAAGTGGACATGGCCTGGGAGTTTGCCCCTGAAGAAGAATTTGGGTTTGCCGACTTGGCGCGTGACTATTTCTCTAAAGACGCCAGTCCCAGCGAGCAACTGGGCACGCTGTTTTGCCTGTTTGAGGCTCCTCACTATTTCCGAAGAGCCGGCAAAGGCCGCTTTCGCAAGGCCTCAGCCGACATCGTTCAACAAGCCCTCATCGCTATCGAAAAGAAAAAGCAACTTCAACTGCAAATCGCAGATTGGGCTCAAGAACTCATGCATGGCCGCTGTCCTCCCCCAGTGCAGGCGCAACTGTTCAAGATTCTCTTCAAGCCTGATAAAAATGCCCCAGAGTACAAAGCTGTTGTGGAAGCTTCTAAACAAAGCCAAACCGCGCCTTTGGTGTTGTTGCAAAAAGCAGGGGCCATACGCTCAGCCTACGACTTTCACTGGCAGCGTTTTTTGTTTGAGCATTTCCCTAAGGGAACAGCATTCCCTCCGCTACAAGCGCCCGCGATCACCACTGACTTGCCTTTGGCCACTGTCAAAGCCTATTCCATCGATGACTCGCAAACCACCGAAATTGATGACGCTTTATCGGTTCAAGGTTTGGGCAGCGACTGCATCACTGTGGGTATCCATATTGCTGCACCGGCTTTGGCACTCAAGCCTGGGGATGCCATAGATATGTGTGGCCGCGCCCGTTTGTCGACGGTGTACATGCCAGGTCACAAAATCACCATGCTGCCCGATAGCGTGGTGCAGGCCTACACTTTGCAAGAAGGGCGAAACTGTCCAGCCTTGTCCTTGTACGTCAGCTTTGATGCACAAACCTTGTCTGTGCTCAATACCGAAACTCGCCTAGAGTTGGTTCCTATCCAAGCCAATATGCGACACGACCAACTCGATACGGTGGTCACCGAAAGCTGGTTGAGTAAAGAGGCCAGCGATGGACAAACCACCACAGTGGTCGCCATGCCCCATGCCGAATTGGCCTTCTTGTACCGTTTGGCAAAACATCTGAAAGCAGCGCGTGAAGTCGTTCGCGGTAAACCAGAAACATTCAACCGTCCCGATTACAACTTCCGCTTAGCAGCGGCAACAGATACGGGCCCGGCTGGAGATGAAACTGTGCACATCAGTGTTCGCACGCGCGGATCCCCGCTTGACCTCATCGTGGCTGAAGCCATGATTTTGGCCAACAGTACATGGGGCCAATGGCTGGCCAGTTTGGGCGTGCCAGCCATTTACCGAAGCCAAGCTTCAATGGCGCCTGGCATCAAAGTCCGCATGGGTACCAAGGCCTTGCCCCATGCGGGCATCGGTGTGCCAAGCTACGCATGGAGCACCTCGCCGCTGCGCCGCTACACGGATCTGGTCAACCAATGGCAACTGATTGCAAGCGTGCGCCATGGTGCTACCGCCGCACTGGCTGCCCCCTTCAAACCCAAGGATGCAGAACTGTTTGGCATCATCACCGCTTTTGAATCTGCCTACAGCGCCTACAACAGCCACCAAGCTAGCATGGAGCGGTTTTGGACTTTGCAATATTTACGCCAAAACGCCCTGAGCGAACTCGATGCGACCGTCATCAAATCTTTTCCCGGCGAACCTGCGCTGGCCCGCGCAGACCGTTTACCGCTGGTTTTTTCAGTCATGGGTTCGCCAGCGCTTGAAAGAGGCAGTCGGGTACGGGTTCGTCTAGGGGATATGGATTTGATAGCCTTGGACATCCATGCTCAATTCATTGAATCTTTGATGCAAACCCAGGAACTCACACCTAGCGAAGAAGATGAAGAGATGGCTGCTGGCCCACTCGCCATTGCCGTTGACTTAAATGATGCAGAAGAAACCCAAACTGCGCCTTCGGGTGCATCGGGTTAACCGTTTTCTTGAACGAAGCAGATGCTTGTTTCCTTTTTCCATGCTGACAGACTTTTGCCCTTGGCCCTGGGCATTTCGCTGGCTGTACATGCGGTCGTGCTCGCCGTCAGACTGAGCCCGCCTGAGGATATTGACCGTTTGATGCGCGACGCTGGCTTGGAGGTGATTTTGGTCAATACCGAGTCAGATGAAAAAGCCCCAGCCAAGCCCAAGGCAATTGCTCAAACCAATTTGGCGGGCGGTGGCGAAACCACGAATGAAAGATCAACCTCACCATTGATCAACTCCCCGACGACCCGATCTGGCCAAGCTGACAACCAAGTTCAGCAAAAAATTGCTGAAAAGGAACGCGAACAAGCCGAATTGCTGACCCGCACCAAACAAACTTTAGCCAAACTCAATGCCTCGCACAACACCAACAAGGATCCTGCGATTGAGCGGCAACGCCAGCAACTTATCAACTTGCTGGCTCAAATTGAAAAACGCATACAAGAAGAAAACGCACGGCCGCGCAAACGTTATGTCAGCCCCAGCACACAGGAGGCTTCATTTGCGCGTTACTACGACTTGCTTAGGCGCAAAATCGAGGCAAAAGGAACCTTGGACTTTCCTCAGTCGCAAGGCCAAAAGCTTTATGGTTCGCTGATCATGGTCATCACGATTGACACGCGCGGCCAAGTCATCTCAGCGGATATTTCTCAAGGCTCGGGCAACCCTTTGCTTGACTTTCATGCCAAACAGATTGCACGCAATGCTGGGCCCTATGGTGCCTTTAGCGACGCAATGCGGCGAGAAATGGACCAACTCGCCTTGGTTACGCGCTTTAGTTTCGACCATAACAATACTTTGCAAACCACTTTACAAGGCGAATGACTTTGCCTTCGCATCGACGTCATCCACTTTTACTTGCAGGTTTGAGATGGCTTGTCTTTGTCTTTTGGTGCGCTTTGGGTTTACAGGTTTTTTTTGTCGCACGCATTGCGATGATGCGCTATGTGGACCCAGGCTCCACCGCTTTTCAAAGGTCTGAGTTGGGGCGTATCAGTCTCAAGTACTCCGCTGTTCGTTGGTCTCAGAAATGGGTGAACCGCCCTAAACTGCCAGTCCATATTCAACGTGCCGTCATTGCTTCTGAGGACGATATTTTTGCGTCACATACGGGAGTCCAGTGGGAGGCGCTTGAGCGCGCTTGGAGTAAAAATGCTCGGGCTGAGGCCAAAGCGCAAGCTAAAAATCAAACCCCTAAAGTGGTGGGTGGTTCCACCATCACACAGCAGTTAGCAAAAAACCTTTTTCTGAGTGGCGAGAGAACTTTCTTTCGCAAGGCCCAAGAATTGGTCTTGACGGTCGTTTTGGAGCAATGCTTGAGCAAGCAGCGCATCTTGGACATCTATCTCAACAGCGTCGAGTGGGGGGAAGGTATTTTCGGTATTGAAGCGGCAGCCCGACATTACTATGGCCGCTCTGTGGGTCAATTGAGTGCTGCAGAGGCAGCGCGGCTGGCAGTCATGTTGCCTCGCCCCAAATACTATGAAAAATTTCCGCGTTCACCTTATTTGAATGACCGTGCCGCTACGATTTTGGCTCGAATGCCCCTGGTGGCATTGCCATGACAGAGGTGGTTCGCATTTTGGGCATAGACCCGGGCTTGCAATGCGTCGGATTTGGCGTGATTGACAGCACGGGCTACCAATTGCACTATGTGGCCAGCGGCACCATCACCACCACGCATTTGCCTCGCGACGATTTACCTGCCCGCTTGAATGTGATTTTCAATGGCATTGCGCAAGTGGTTGAGCGCTATGGTCCACAGGAAACAGCGGTTGAAATTGTGTTTGTCAATATGAATCCCCAAGCCAGCCTTTTACTCGGTCAGGCCAGAGGTGCTTGCTTAACCTCGTTGGTACAACAAGATTTACCAGTTGCTGAATACACCGCCTTACAAATGAAAAAAGCCATTGCTGGACACGGCAAAGCTGCCAAAGCGCAGGTGCAAGAGATGGTAAAGCGTTTGCTGAAGTTGCCGGCTTTACCAGGACCCGATGCAGCCGATGCTTTGGGCTTGGCGATCACGCATGCGCATGCACGTCAAAGTGCAATCATCCGAGAAGGAGGTGCTAAAGCTACCAAGCAGGCGCGAGTTGGGCAAGACCGCGTGGTGCGCGCCGCTCGTCCTGGAAGCTGACGATTTCATAGGCCTGGGGTTGGCTGAGTAACTCGCGCAGCAAGCGGTTATTCATGGCGTGTCCTGAGCGAAACGCGCTGTAAGACGCCAACAATGGACGCCCTAAGAGATACAAGTCACCCATAGCGTCGAGTATTTTGTGTTTCACAAATTCATCGTCGTAGCGTAAGCCGTCGCTGTTGAGCACTTTGTAATCATCCATGACGATGGCGTTGTCTAAACCGCCGCCCAAAGCCAAGCCATTGGCCCGCATATGCTCAATGTCTTTTGAAAAGCCAAAAGTGCGAGCGCGAGCAATGTCTTTGACGTAGCTACCGGTTTCCGTGTCAAATTCAACCCGTTGACCCGTGGCGTCCACTGCGGGGTGTTGAAAGTCAATTTCAAAGCTGAGTTTGTAGCCGTGGTAGGGCGAGAGTTTGGCCCATTTGCGATGCTCTGCCTCACCCTCCGTCACAGAGACTTCACTGAGTACACGGATGAAGCGTTTGGGCGCGTCTTGCAACACAATGCCTGCACTTTGCAAAAGAAATACAAAAGAGGCGGACGAGCCATCGAGGATAGGTACTTCTTCCGCCGTGATATCCACATACAAGTTGTCGATACCAAGCCCCGAACACGCTGACATCAGATGCTCGACGGTCAACACCTTCACGCCTTGGGCAGAAATGGTGGAGGCCAAACGCGTGTCGGTCACAGCAGTCGCTGAGACTGGTATTTCGACCGGATGACTCAAATCGATGCGTCTGAAAACCACCCCTGTCTCGGGGGGAGCGGGGCGCAGACACAGTTCTACCCGTTGGCCACTGTGCAGGCCAACACCAACCGCACGGGTAAGGGTTTGCAGAGTTCTTTGTTTAAGCACGCCTCGGATTTTAATCAGCTTGTTTGCGCAAGAATGCCGGAATTTCGTAGTTATCCATTCCACCTGAGGACATGGCATCCACTTTGGCCGCAGCTTGTGTGCGGTCACGTGTTCGCCACACGCTGGGCACATTGACATTGCCGTAATCGGCCGATGTTATTGCGCTTGCTGTGTTGCCGGCCATTGGACTGTTCTCAGTCATGGTGCTGCTAGGCATGATGGCTTGTGGGGCATAGCCTACGTTGTCAGTGCCCGTGCGTTGAATGACAGTCAGGGGAGGTGCGATGCGTTTACCTGCATGTGCCAAACCTGTGGCCACCACTGTGACGCGGATTTGGTCACCCAGTGATTCGTCATAGGCTGTGCCGTAAATCACATGGGCTTCAGATGACGCAAAGGCACGAATGGTGTTCATGGCTTCGCGAGACTCTGCCAACTTCAAGCCACCTTTGGCTGCTGTGATGAGCACCAAAACACCTTTGGCACCTGTCATATCGACACCTTCGAGCAAGGGGCAAGCCACAGCTTGCTCAGCAGCAATGCGGGCACGGTCTGGTCCGTTGGCAGTGGCGGTTCCCATCATCGCTTTGCCTTGCTCGCTCATGACCGTGCGAACGTCCTCAAAGTCAACGTTCACCAAGGCTTCCACATTGATGATCTCGGCAATCCCGCCTACAGAGTTACGCAGAACGTCATTCGCATAAGCAAAGGCTTGGTCTTGGGTGACATCGTCGCCCAACACATCCAGCAATTTTTCATTCAACACCACAATCAGTGAGTCCACGTTTGCCTCAAGCTCGGCCAAGCCAGCTTCTGCATTGGTCATGCGACGACCGCCCTCCCAGTCGAATGGCTTGGTGACCACGCCAACCGTGAGGATGCCCATTTCGCGCGCCACGCGGGCAACAACGGGTGCAGCCCCCGTGCCTGTTCCACCACCCATGCCAGCCGTGATAAAAACCATATTGGCGCCTTCCAAAACCTCACGAATGGTTTCGGTAGCAGCCTCGGCCGCTGACTGACCGCGCTCTGGTTTGCTGCCAGCGCCCAAGCCGTTATCACCCAACTGAATCACGCGGTGCGCAGAACTCACGCGCAAAGCCTGCGCATCGGTGTTTGCGCAAATGAAATCCACACCTCGCACACCGCTCTTGATCATGTGCTCCACAGCGTTACCGCCGCCGCCGCCCACACCAATCACACGGATTTGGGTGTCAGAGCTAAATTCGTTTTTTTCAATCATTTCTATGTTCATTTTTTTCTCCAATTTTGTGTTGTCTGTTTAACCGTTAAGTTCAATCCATGTGTCATATGTCTTCACTGATGGGCGGAGCTCCTCGAATACACGGTCGCCATCGACGGTGGTCGCCAAACAAACTGGATTCATATTGATGTAGGTAGGAAAAATGCGTTTTCATCATCAGAAATTCCCCACAAACCAGTCTTTAACCCGACCCATGGCTGTTTTCATAGAGCCATTTTTCTGAGCCACTCTAAAACCTCGCAAACGCGCCAAACGAGCCTCTTCGAGCAAGCCCATCACTGTGGCCGCACGAGGGTGCGAGACCATGTCTGACAAAGCACTGCTGTAGCGTGGAACACCGCGGCGAACCGCTTTCAAGAAGATGTCTTCACCCAGTTCGATCATGCCCGGCATCATGGCGCTACCACCGGTGAGGACAATGCCTGATGAGAGAACTTCCTCGTAACCAGAGTCACGCAACACCTGTTGCACCAAAGAAAAAATTTCCTCTATCCGCGGCTCAATCACACCGGCCAAGTTTTGTCGGCTGAGCATTCTCGGACCCCTGTCGCCCAGCCCTGGTACCTCGACTTGCACATTAGGGTCAGCAAGCAGTTGCTTGGCAAAGCCAGACTCGACTTTGATGTCCTCAGCATCTTTGGTGGGTGTGCGCAGAGCCATGGCGATATCGCTGGTAATCAAGTCGCCGGCAATCGGAATCACTGCAGTGTGTCGAATGGCGCCATTGGTGAAGATGGCCACATCGGTGGTGCCTGCACCAATATCGACCAATGCCACACCAAGCTCTCGCTCGTCTGCAGTGAGTACCGAATGACTGGAAGCCAAGGGGTTGAGCATGAGTTGCTCTACATCGAGTCCGCATCGACGCACACACTTGATGATGTTTTCTGCCGCACTTTGAGCGCCGGTGACGATATGCACTTTCGCTTCCAATCGGATACCACTCATGCCAATAGGTTCTTTGACATCATGGCCATCAATCACAAATTCTTGGGGTTCTACCAAAAGCAGACGCTGATCGGTTGAAATATTGATGGCTTTGGCCGTCTCAACCACTCGCGCGACATCGGCTGCAGTGACCTCGTGGTCTTTGACAGCCACCATGCCATGTGAATTCATACCGCGTATATGGCTACCTGTGATACCGGTGTAGACACGCGTGATCTTGCAGTCGGCCATCAACTCCGCTTCTTTCAATGCTTGCTGAATGCTTTGAACGGTGGCATCGATATTGACGACCACTCCTCGCTTTAATCCGCTACTTGGTGCTATACCAAATCCGGCGAGCTTTAACTCTGCCCCAGGCAATACCTCGGCAACCACCACCATCACTTTGCTGGTGCCGATATCTAAACCCACTACCAAATCTTTGTACTCTTTTGCCATGGAAACCTCTGTGTGTTTACCTTGTTGTTGTTGATGTCAGCGTACTTACCCCGCGCAAGCGCAAGGCGTAACCATTCACGTGTCTCAAATCTGCCGCTTCCAGCGCCTGTGGTTGCCGGCCAAATCTTTGTGCGACCTGATCCAAGGTGAGTGTCATGCGCTCAACGCGCACCAGCACTTCATCGCTTGTGCCACGACCCAACTCAATTTGCGCGCCACTTTTAAGCTCTGCGCGCCAGCTACCGCGTGCGGTGAGTTCTAAGCCTTTCATTTGCAACTGTAGTTTTCCCAATTCGGGTTTCAACAATTCATACATTCGCAAAACTTGTGCAGACTCTGAATCTGGACCACTTAAGCGGGGTAAGTTTTCATCGTCCAATTCGCCAAAATTTGCGCTGAAGACTTCACCCTGACGGTTAAGCAAACGTGACTCAGCGTCATGTCCCCAAAATGCTGCGGGTTGATGCTCTTCAAGTTCAACGCTGAGCCGGTTTGGAAACTCGCGTCTGACCAAGGCATGCCTCACCCAAGGAACATTTTCAAAAGTGGTTCGGGCTTGTTCCAAATCAACAGTGAAAAAACTTCCGCGCAATCGTGGAACAACATTGGCTCTTAAAGTGACAGCATTGTTGTGTCTCACATCACCTTGTACCGAAATGGCAGACAGCGCAAACACAGGGTGTCGAATCACCCACCACAACAAGGCACTCACCAGCACCATGCTAAAAACCACCATCAGGATGACACTTGTGATGTTCATCAATCGAATATCCAACGCAACTGGCGTGTCTTCGCTCAAGTGCATGGCATTTCTGGCTTTCATTGCTTGGCCACCGCTTTTCGCGAATCCAAGCTCGCGTTTGACAAAATCATGAGACAAAGCTGGGGGTATGAAATCCCAGCAGCCAACGCTGACATGGGAACCAGTGAGTGACTTGTCATTCCTGGGCTGGTATTCATTTCAAGAAGAAATGGCTGACGATCGCTTGCACGAACCATGATGTCCGCCCTGCCCCAACCACGACAACCCAAAGCACGGTAGGCAGCCACACTCAAAGCCTGAATTGTTTTTTCCTCATCTGCAGCCAAGCCACTTGGACAAAGATAGCTGACATCATCTGTGAAGTATTTATTTTGATAGTCATAAGCCCCCTGAGGGGCCACAATTTTCACCACAGGCAAGGCTTTGGCATTGTCACCTTGACCAATGACGGGGCATGTAAGTTCCTCGCCCTCAATGAACATCTCGCACAACAAGTCGGGGTCATGGCTTGTGGCGAGTGCAATGGCTTGGGCAAGTTGCGCTTCATACACGACTTTGGTCACGCCGATGGAAGAACCTTCATGCGGTGGTTTGACAATCAGCGGCAACCCCAGTTGCTTGCTGATATGGCTAATCTTTTCGGGGGTTTGCTCATTCGGCGGCAACCAAATGGATGGGGGTGTTGACAAATGCTCAGCTCGCCAAAGGCGCTTGGTCATTTGTTTGTCCATGGCGATGGCAGAAGCCATCACACCTGAACCTGTGTACGGAATTCCCATCAACTCCAAAGCACCCTGCACCGTCCCATCTTCGCCATGTCGGCCATGCAAGGCAATAAATGCATGGGTGTATTGCTGGGTTTTCAGTTGCTCTAATGCGAGTTGCGATGGATCAAATGCGCTTGCATTGACACCCAGTGATTGCAAAGCACCCAACACGCCTTGGCCCGATAAAAGTGAAATTTCTCGCTCAGCGGAGCTTCCACCCATCAAGACTGCGACTTTGCTCATGGCGATGTCAAAGCTGCTCATGCGCTGACCACTTTCAAGGTAGTCCTGTTGGCACAGTTTTCAATCACCATGACGGGCACTGAGCCAATGGATCCAGCGCCCATGCACATCACCACATCGCCATCACAGGCGTTGTTAACCACCAAGTCGCAAAGTCCGCTTAAGTCTTGGGCAAACACCAGTTGCTGCTGTCCAGCGACACGCACTGCATGGGCCAGTGAACGTCCATCAGCTGCAGCAATCGGTGCCTCGCCTGCCGAATAAACTTCTGTCAGCCAAAGTACATCGACTTTTTGTAGGACAGCCACAAAGTCCTCAAAACAATCGCGGGTTCTGCTGAAGCGGTGTGGCTGGAACGCCAATACCAAGCGACGTCCTGGAAAAGCGCCTCGTGCTGCTGCAATTGTTGCGGCCAATTCAACAGGGTGATGTCCATAGTCTTCTATCAGTGTGAAATGCCCACCCGCTTTTGCTGCAATTTCTCCATGCCGTTGAAATCGTCGACCCACGCCACTGAAGTTTTCCAATGCTTTGACAACAGCAATATCTGGCACATTCAACTCCACCGCGATCGCAATTGCCGCTAATGCGTTGAGTACGTTATGTATGCCTGGTAGGTTCAAGACAATATGCATATCAGGCAATGTCACGCCGTTGCTTCGCTGGACAGTGAAATGCATACGCGCGCCTTCAGCGCGAACATCAACGGCTCGGACTTGGGCTTTTTCTGACAAGCCGTATGAAGTAATGGGTCTTGAAACTTGCGACAAGAGACTATTGACCACCGGATCATCTATGCACAACACTGCTGCACCATAAAATGGCATTCGGTGCAGGAACTCAATGAAAGCTGATTTCAATTGATTGAAATCATGTCCATAGGTTTCCATATGGTCTGCATCTATATTTGTGACCACCGACATGATGGGACTGAGGTTCAAGAAGGATGCGTCGGATTCATCAGCTTCGACCACGATGTAATCCCCTGCCCCGAGTTTGGCATTGGCACCTGCGCTGATGAGACGGCCTCCAATGACGAAAGTCGGGTCTAAGCCTGCTTGCGCCAACACACTGGCCACCAAACTGGTGGTGGTTGTTTTTCCATGTGTTCCCGCTATGGCGATGCCTTGCTTGAGCCGCATCAATTCTGCGAGCATGACGGCTCTTGGAACAACAGGTATCAGTTTTTGGTGTGCCGCAATGACTTCTGGGTTATCTGCTTGAACAGCAGTCGATGTCACCACTGCATCTGCGCCTGCTATGTTGAGCGCGGCGTGCCCGACTTGGGTTTGAATGCCCAGCGCAGAGAGTCGTTGCAATACGGGTCCGTCTGACAAATCGGAGCCAGACACTTTGTATCCAAGGTTATGCAGTATTTCGGCGATGCCACTCATGCCTGCACCGCCAATACCCACAAAATGAACATGACTGATGGCGTGCTTCATTGCAGCACCTCGTTACATGCCTGTGCGACCTGCTCGGCCGCATCGGTTTTCCTTAATTCATAAGCCCTCTTGGCCACCTCCAGCAGTTTGTCTCTGCTCAGAGCTTGCAACTGACTTGCAAGCATTTGTGGCGCTAAGGTGTTTTGTGGTGTCAACCACGCTGCGCCATGTTCTGAAAGAAACTTGGCATTCATGGTTTGGTGGTCATCCACTGCGAAAGGAAATGGCACTAACAATGCGGCAACACCAACAGCCGAAAGTTCTGTGACCGTGCTCGCGCCTGATCGACATATCACCAGATCAGCTTGTGCCATGGCTTTTGCTGGGTTATCTATGAATGCAGTGAGTTCTGCTTCTACGCCAGCTTGTGCATAGGCTTGTTCTAAATCCTTTAAATGTTTTTCACCACCTTGGTGCAACACGCTTGGGCGATCTTCAACAGGTAGCAAGGCAAGCGCTTGGGGAACAACTGCATTGATTGCCTGTGCACCCAAACTTCCACCCATGACCACCAGCCGCAAGGGTCCTGCTCTTCCTGCAAATCTTTGTGCAGGTTCGGCTTGGTTTAAAAATTCTGCACGCAGTGGGTTACCTACCCACTCGGCTTTGGGCAAGGCATGAGGGAAGCTGCTAAAGACCCGATGTGAAATTTTGGCAAGCCATTGGTTGGCCATTCCAGCAACTGCATTTTGCTCATGCAATATCAAAGGTCGACCACTTACCACGCCCATCAACCCACCTGGAAATGTGATGTAACCGCCCAGACCCACCAACACATCCGGCTGCAGGCGTCTGATCAATTGCAAACTTTGTATGAATGCTTTCACCAGTCGCAAGGGCAACATCAACAATGTGAACAGTCCTTTTCCGCGAACACCGCCAAATCGCACTGCTTCGAAGGCAAAGCCTTTGTCAGGAATCAGTTTTGACTCCATGCTGGGATGTGGTGCGCCCATCCAATGCACCTTCCAACCTTGCGCACGTAACACTTCAGCAATGGCCAATCCCGGAAAGATATGCCCGCCTGTGCCGCCAGCCATGACCAAAGCGATGGGCATGCTCATACGCGACCTCCATGCATCAGGAGTCGGTTTTCATAATCCACACGCAGCACAACAGCCAAGGCAATGAGGTTGAGCAATATGGCTGATCCCCCATAACTCATCAATGGCAAAGTCAAGCCTTTGGTCGGTAAAGCGCCTAAGTTCACGCCCATATTGATAAAGGCTTGAAACCCAATCCAAATGCCCACACCCTGTGCTACCAATCCCGCAAATACGCGGTCCATGGCGATGGCTTGGCGTCCTATGAACATGATGCGTCGCGTCATCCACATGAAAACGCCAATCAAGGTAACCACGCCAACAAGTCCAAACTCTTCGCCAATCACTGCGAGTAAAAAGTCTGTGTGGGCCTCTGGTAACCAGTGCAGTTTTTCCACGCTGCCGCCTAAGCCAACCCCGAATATTTCTCCACGACCAAATGCGATCAGTGAGTGGGACAGTTGATAACCTTTGCCCAGAGCGTACTTGGCACTCCAAGGGTCTAGGTAAGCAAAAATGCGTTCACGCCGCCATTCAGACAATCCAATGATGAGACCAAATGCGATCAGGAAGACAAGTGCAATCAATATGAACATTCGCGCATTGACACCGCCCAAAAACAATATGCCCATGGCGATCACTGCGATCACCAAAAACGCACCCATATCGGGTTCTGCCAGCAACAGTGAGCCCACAATTGCAATCGCAACACCCATTGGCGTCACAGCTGCAAAGAACTTTTCTTTGACATCCATTTTGCGAACCATGTAATTGGCTGCATACAAAAGGGTTCCGAATTTTGCCAATTCTGAAGGTTGGAAATTGAAAATACCTAGACTGATCCAACGTCTTGCACCATTGATGCTTTTCCCCATAAAGGGCAGTAGCACCACGATCAACAACACGATTGACACAATAAAGACCCAAGGTGCAGCTTTTTCCCATGTGTCCATTGAAATTTGAAAGACCAGCAAGGCAGCAATGAATCCAACACTCAGCGCGGCCGTATGACGCACAAGATACTGAACTTGTGAAAAACCTGTGGAACGGGGACCATCATTGAGTGCGATAGAGGCGGAATAGACCATCACCAAGCCCCATATCAATAAGCCTGCTATCGCCCAAGCCAAGTTCTGATCGAATGCTTTAATGCCTACAGGTGCAGCACGTGTTCGTCCATACTCCCGTCCATGCACACGAACGGGCAGTGCGTCGGGTCCCTCTTTGGGCGCACTGCCAAACCAACTTCCCACGCGGTCTGCCCAAATCAAGAGTACGCCATTGCTCATGCGTGCCCCTCTTCAAAAACCAGTGCGTGCACACATTTAGAGAAAATATTTCCGCGCTCTTCATAGTTTTTGAACATGTCTAAGCTTGAACATGCGGGTGAAAGCAAAACAGTATCGGCAGCGTGTGCATGTTCGGTAGCTTTTGCTACCGCGTTGGCCATGTCTGCTGCGAGCAAAACGGGGAATTCAAGGCCATGGAGAACTTCTTGAATATGTGGGGCATCTTTGCCCATCAAAACAACTGCTCGGGCGAATTTTCTTAGCGGCTCTACCAGTGGCACAAAGTCTTGGCCTTTGGCGTCGCCACCTAAGATAGCCACGATATTTTGATGCGTACCCAAGCTGTTCATGGCTGCCACTGTGGCGCCCACATTGGTGCCTTTGCTGTCATCGACATATTCAATATCGTTGATCACGGCGACGGATTGCAATCGATGCGGCTCACCCGCGTATTCACGCAGTGCATACAACATGGCTGCCATGGCTGCACCGCAAGTGCTTGCCAACGCTAGAGCAGCCAAACTGTTGATTGCATTGTGTTGCCCTCGAATGCGCAACGCATCAGCTGGCATCAATCGCTGCAATTGGAGTGCTTGCTCAATAGATTTTTTACCCTCAGTCTCGGGCACAGATGCGCGCACCAGCCACGTCATGCCATTGACATGCTCTAGTCCATAGTCACCCGCATTCACAGGCACATCAGCGCCAAAGGAAATCACTTGGCGTTTTTCTGATTTTTTCTTGGCTAAATCCTTTGGCAACAGTGCCGCAACAGATTTGTCATGCCGTGGCATTACCGCAAACGCATGTTGACCATAAATTCGCGATTTTGCAGCGCCATAGCTTTGCATATCAGCATGCCAATCCAGATGGTCTTGTGTGAGGTTCAACACACATGCAGCTGTTGGCTCAAATTGCGTTTCGCCATCCAGCTGAAAACTGGATAACTCCAGTACCCATGCTTGCGGCAAATGCGCTAAGTTTTCACGCAATGTATCTAGCAAGGTTGGTCCTATGTTTCCAGCCATGGCCACGGTCATTCCTGCGCGCTTGAGCAGCAGTGAGGTCAGTGCGGTCACCGTGGTTTTTCCGTTCGTTCCAGTTATAGCCACCACATGCGGTTGGTATGCCTGCTCTTTGGAAAGACAGTCCATGGCATGCGCAAACAGGCTCAATTCTGTGCCGTGCCAAAGCCCTTTTTGCTGGGCTGCCGTCCATACTGGTTCGACTTGTGCAGGTGATAAACCGGGACTCTTAAACACGCCCCTTATCGATGCGTCATCTAGCAAGGCTGCAACAAATGAACCATGGACAAATGTGGCATCGATGTTTTCGAGATGCATGGTTGCTAAGCATGGTGGTTTTTCACGGGTGTCCACCACAGTCACCTTGGCACCTTGCGACGTACACCAACGAACCATAGCCAAGCCAGACGCACCTAAGCCTAAAACCAATATGTGAAGGTCGGCCAGTGTCTTCATACTCAGCGTAACTTCAGTGTAGAAAGACCCACCAAACACAACAGCATGGTGATGATCCAAAATCTAACGACGACCTGTGTTTCTTTCCAACCAGATTTTTCAAAGTGGTGATGCAAGGGGGCCATCTTTAAAATGCGCCTACCCTCTCCATATTTGCGTTTGGTGTATTTGAAGTAACTCACCTGCAACATCACCGAGACAGCTTCTGCAACGAAGATGCCACCCATGATGGCAAGCACAATTTCTTGCCTGACGATGACAGCAATAGTGCCCAGAGCGGCGCCTAAACCCAAAGCACCTACATCCCCCATAAAGACTTGAGCGGGATATGTGTTGAACCACAAAAAGGCCAATCCTGCGCCGGCCATGGCTGCGCAAAACACCAATAACTCACCTGCACCAGGAATATGCGGAAAGAACAGATAACGTGAGTACACAGCAGAACCTGTGACATAGGCAAAGACACCCAGTGCAGATCCCACCATGACCACAGGCATGATGGCCAAGCCATCTAGCCCATCCGTCAAATTGACTGCATTGCTAGAACCTACGATCACCACATAGGTCAAGCCTACAAAACCAAGTACCCCTAATGGGTAGCTGATTTCTTTAAAGAAGGGCAATAGCAAACCTGCTTTAGGCGGTAAGTTGACATCAAAGCCTGAACGCACCCAAGTGTAAAAAAGTTCCATCACACGCAGGTTGCTGACCTCTGAAATGCTGAATACCAAGTAAAGCGCAGCCAACAAGCCAATGATGGATTGCCAAAAGTATTTTTCGCCAGAGGGCATTCCCTCGGGGTCTTTTCGCACGACTTTGCGCCAATCGTCGACCCATCCTATGACCCCAAAGCCCAAGGTAACCAACAACACAATCCACACAAATCGGTTGGATAAATCCACCCATAGCAAAGTAGACAAGGCAATAGCGAGCAATATCAGTACGCCTCCCATGGTGGGCGTGCCCGATTTCACAAGGTGCGCCTCAACACCATAGCCTCTGATAGGTTGTCCAATTTTGAGTTGTGTCAATTTGCGAATCACAAAGGGACCCGCAATCAAGCCGATCATGAGTGCAGTCAACGCGGCCATCACCGCCCTGAAGGTAAGGTATTGAAATACGCGCAAATACCCATAATCTGGCGACATGGCCTGTAGCCACTGGGCCAAGCTCAAGAACATGGAACCTCCGTGGTGTTGGAAGAAGATGAACGGCTGTTTACCCAGGTCTGAATGGCTTGCACCACACGCTCCATACGCATGAAGCGAGATCCTTTGACCAGCACAGTTTCCACCATGGGTAATCTGGCTTGTACCTGTGCATACACCTCATCGATAGATTGACAGTGCTTTGCATTTGAAAATGCCTTGGCTGTGTCGCGGCTAAGCTCGCCTAAGGTGATGAGATGTTCAATACCACTGGCTTGCGCATAGCGTCCAACCTCGGCATGAAATTCTGCCCCTTGTGTTCCCACCTCACCCATGTCACCCAGCACCAGTAAACGTGGTTGGGTTGATTGGGCCAAGACGTTGATGGCAGCGCGTACCGAGTCTGGGTTGGCGTTGTAGCTGTCATCGATCAACAGCAATTGGCGATCTGCCCATTTGAGAATGATGGAACGCGACCTGCCATTGACAGGCTTAAACGAAGCGATGCCCTGCTCAATGAATGCCAAAGGTACTTTTGCGGCAAGCGCACAGGCGATGGCTGCCAATGCATTGTGAACATTGTGCTCACCTGCCACTGACAAGCTGGTGGCAAGCTTTCCCATAGGCGTTTGAACGCTGAGTTGCCACTGATGATTGGACCATGCACTATGGATAAGTTGCACATCTGCTGCAACTGATCGTCCAAAACACATCACTTGTCTTGTGCCTGTTAATTTGTGCCAAAGCGCGGTGTAAGTATCCTCTGCTGGAAACACAGCGATGCCATTGGATGGCAATGCGGCAATCACTTCGCCGTTCTCAGCAGCGACTGCTTGCACACTGTGCAGAAACTCTTGGTGTTCACGTTGTGCGTTATTGACCAATGCAACAGTGGGAGAAGCCAAACTGGCGAGTTCTGCAATTTCTCCTGCATGGTTCATGCCCAACTCGACCACCGCACTTCGATGGTGGGCTTGCAATCGCAACAATGTAAGTGGCAGACCAATGGCGTTATTGAAGTTTCCTTGGGTTGCCAGTGATTCATCGCCTTGCCATGCGCTCAATATGCTGGCAATCATCTGTGTGACGGTGGTCTTGCCATTGCTGCCTGTCACAGCAATCAAAGGAATTGAAAACTGGGAGCGCCAAGCATGGGAAAGCTCACCAAGTGCTTTCAATGTATCGGCCACCTCTAAGCCCATCAAGCCGGCTTCTTTCAACCCATGGCTTGCAATGGCAGCACCAATACCTTGGCCATTCAGTTGACCTAAAAAGTCGTGCCCATCAAACCGATCGCCTTTCAATGCAATGAACAGATCACCTGGCAATAGGCTTCGGCTGTCGGTGTGGATACGGGATACCTTGAGGCTTGGGTCCCCAATCAGGCGACTATGGGGCAACCAAGCATGCAGTTGCCCCAATGAAGTATGCAGATGCTGAGTCATGCACCACCCCATAAACTTAATGCAGCCAACACATGCTTTTCATCTGAAAAGGGGATTTGCACCCCGCCCATTTCTTGGTAATTTTCATGCCCTTTGCCTGCGATAAGAATGACGTCTTGTGGCTTGGCATGGCTTATGGTTTGTTCAATGGCTTGTGCTCGCTCTATGCAAATGATCGCTTTGGATGGGTCGGACAAACCATCCACCATTTGCGCAATGATGTCTTGCGGTTTTTCAGTGCGCGGGTTATCACTGGTTAAAACAATACGGTCGGCTCCATCCTCTGCCGCTTTCGCCATAGGCATTCGCTTGCTTGTATCTCGATCACCACCGCATCCAAAGACACAGTACAACTGCCCTTCACGTGCATTTGCCATGGGTCGCAAGGCTTTAAGCGCTTGTATCAGTGCATCGGGTGTGTGCGCATAGTCAATCACAACACAAGGTGTTTTTGTTCCGCCCAAACTTTGCATGCGGCCTGGAACAGATGGTAATTGGTGACAAGCTTTGATGGCCTGTGAAAGCTCTATCCCAATTGCACGCATCGAGGCTAAAACGCCGAGCAGATTAAGCACATTGAATTCACCCACTACATCAGTTTTCAGCAGGTGAATTTCATCGCCCTCCACCACTTCAAACTGCAAACCATGCTTACCGTTTTGTACAGACTGCGCACGCAGTCTTGCGTCACCCAGCATAGAAATGGTCCAGATATCTGGGGACTCGTGCGCTTTGTTTGCTTGCAACTGGGCAGCCAACACTTTGCCATGGGTATCGTCGATGTTGATGACCGCTGCTTGCAACTCTGGCCAAGCAAACAGACTTGACTTCGCTTGCCAATAGGCATCCATATTGCCGTGGTAATCCAAATGGTCTTGGGTGAAATTGGTGAAGATCGCGACCTTCAGTCGCGTCCCAGTTAAACGATGTTCACTCAAACCAATAGACGATGCCTCAATGGCGCATGCTTTGACACCATCATCGACCCATTGACGTAATTGCGCATGAAGTTGCAAGGGGTCGGGTGTTGTCATCCCAGTGATGTGTAACTGATGCGCTTCACCCATGCCCAATGTACCCACCAAGGTGCATCGTTGACCCGATCGGCTAAGCGCATGTGATAACCACCATGCAGTGGATGTCTTTCCGTTGGTCCCAGTCACAGCCAGCATCGTCAGGTTTTGACTTGGTGACTCAAAGTACGCGTCCGCAATAAGGCCACAGGCTTGTTTTAAATCTTTATAAACGCCAACTGTTATCTCTTCGTGCATCCAAGGGTATTGTTCAATTCCGCTGGACTCCACAAGGCATGCGCTTGCCCCTTGTGACAAGGCTTGAGCTACATATTGACGAGCATCTTGGGTCAAGCCTGGCCAAGCAAAAAAACCATCCCCTTTTTTGACTTTTCGACTGTCAATATGGAGTTGCCCTGAGACCATTTCTCTCAACCACTGAGCTGCTTGGGATGGCGTCTGTAATGAATGCATCAAAACGACTCCGGCTCGGCTTTGGCAACGACTTGTGGCTTGACAGCCCTGTCGGGTTGAATACCCAACATACGCAAAGTTTGCTGAACAGTTTCACTGAAAACGGGTGCAGCAACTTCGCCACCGTAGTAACGCCCATTGCTAGGCTCATCAATCATCACTGCAACCACGATACGGGGCGTTTCTATGGGGGCCATGCCTACAAAAAATCCTCTGTATTTTTTGTCTGCGTAGCCTTTGCCTTCTTGCTTATGGGCAGTACCCGTTTTTCCGCCTACGGAGTAGCCCATGGTTTGGGCCTTGGGTGCAGTGCCACCTGGTCCTGTGACCATATTGAGCATGTTGCGAACTGCCACAGCGTTTTGCGCACTGATCGCGCGAACGCCGACCACCCTTTCTTCTCGTTTGATCAGACTGACTGGCACGACCTCACCATCTCTTGCAAAAACCGTATAGGCCTGTGCCAATTGAAACAAACTGGTGGACAAACCATAGCCATAGCTCATGGTGGCTTGTTCAAGGGGACGCCATGTTTTGTAGGGGCGCAAACGTCCAGCAACCGCGCCTGGAAAGGGTATTTGAGGCTTTTGTCCAAACCCTACCTGGGTATACATCTCCCACATATCTTTTGGCGTCATCTTCATTGCAATTTTGACTGTGCCAACATTGCTCGACTTTTGAATGACCTCTGACACGCTCAGCATTCCGTGGGGGTGGGCGTCTGTGATGGTCTTGCCGTTCATATTGAGTTTGCCAGGCGATGTATCAATAGGCGTATCTGCTTTAACCATGCCTTTTTCCATCGCCAAGGCGATCACAAATGGCTTCATGGTCGATCCTGGCTCAAAGGTATCTGTCAATGCGCGGTTGCGCATTTGCACGCCATTGAAATTGCTTCGTTTTTCTGGGGAATAACTTGGGTAATTCGCCAACGCCAGCACATCCCCTGTTTGTGCATCTAAGACCACCACGCTGCCAGCAGCAGCCTTGTTGTCAATCACTGCCTCGCGCAATTTTTGATAAGCAAAATACTGAACTTTGCTATCGATGCTAAGTTGTAAATCTCTGCCGTCTTCTGGTGGAATTTCTTCGCCGATACCCTCAACAACTTGTTTGTGACCATTGTTGATGACGCGTCGTGAGCCACTCTTGCCTGCCAAATGTTTATTGAAGGCGAGCTCCACCCCCTCTTGCCCAATATTTTCAATATTTGTAAAGCCCACCACATGTGCTGCGGCTTCGCCCTCTGGGTACATGCGCTTGTATTCCATGGTGGTGTAAATGCCGCGAACACCGAGCTCTGTGATTTTTTTCCCTAATGCCATGTCTGCTTGACGCTTGAGCCATACATGCTTGCGCTTGGGGTCTTTGATTTTTTCTTGAAGCTCGCGCTGAGGAATTTCAAGCAGATGTGCAAGCTCCTTGAGCTTGGGATTGCTCGTGTCCATTTCCTCGGGACTGGCCCAAATGCTTGGCATGGGAACGCTTGAAGCCAAGATGAGCCCATTTCGATCGAGCACACGTCCTCGGTTTGCGGGTATTTCTAAGGTTCGCTCAAAACGCACCTGTCCCTGTTTGATAAAGAAATTGTTATCAAATACTTGGACATAGGCTGCGCGTGCAACCAACCCAATAAACCCTAGAGCAATACCGGCAAC
>CAMDKR010000001.1 GCA_945901225.1 Bordetella parapertussis | reverse complement strand
TTGGAGCAAAAGTACTGGCGCTTGGTGGCCGATCGAAAAGGTCAGACGGACGCGCGGATGCTGGAATTCCGCTGGCTACTGGAAGAACTGCGGGTGAGCTTTTTCGCGCAAGAGCTGAAAACCCCGCAACCGGTGAGTGTGAAGCGGTTGGAGAAGGCTTGGGGGCAGTTGACTCATTGAGGTTAATGAACCTCGTCATTGCGAGCAAAGCGAAGCAATCACCTCGCCACCGACGCCGCAATCGTTTGCGCATTCAACTCGGGGTTGAGCAACTGCGCAAATTCATACACAAACTGCCGCAAATAGGCATGGCGCTTGAACGCAATCCGTGCCAAGTTGTGGCCAAACAAACGGCCAGCGGGGCGCACCACCAAGTCGGTGTCGGTGATGTCGCGCACAGCCATCTCGGCCACGATACCCACACCCAAGCCCAGCCGCACATAAGTTTTGATGACGTCTGAGTCAATCGCTTCCAAGGCGATGCGTGGCGTCAGGTGGGCGGCAGCAAAAGCCTTGTCGATGCGGGTGCGCCCCGTGAATGAGGGGTGGTAGGTGATGATGGGCTCGTTTGCAAGGTCTGCCAACTCCAGTTGCTCAATCTTGGCAAGCGGGTGGTCTTTGGGCAGCACCAGCACGTGCTGCCACTCGTAGCAGGGCAGGGTGATGAGTTCGGGGTAATCCGACAGGCTTTCGGTGGCGATGCCAATTTCAGCGGTTTCGTCCATCACCATACGAGCCACTTGGTCGGGCGCACCTTGGTGCAGGCTGATGTTCACATTCGGGTAGGCGCTGCGCAGCTTGGCCACCGACACGGGCAGCACATAACGCGCTTGGGTATGGGTGGTGGCAATCGACAAAGTACCAGAGTCTTGGGTGCTGTATTGCTCGCCGATGCGCCTCAAGTTGCTGACCTCGCGCAAGATGATCTCTATGCTTTTGAGCACATGCTCACCCGGCTCGGTGATGCGCTTCAAGCGCTTGCCGTGGCGGCCAAAAATCTCAATGCCCAGCTCTTCTTCCAACTCCAATATGGCTTTGGACACCCCGGGTTGCGAGGTGTGCAGGGCCTTGGCCACCTCGGTCAGGTTCAGGTTGCGGCGCACGGCCTCTTGAACAAAACGGAATTGATGCAAGTTCATGACGTTTTTCGTATAAGAAAGACGTTCATTATGCCTTTTCAGTGGGGTTGCTTCGCTTCGCTCGCAATGACGGAGGTTGCTTCGCTTCGCTCGCAATGACGGCTAATGCCAGCCGTCTAGCGCAATATCCGCCATCAAATCCAGCAAATCGGGGTGCTCGCCCACGGCTGGCAAAGGTTCAAAGACCACTTGGGGGTGGGCATCTCGCAGAGCTTGCAGCATGACAGGCAGGTCTTCGCGTACATGCTTGCCCACACCCAAGAACATAGGCACCACCCGTATCTGGGTACAGCCTTGCTCAACCAAGGCTTGCACCGCATCCAAAAGGCTGGGTGTGCTCAGCTCAAGGTAGGCGCAAGCGACCTTGGCACCAGGTAGCCGTAAAGCCACCCGATCTGCCACCGCTTGCATGGGGCGGTGCCACAGAGGGTCGCGTGACCCATGGGCAAATAACACAATGGCTCGCATCAATGCCTCAGCACCAGCCAGCTGAACGCCAGCAGCGAGATCAACATATAAAGAATCCCAGGCGTGGCAGCCGCCAGCCAAGCTGGCCAAGCATTTAAATTACCTATGTGCCCGAACACGTTGTTCATCAAGAAAAAACTGATGCCAATCAAGATGCCTAAGAAAACCACGCTGGTGATGGGCGTGCTGCGCAAATGCAAATAGGCAAATGGCAGGGCCAACATCACCATCACCAAGCAACTTAAGGGGTAGAAAAGCTTTTTCCAAAACTCAATTTCATAACGCTGTGAGGACTGGTTGTTCAAACTTAAATGTCGGATGTAGCGAAACAAATCCAAGGTCGCCATACGCTCGGGTTTAAGGAGCGCCACCGACACCATTTCCTCGGTCATGTTGGAGGCCCAGCGTAAAGAGGGCAGTTGTTCACGCCGCAGCGGCTGCATACCGTCTTGGGTGGCATTGAAAAAGTCGGCAGACACGTTTTGCAAGGTCCAAGCGTTGGCATCATCCACAAACGCCGCTTTTTCTGCTCGCAACATGCTGCTGAGGCGGCCGGTGTCGTCAAACTCAAAAATCCTGACTTGCCTCATTTCAGACTGGGGCGTGATCGAGCCCACATTCACCACACTGTGCCCCGTGCTTTGGGTTTCTTTCAACCAAGCGCCAGTGACGCCTTGGGTATAGGCCACGCCCAAGTGCTGCGTGCGCAGTAACTGGCCCGCACGGCTGCTGGGCGGCGCGACATAGTCGCCAATGACAAAGGTCAGCACCACAAAAGCCAAGCCCAAAACCAAAAGATTGCGCAAAGCCAATTGCGGCCCCATGCCGCTGGTGCGCAAAATAGTGAATTCCGAGGTCTGAGCAAATTTGGCCATGACGAAAATGGTGCCTATCAAAACTGTGATGGGCAGCAACTCATAAATATGCGATGGCACCATCAGCAAGACATAGGCTGCGGCGTGTTCAAACGCATAGCCTTGAGCGGGGCCTTTGCCTAGCCATTTCAGTTCATCCGCCAGATCGAAGAAGAAAAACAAACCCACGAAACCCATGGTGGCAAAGCTCACTTTGGCCAGCACCTCGGTGTAGATCATGCGTTGGATGGTGTTCAAGCCGTACCCCACTTGAAAAACGTCAGCTTCTTTAGCACTTGGCTCACAGTGGTTTGTTCCCGGCGCCACCACAGGCCTATCAAACTCAGTGTGAGCACAGGCAAGTGCAAACCCAAAAGCATGCTGACCATGCCCCATTGTCCCGAAGCGACGGCATTGCGGCTAACGTTAATCAGGTTGTAGTAAATGAAGAAAGTCAGCATGGCCATCACTAAGGAGCCGGTGCGGCCGGTGCGTGGATTGACGTAGGGAATGGCGATACCTAGCAACACGAGATTGAAGGCGCCTAAGGCTAAACCTATGCGCCAAGTCAACTCGCCCATGTTCACTGGGATGGGGTTTTTCAGCAAATCCCAAGGCAGGGTAGCCTGCGCCTCGATTTCGTCCAAGGCCAGGGCGTTGTCTCCCAGTCTGGCACCATGCTCTTTGAATTCAATTACTTTGATTTCATTTTTCAAGGGGTTGACTTCGATGCGCTGTCCATCGTTGAGCACCAAATACCGGTCCTCGCCTTTGATCTCCACACGACCGGTTCGCGCACTGGTGATGGTTTGCAAGCCTTTTTCTTGGGCGGCGATAAATATATGGGTGCCTTCCAAGTCGGAGGGGCTGTCTTTGTCGATGAAAAACACCCTGTTGCCACTGGCTGACTCTTGAAACTGACCAGGCTTGACCCGTTCTAAATCGCCACGCTTTTCATAGCGGTCGCGGATTTCATGGGTTTGAGCGTTGGTCCACGGCCAAGCCACCAAGGCAAGGGCTGCGACCACCAACAACACGGGGGCAGCAAACACCAGCGCAGGTTTGACCAGACCGACAGAGCTTTCGCCACTGGACTGCCAAATCACCATCTCGCTTTCGGTGTGCATGCGCGACAAAGTGGCGACCGAGGCGATGTACAAAGCCATGGTGACAATCGTGTGCATATTGCCAAGTACCGTGTAGCCCAGCACCAGCGTGACTTCGCGCGGATCGATATTGCCACGCGAGGCTTGACCTAATGTGCGAATCAGCAGCACCGTCATCACAATACTGACCAAAATAATCAAGGTGGCCCAAAAATAGCGGGACAATTCAGCGCGAAAAGAGGAATGGAATAACATAAGCCTTAAATGTAAGGGCTGAATTATGAACTTTGAACTCCTCTCGCTTTCTTGGGCCAAGGCCGCCACGCTCAAGACCGATGCCCTGGTGGTGTTGGTGGGTGACGACCAACAGCGCGAGGTAGGTTTGCTCTCGAGCATGCTAGACCAAGCCCAAAAAACTGGCGACTTCACCACTGCCGCTGGTCAATGCATGGTGTGGTGGAAACCGCCAAGCTTGGCTGCTCTGCGATTGGTGCTGGTGGGTGTTGGCAAAGGCCGCGCTGTTGATGTGCGCCAAGGCGTTGCCGCTGGCATGGCTGCCTTGAAAAAATCAAAGTCGCAGACCGTCGCCGTGGTTTTGCAAGCTGGGCATACCGAACATTTGGTGGTGGCTGCACAAGCAGCAGCTGACGCCTGCTATGTCTACACAGCCACCAAACCCAGCGCAAAAGCCTTGAGCTTCAAAAAAATTACTTTGGGTGTGCCACAGGCTGGCGCTGTCAAAGGCCAGTTCGATTTGGCCAAAGCGCAGATGGCAGGGGTTGCGCTTGCACGTGAGTGGAGCAACCGACCCGCCAACCATGCGACACCCGACCATCTTGCCCAAGTCGCCAAAAACATCGCCAAACACTCACGCATATCCTGCGAGGTCATGGGCTTGAAAGAGGTCACCAAGCTTGGCATGGGATCTTTTGCAGCGGTGGCGCAAGCCTCGGCCCAGCCCCTGCGCTTTATCGTTTTGAAATACAAAGGCGCGGCAGACGCCCAAGCGCCAACCGTGTTGGTGGGTAAGGGCATCACCTTTGACACAGGCGGTATTTCGCTCAAACCCGGCCCCGGCATGGACGAGATGAAGTTCGATATGTGTGGCGCGGCCAGTGTGTTGGGTACTTTTGAAGCCTTGGCCCAACTGCAGCCCGCCGTCAATGTGGTGGGATTGATTGTGGCTTGCGAAAACATGCCTGGCGGCAAAGCCTTGAAGCCTGGCGATGTGGTCACCAGCATGAGCGGGCAAACCATCGAAATATTGAACACCGATGCAGAGGGACGTTTGGTTTTGTGCGACGCCTTGACCTACGCCAAGCGTTTCAAACCCAGCGCCGTGATCGATATTGCAACGTTGACAGGGGCCTGCGTGATTGCGCTGGGCCATTTGCGCAGCGGCCTTTACGCAACTGACGAAAAATTAGCCACTGCATTGCTTGACGCAGGCGAGCGCACCCTCGATTTGTGCTGGCGCATGCCTTTGGACGATGAGTACGCCGAGGGCTTGAAATCCAATTTTGCGGATGTCGCCAATGTCGCCGACCGCGCTGCGGGCTCTGTCACTGCCGCCAAGTTTTTGCAGCGTTTCGCCAAAGATTTTCCTTGGGCGCATTTGGACATTGCCGGCACCGCTTGGAAGAGTGGGGCGGCCAAAGGCGCAACGGGTAGACCAGTGCCAGCCCTGTTGTCCTATTTGGTGGGCCAAGTCACTGTCATGGCTAAACGCACTGCATCCGCCAAGCGAAGCACTGCCAAAGTTAAAACTTGAATTTCATTAACAAATGACTGAAGTGGCATTTCATTTCAACGTACCAGACAAAATGAACTATGTCTGCCGTTTGTTGCGAAAAGCCTCGCAAGCCAAAGCGCGGGTTGTGGTCGCCGGTCCGCAGCAGGCCTTACAGACCTTGGACGAGGCCCTTTGGACGCTCACTCCTCAGTCTTTTGTGGCGCATTGTTGGTCATCTGACGCCAGCCCAAAGACCGACCTCAGTCCCGTCATCCTCAAGCCCCTGGACAATCCAAGCGATGATTCCATGATGCCGCACCACGATATATTGCTTAACCTTGGAAACACCATGCCCCAAGGCTATGAAACTTTTGAGCGCGTGATCGAGGTGGTTGGATTGAATGAAGAAGATAAAACCCAAGCCCGCGAGCGTTGGAAGCAATATGCTTACCGCGGGTATACCTTGGTCAAGCACAACCTTGGTTCAAAATCGGGCAACCCATGAGTCGCCCCGATATTCCAAAGTCGCCCGTGCCCATGCTGACCGAGGTGGTGCAGATCAACGGTAGCCTCAGACCCGCCGTTTTGCCTTGGGCGTCAACCCAAGAAACAGTCGACTCTGCGCTGGCGGGCTTGCCAGACCAAGAGCTTTTGGCGCAAAAGGTGATTGAGCGGGTGGAGAGTCAACTTGCAGAGCTCTTGCCAGAGTTGCTGCGCCAGTCGGTGGACGATGTGATTCGGGAGCATTTGGGTGATAACCCCAAAGCCCCCTGATTTTTTTCAGCAAAAACAATTTACTCCACACTTTTAGGTTATCTTTGGGTTTCTAATTTTTTGGAGATTCCATATGAAGCTTAAGTTAACAGTGGCCTTGGCCATGGGTGTCGTGACTTCCATGAGCATGGCTCAAGAAGTTGTCAAGATTGGTCACGTTGCTCCCCTCAGTGGCGCCATTGCCCACTTGGGTAAAGACAATGAATACGGCGCACGTTTGGCTATCGAAGAACTCAATGCCAAAGGTGTATCTATCGGTGGCAAAAAGGTTAAGTTTGAATTGTTGGCGGAAGACGATGCCGCTGATCCCAAGCAAGGCACAGCTGCTGCGCAAAAATTGGTGGACTCCAAAGTCAATGGCGTGGTGGGTCACTTGAACTCAGGCACTTCCATCCCTGCTTCCAAAATCTACAGCGATGCAGGTATTCCCCAAATTTCCCCATCCTCTACCAACCCCAAATTCACCCGCCAAGGTTACAAAACCACTTTCCGCGTGGTGGCTGACGACGTGCATTTAGGTGGCACGCTGGGCCGTTACGCTGTGAACGATCTCAAAGGCAAAAACATCGCGGTCATTGATGACCGTACTGCTTACGGCCAAGGCGTTGCCGATGAATTTGAAAAAGCCGCTAAAGCTGCTGGCGCGACCATCGTTGGCCGTGAGTTCACCACCGACAAAGCCACCGATTTCACAGCCATCTTGACCACACTTAAAGGCAAAAAGCCTGATGCCGTGTTTTTCGGTGGTATGGATGCGGTTGCGGGCCCCATGATCAAGCAAATGAAGTCTCTTGGCGTGAGCGCTAAATTCATCGGTGGCGACGGCATCTGCACCAACGAAATCATCAAGCTCGCTGGCGACGCCATTGGCGACAACCAAGTGTTTTGTGCTGAAGCCGGTGGTATTGAAGGTAAATCAAATGAGGCGTTCAAAGCCAAGTTCAAAAAACGCTTCGACGCAGATGTGCAAATTTACGCACCCTATGTGTATGACGCTGTCAATTTGATGGTCGATGCCATGGTCAAAGCCAATTCATCTGATCCCGCCAAATACCTGCCTGTGTTGGCCAAAACCTCTGGCTACAAAGGCGTTACTGGCAATATTACATTTGACGAAAAAGGCGACGTGAAAAATGGCGCTTTGACTTTGTTCACCTACAAAGGCGGCAAACGCGAAATGATCAAAATCGTTCGTTAAGCTGGCTTGATCTGAAGTTCCCAACTCGTCTTTTGCCAAGCAACGATTTCTTGCTGTAAGAGGTGTTGGGATTGAGGGAACCGCTGTGACCACAGCGGTTCCATTAACAACTCAAACCGGTTGGTCTGCTTTTCAGATACGCGAAGTTGTAGTTTTTTATAGTCTGGTTCTCGTCTCGCGTGGCACAAGATGACCGCCAATCGCAGACACAAAAGCTGGCAGGCAAAGCCCTCATTTGTAAAATCGACGTCCAGTTTCCTCAGCTTCCCTTTATGCCCCAAAACCAGCAGGCTAAGGCGGTGTAGCTCATGGAGCGCAAAACCAGGCGCATCGGTATTGTCCAAAATGTAAGCGCTGTGTTTGTGCGAGTCAGTATGTGATATTTGTGCACCAATCTCGTGAAGCTGAGCAGCCCAATCCAATTTTTTTGTGAGCCGTGGCCAGTCTTGTTCTGATGGTTTATTTGTTTCTAATTGGTCAAGAAAATGGCAAGCTACTTTGCTCACGCGTTTAGCCTGCTCGATATCAACTTGAAAGGCTTTTTGCAATCCAGCGACAGTCACCGAACGGATGTCATTGGTTTCATCTTCGCGTTCAATCAAGTCGTACAACAAACCATGCCTTAACGCACCAGGCGTGACTTGAAGTGCATCAATTTTGAACAGTTCAAGTACCGCATGCAAAACAGCCAAGCCACCCCCGATGACGGCACGGCGGTCATCTTTCAGCCCCTCCATGCGCAAACTGTCGACATGGCCCACACGGATCAGGTGACGCTTTAGCCAATCCAAAGATTCCAATGTGATGGTTTTGTCCGACCATCCTGCGCTGCCCAGCACCTCGGCGACGGCGCTGACCGTTCCCGACGAGCCAAAAGCGGTGTCCCAAGCTTCTCTAGGAAATATGTCTACCGCCTCCTCTAGAACAGCCTTGGCAGCCACTTCTGCTTTGTGAAAAGCGGCTTGCGTGAACGCCCCATCTGCAAAGTATTTGAGGCTGCTCGATACGCTTCCCAGCCTGTAGCTTTCAAGTTTGGAGGCGTCTTGTTTGACGCCCAAAATGAACTCGGTAGATCTGCCACCAATATCGATGACCAAACGGCGTTCATCGGTTTGCGGTAAAAAATGCGAAACACCTTGGTAAATAAGCCGTGCTTCTTCTCTTCCTGACACCACATCTATTGGAAAACCCAAAAGCTGGTTCGCTTTACTCAAAAAAACCTGTCTATTTTTAGCTTCACGCAAAGTCTGGGTTGCCACGGCCCGTACTTCACTCGCCTTGAAACCAGCCAGTCGTTCAGCAAACCGTGCCAAGCATTCCCAGCCGCGTTCCATGGCTTCTTTGCTGAGGTTGCGATCCTCGTCCAAACCGCTGCCTTGCCGCACGGCTTCCTTGATGTATTCAGCCCTTTGAATCAGTCCATGGCTGTAGCGACAAATTTCAAGGCGAAAGCTGTTGGAGCCAAGGTCAACAGCGGCAAGCAGGGTTCCATTTTTCATGGCTACGAGAAGGGATTCATGTGAGAAAAGATGAAAATGTATATTTTTTTACTATTATATTTTCAGTAAATGTTCAATTATGTGTCGAAAATATGACCAATACATGACAGGCTTGGAGGATAAAGCGCGAAAAAGTTGAATTTCGCAGAGAAAAACTGAAATTAACGCTGGTGAATGCGTATTTTAAGATTAAAAAATGAGACTTTTTGACCGGTATCGCGTTTTCCCTCGGATTAAGACACGATATTGTCATATTCCTTTTTTAGAGTAAGTACGAGATTAGTGTTTCTTAGTGTTGTTCAAAGTTTTTTAAGGGGAAAAAATGTTTCAAATGAAGTCTTGGCTTATTGCCGCCGGTTTATCAGTCTCATCCGTGTTGTCCTTGGCCGCCGATATCACAGGTGCTGGCGCAACTTTCCCGTTCCCCATTTATGCCAAGTGGGCTGAAGCCTACAAAGAGGCCACAGGTACGGGCATGAATTACCAGTCCATCGGTTCTTCCGGTGGCATTCGTCAAATCCGAGCCAAAACCGTGACTTTCGGCGCCACAGACGCCCCAGTTTCTGGCGCTGACTTGGACAAAGACGGCATGGTTCAGTTCCCCATGATCATTGGCGGCACCGTTCCTGTTGTCAACCTAGACGGTTTCAAGCCCGGCGAATTGCGCGTGACTGGCCCCGTGATGGCCGAGATGTTCATGGGCAAGATCAGCAAGTGGAACGACCCCAAGTTTGCTGCCTTGAACCCCGGCAAAAACCTGCCCAACGAGACCATCACCGTGGTGCACCGCGCTGATGGCTCTGGCACCACGTTCAACTGGACCGACTATCTGACTTCAATCAGCAAAGACTGGGCTGACACTGTGGGCAAGGGTGCTGCTGTCAAGTGGCCCGCTCCTACGTCCGTGGGTGGCAAGGGTAACGAAGGCGTTGCAGCTAACGTGAACCGCATCAAAGGCTCTATTGGTTATGTGGAATACGCGTACGTCAAAAAGAACAAAATGACTTTCTTGCAAGTTCAAAACGCCAACGGCAAATACGTCAGCCCAGACGACACCACCTTTGCCGCCGCCGCAGCCGGTGCCGACTGGTTCAGCGTGCCAGGCATGGGCGTGTCCATGGTGAATGCCAAAGGTGACAACAGCTGGCCCGTCAGCACGGCCTCTTTCATCTTGATGTACAAATCGCCAGATGACAAAGCCGCTTCGGCCGATGCCCTCAAGTTCTTTGACTGGTCCTTCAAGAATGGCAATAAAATGGCTGCTGAATTGGATTATGTGCCCTTGCCTGACAGCTTGACCGAGCAGATCCGTTCCAGAGTCTGGTCACAGATCCAGAAGTAATTCAGGTCCTGGTCTGTCATCCGTCGGTTGTAATTCAGCGACCGACGGATCTCTTGTTTTAATTTAATGCTCTTTGTTTGATGGGTCAAGACATGCAACCCCCCCTAACTAGCAGCGTGGACAACAACAGTCATTTGATGGTTGTGGCGAAGCGCCAGCGGCTACAAGACGTGTTGTTTCATCGCCTGACGCAGATGTTCTCCTTGTTGGTTCTGTTGGCCTTGGCTGGGATCATCGTGTCCTTGTTCATCAACGCTTGGCCGACATTTGCCAAATTTGGTGTGCATTTCATTTGGTATGTCGAGTGGGACATCATCAACGAAGAGTTTGGTGCGGCCATTGCGATCGTGGGCACCATAGCCAGTGCGGGCATCGCCATGCTGGTGGCAGTACCTTTGGCTTTTGGCATTGCCGTGTTCCTGACCGAAACCTGCCCCGTCTGGTTACGACGCCCTTTGGGTACGGCCGTTGAATTGCTGGCGGCGGTGCCCTCCATCATTTACGGTATGTTTGGCCTGTTTGTTTTTGCGCCATTGTTTGCCGATTACATCCAGGTGCCGCTGCGAGAAGTGTTGAGTGGTATGCCCTTGATTGGGTTTCTGTTCGGTGGCGCCCCGAACGGCATGGGCATTTTGGCAGCCGGCATTGTGCTGGCCTTCATGGTCTTGCCTTTTGTGGCTGCGGTGATGCGCGATGTGTTCGAAATCACGCCGCCCATCTTGCGCGAATCGGCCTATGGCTTGGGCTGTACCACTTGGGAAGTGGTGCGCCACATCGTGCTGCCTTACACCCAAAAAGGTGTGATCGGCGGCATCATGCTGGGACTGGGTCGGGCACTGGGTGAGACCATGGCGGTGACCTTTGTGATTGGCAATGCCAACCGCATGCCCACCTCGCTGTTCTCGCCAGGCACATCCATCGCCTCGACTTTGGCCAACGAATTCGGTGAAGCCGCCGACTTCCACATGTCGTCTTTGTTTGCGCTGGGATTTTTATTGTTTGTGATCACGTTTGTGGTGTTGGCTATGGCCAAAATCATGATCAATCGGGCTGAAAAGGCCAAGGGGTTCTGACATGGCGATGAACATGAATCACGCGCTGTACCGCAGGCGCCGCCTGGCTAATGCCTGGGGCATGGCCACCTCCATGCTGGCCATGGCTTTGGGTTTGTCCGTGTTACTTTGGATTTTGGTGGTCTTGTTTACCAACGGTTTTGCTGCGTTGGACTGGAACATTTTGACTAAAGATACGCCTGCGCCAGGCACCGATGGCGGGGGCTTGCGCAACGCCATAGTGGGCAGTTTGTTGATTGTGGGCTTGTCGGTGCTTGTGGCGACACCGGTGGGGATCTTGGCCGGCATTTACCTCACCGAATACGGCGATCAGAGCAAAACGGCCGAACTCACGCGTTTTGTGACTGACATCATGCTGTCGGCGCCCTCGATCGTGATCGGTTTGTTTGTCTACGCGATTCTTGTGGCCACCTTGGGCGGGTTCTCTGGTTACGCCGGCAGCCTGGCGCTGGCTTTGATTGCTGTGCCTGTGGTCATGCGAACCACTGAAAACATGCTGCGGCTGGTGCCTAGTAGCTTGCGCGAAGCGGCTTTCGCCTTGGGTGCGCCACGTTGGAAAGTGTCGCTGTCGGTCACCCTACGCGCGGCCAAAAGCGGTGTGATCACTGGTGTTTTGCTGGCCATTGCCCGCATCAGCGGTGAGACGGCGCCGCTGTTGTTCACCGCATTGAACAACCAGTTTTACAACGATGATATGAGCAAGCCCATGGCCAATTTGCCGGTCGTGATTTTCCAGTTCGCCATGAGTCCTTATGACAACTGGGTGAATTTGGCCTGGGGTGGAGCGCTGTTAATCACCATGTCTGTCCTGGGTTTGAATATTCTTGCCAGAACCTTTTTCAGAGAAAAATTCTCAGTCTGACCGCCATAACTTCTCCCTTATTGAAAAAACTTCATTATGCAAACCACTGCCTCACCCGAAGTACTTTCCCAAAACGTTTTGGAAGTTCGCAATATGCAAACCACTGCCTCACCCGAAGTACTTTCCCAAAACGTTTTGGAAGTTCGCAATTTGAATTTTTATTACGGTTCATTTCACAGTCTTAAAAATATCAATCTTGATATCCAGAAAAACTCGGTTACTGCCTTCATTGGGCCTTCCGGTTGCGGTAAATCTACTTTGCTGCGCACTTTGAATCGCATGTATGACCTTTACCCAGGCCAACGGGCTGAAGGTGAAATCATGTTCAACGGTAAAAATATTCTTGATGCCAAGCAAGATTTGAATTTGCTTCGTGCTCGCATTGGCATGGTTTTTCAAAAGCCTACGCCGTTCCCTATGTCCATCTACGACAACATTGCTTTCGGGATCCGTCTCTACGAAGACCTTTCTCGCTCAGAAATGGATGACCGTGTTGAATGGGCTTTACAAAAAGCTGCTATTTGGAATGAGGTGAAGGATAAATTGGGCCAAAGCGGTTTGTCACTCTCTGGCGGTCAACAGCAGCGACTTTGTATCGCCAGAGGTATCGCTGTGAAACCAGCTATTTTGTTGCTGGATGAGCCCACCTCAGCGCTGGACCCCATTTCAACCGGCAAGGTTGAGGAACTGGTGTCTACTCTTAAAACTGAATATACCGTGGTGATCGTGACTCACAATATGCAACAGGCTGCTCGCGTTTCAGACTACACAGCTTATATGTATCTGGGTGATTTGGTTGAATTTGGCGATACTGAACAGGTATTTTTCAAACCCAAAAGAAAAGAAACTGAAGATTACATTACCGGTCGTTTTGGTTGATTTCATTGAAAGTAAACATGCCTGATAAACATTTATCCTCACAGTTCGACAACGAACTCAACAGTGTTTCTTCCCGCTTGATGGAGATGGGCGGTCTTGTTGAGTCGCAAATTCAACAAGCTGTTTATGCGCTCTCCCTGTTTGTCGAAAATGTTGCAGATGTTGTGATTGAAAACGAGCACAAGGTCAACACCTTGGAGGTTGAAATTGACCGTGAGCTCTCCACCATCATTGCCAGAAGACAACCCACCGCAAACGATTTACGCCTGCTCATGGCCATCTCAAAAGCGACGGCTAATTTGGAAAGAGCTGGAGACGAAGCAGCGAAAATCGCCCGCATGGTCAAGTCCATGATGGCACATGGCGGATTCAGGGCTCTGCCTTCATCCGAGTTGCGACTGGCTACAGAAATGGCCAGTGGTTTGTTGAGAAAATCCTTAGATGCATTTGCCCGTCTCGATACCGCAACAGCTGTTACGATTTTGAAAGAAGATGACCTGATTGACAAAGAGTTTGATGGCTTCGTTCGAAAACTCATTACCTACATGATGGAAGATCCTAGAACCATCAGCTCCAGTCTTGACTTGCTATTTGTCGCCAAAGCTCTGGAGCGGATTGGCGATCACGCAAAAAATATTGCGGAATTGATCATTTATATCGTTAAAGGTGAAGATGTTCGGCATACATCCATTGAGCATATTGAGTCGACTATTCAGTCTTTGTGACCATGCGCCATTTACCCAAAGTACTTATTGTTGAAGATGAGTCCTCAATAGCAGAGCTGATATCTGTCAACTTGCGACACAACGGTATGACCCCCATTTGGGCTGAGGATGGCGAGAGTGCGCAAAGAGAAATCGATGCAGTTTTGCCTGACGTTATTTTGTTGGATTGGATGTTGCCAGGCCAAAGTGGTGTGACCTGGGCGCGTAAGTGGCGAAATGATTCACGGACGAAATCAGTTCCTATATTGATGCTGACTGCCAAGAGTGCGGAAAGCGACAAAGTTTCTGGTTTAGACGCTGGGGCAGATGACTACATCACCAAACCTTTTTCTACACAGGAATTGCTTGCGCGTATTCGGGCGGTTTTGAGAAGACGAACCCCTGAGCAAGCAACTGACAGCGTCACCATTGGCTGCTTGCAACTTGACGGCGCTACCCATCGTGTCACTGTGATGGATACCCCCATCAAGATTGGCCCTACCGAGTTCAAGCTGCTTAACTTTTTGATGCATCATTCTGAGCGTGTACATACCCGCTCCCAACTTTTGGACAAGGTATGGGGCGATCATGTCTTTATTGAGGAACGTACAGTTGACGTTCACGTTAAAAGATTAAGGGAAGCGTTGGGCGTGGCTGGTGTGATGGTTGAAACTGTTCGTGGAACTGGGTATAGATTGACAGCTCAAGTTCAGTTGGAAGCGATAAACCAAGCTAGATAGTGGCCTCCTTGGTCCTGCCCCGTATGAAGTGGGCAGTGCTAGCATCAACGCTTATGTTTTTGCGCTTATTTTATTTTTTACTGTTAAACCTGCAGGGTTTTCTTTTAGGGTTTTTAATTCCACATGGCTTAGGCCCTTGGCAGGGTGCTTGTGTCGGTATTCTTATCGTATCTTTGTCCCTCTTTCTTTTGGATTCATGGCGTTCAATTTTCTTTCTTAATTGGGTGAGGTCTAGCAATATTCTTCATGCACCTGACCAATCAGGTGTGTGGGGTGAGTCGGCAGACCGCGTACGACGCTTGTTTCGGCAAATGAGCATAGAGCTAAGCGCCAGCGAAGAAAACTTACGGCAGTTTTTATCCGCTATTCAAGCCTCTCCCAATGGCGTTGTTTTGCTAGACACTGAATGGCATATTGTTTGGTCGAATCAAACTGCCTCTCACCATTTGGGTATTGACCCTGAAAAGGATGTGCAGCAATTGATAGGTTATTTGCTTCGAGACCCAGTTTTCAGTGCGTATATACGCTCTGGTCTTTATGAAAAAGAAATTGTCATTGAAGGACGTGAAAACAGGGCAGAGCATCCACAAAAAATTGCAGTTCAAGTGTTTCCTTATGGTGATGGTCGAAAATTGCTCTTATCCAGAGATGTCACCGCGCTAGAGCAAGCCGAGGTGATGCGGCGAGATTTTGTGGCAAATGTTTCTCATGAAATCCGAACACCTTTGACCGTGTTGGTAGGTTTTGTTGAAACCATGCAAAACTTGAACCTCAGTGAATCTGAGACCCAAGACTTTTTAAAGCTGATGTCGCAGCAAGCGCAGCGAATGCAGACCTTGGTCCAAGATCTATTGACTTTGTCTCAACTCGACGGAAGCCCCTTGCCAAGTGAGTCCGAGTGGTTTGACTTCGATACGCTTTGGAAGAACTGTCATGACGAGGCAATTGGTTTGATGCATGTCATCAATCAAAAGGATGGTTCGACCCACTTGCTGAGATTTGATTTGCCCGAGGAACTGCTTGGGTATCAGATTTCAGGTTCCTTAAATGAAATCAAAAGTGCATTTACAAATCTTGTCAGCAATGCGCTTCGCTACACCCCAAGCGCAGGAGAGGTGACTGTTTCTTGGATGCGTAGAAAGGATTATTTTGAATTCACTGTCAAAGACACAGGTTATGGAATTGCACCAGAACACCTTCCAAGACTGACTGAGCGTTTTTACCGAGTTGACCGAAGCAGATCGCGCGACACTGGTGGCACAGGTTTAGGCTTAGCCATTGTGAAGCATGTTATCCAAAGGCATGGCGGGCATTTGCGCATAGACAGTAAATTGAACTTTGGATCTAGCTTTACGTTGGAGTTTCCACATTCAAGGTTAAGACGAAAATCTCTTGAGTTTCATTCTTAACAAGATCAACAAAGATAAGCTCACCAAGAACAATGCAGTGCTGCTGGACACCCAAAATGCTGAAGGTGATTGAAAATAAAGTAACTCATATTCGTAGGCCAGCATAAAACCACCCCCCAACCCTAAGCCCCAAAGCAAACAGCTGTACAAAACAAAGGGGATAAAAACAATCTTTAAGCTTCTTAATACAAAGAAGCACATGGTTTGAATCGCATCAAAAAAATGGTAGACGGCCACAAGCCCAATGAGCTGCGCGGTCAGTTGGAGCACATGGGGATCACTGACATAAATGGCAGCAATTTGCTTTTGTCCAAACCCAACGATAGCCGTCAAAACAAGTGAAATTAGGAGTACAAGTTCGAACCCCGAGCGCACAGTTTTTTTCATCATGACTATGTTTTGAGCGCCTATCCAATAACTGGCTCTGGCACTGGTGGCTATCGAAAAGGACAAGGGGACCATATATAAAAGCGCGGCCAAATTTGCAGCGACTTGATGGCTTGCTGAAGCTGAAGTCCCCAATCTGGCAATGAACAATGCCATCATGGTGAACGATGTAACTTCTACAGTCACACTTAAGCCGTTAGGTATTCCCAAACGTGTGATACGCCCAATATCCTTCATGCATGGCGCATAAAACTTTTTCCAAATACCATAAGGTTCAAAGACCGGACTGCTTCTTAGCAACCAAAGACTGACAAACAACATGCTGACATTGACAATCACGGTTGCCAATGCACACCCTTGCAAACCCCTCGGTTCTAGGATGTCAAGTCCAAAAGCCAGAAGGACAGACAAAGGAATTTTGATTGCCAAAGCCGCTACTTGGATGATCGCAACCATCTTTGGTTTGCCTAGACTCTGACTCAATGTACTGAACATTCGAAAAAATAAGGCGGGTGGAAGTGCAACAGCCAAAAGAAAAAGATAGTCAAAAATCATGGGGTGCAAGTTTTCGGGTACCTTTGTCCACTTCAAGATCAGTCCTGGGGATAAGAGCGCGGTCATTCCTATAAGACTTAGCAGGCCGAGTAAATACAAACCTTGATGGAATATTTCGCCTATTCTTTGGTGTGATTTTGCCCCGTACAGCTCTGCAAGAATGGGCAGCATGGCTTGCAATACGCCTAGAAGAGCAACATAAACGGAGATATAAATAGCTGAACTGATGGAGAGTGCCGCAAGTGCCTCAGGGTCGTATCTTCCTGCGACGATGGTGTCAGTGACACCAAATGAAATGACTGCAAGTTGGCCAACCAATACTGTGAGAGCATGGTTAAGTACCAGTCGCTTTTCACTCATTATGGGTAGGTGCTATGCGTTGATAAATGACGATGTCTTCACGCTTGTCTGCGGGTCTTCGAATCACCTTGATCTTCATCCAAGATGATTCATCTAAAACCTTTTTGTTCTGTTGAAGATTCGCTGGGTTTGCAATAAGCCATTCACATGATGCTGGGTCTTTTGTATGTTCAAAATTCATCATTTTGAAGTTGCCATGAAAACCCAATCCTGCAATTTGTGAGCGGGTAAGGCTAAGCGCGAAAACACAGGAGGGTTCTTTTACCCAAGTTTTCACCTGCAAAGCCAAGGGTTTGTAACTTCGTGCGTAATTGAGCAAAGGCATCCACAAGGTCATCAAAAGTACCCAGCACATCAGCGCTCCAGTCGCTGGAAGTATCAAACTTTTCCATACAAACCTTGGGTTTCTGCCCAATCGCCAGATGATCAACTTGCACCAAATGCCCGTTATGAGCAATGCAATGACCGTATGAATCCACTCGAATTCAGAAACATAGCCTGGCGCTAATCTGCTGACATTGATGGCGGGTTGCGCTGGCCATCCTGTTTGCAGCGACAGCCAAACAACCCAAATAATCAATGCACCCCCCGAGAAAAAAAGCAAGGTGAACCAATCAATCAATGCCGCCACGCTTCTCTTTAACGTAGGCAAAGCGAAGGCAGCCAAACATGCCAATGCGGGAAGTGAGAGAAGAAGTGTGCGTTCAGGGTTTTTGGATGTGACGCTGGCAATCAAGATGACAAGCCACATGAAAACAGGCAAAACCAAGTGCTGTTGCCAAATGTTTTCTCTCCAATGGTTTCTCCATGTCCAGAGTGTCCAAGCAGCTAAGGGCCAAGCAGGCCAAGTGAACCAGAGCAAAAGTCTCAGCAAGCCTTTCCACTGGGCACTTGCCTCATTCAGGGTGATCAGTTTCCACTGCCATAAATCGACCCAGGATGCGATGGCAATCACACTGATGCAGCCTAGAGCCACAATTGCAATAAGTTCAAGCTGTACTTGTTTTTGCTGAACGATTAAAAAAATGATTCCAATGCCAAGCGTTAAAGCCAGAACGGGGGCTCCGCTTACAGCCAACAAGATCAATGAAACATCAAGCAGTAAAACTGCATACAAAGGATGTGTCCTAAGCATTGCCGCTGCACAAAAGAGCAGGGCGGTCGAGCAAAGCTGTAAAGACAGAGGCGTTGTTTCATGACTGGGCAATGCCATACCCAAGCAAGCAAGCAAGGCAAGCAGGCCAGCATCAGCGACCGCTTTTGCGTAGTCCTCTGGTTTAGCCTCTCCACCAAATGCAAAAGTAACAGGTTGTGCGTGAGGGTTTTTGGCTGAAAAATAAATGGCGTACCAAGTTGCAATAAGGGTGATGAATAAAACTGCGATGAAAGGAAGTCTTGCTGCGGTGTCAGGGGATATCCAAGGACTTAATATGGATATGGCAGCAGCACCTAGGGCATATGCAAGTGGGCCAGAAAGTTCAGGCGAATTCCCAGCCATTTCGGGATACCAAACTGGAGAATATCCTTGAGCGATTTCCCACATGTATCCAAAAGACGATACATCAAGAGATTTCCAAGGGTCCCGGTTGATGAGACCTGTCACAACATAAACCAAGCACAGGGATATCAATGCCCATAACGGCAAGCGTTGGGCCGCTGTTTGGGTAACGATAGCTGGGTTGGGTGTTTTCACTTCAATCGATTTCTAACAAATTTTAAACAGCCATCGTGGACAAAAAAAACAGCCTGTGGAAAGGCTGTTTTTGTAACGCAAACAAAGCTTACTTGGCTGCTGTTTTGCCGTATTTGTTGCGGAAACGTTCAACGCGTCCACCCATGGTATCGACTGATTTTTGTGTTCCTGTGTAGAAAGGGTGCGATTCGCTAGAAGTGTCAAGCTTGTACAAAGGAAGTTCGCGACCATCATCCATTTTGATGGTTTCTTTGGTATTCGCACAGGTGCGGGTCACAAATTTGAAACCGTTGGAAAGATCGATAAAGCAAACTTCGCGGTACTGGGGGTGTATTCCCTGTTTCATGGTTATTCCTTGTGTCGTTACGACAGCCACACCGGCCATTCCGATGCACTTTTCGCAAAAGAGGCAGATTCTAGCTTAGATTGGTCATCCGCCCCGACGCATCATGTCAAAGAAGTCGACATTGGTTTTGGTGGACTTCATGTTCTTGAGCATCAATTCCATAGATTCAATTTCATCTAAATTGTAAATAAACTGCCTCAGAATTCTTGATTTCTGAAGAATTTCAGGTGACAGTAGCAGCTCTTCTTTGCGGGTGCCGCTTCGATTGAGTTGAATCGCTGGGAACACCCGTTTCTCGTAAAGGCGTCTGTCTAAGTGAATCTCACAATTTCCGGTACCTTTGAACTCTTCAAAAATAACCTCATCCATTCGGCTGCCGGTGTCAATCAGGGCCGTTGCAATGATGGTCAAAGAGCCGCCTTCTTCAACTTTGCGCGCAGCACCAAAAAAACGTTTGGGACGTTGAAGGGCGTTGGAGTCGACACCGCCTGAGAGCACTTTGCCCGAACTGGGCACCACGTTGTTGTAGGCCCTCGCAAGTCGCGTGATCGAATCGAGCAAGATGACCACATCTTTTTTTAACTCTACCAAGCGCTTAGCTCGCTCAATGACCATTTCTGCCACATGCACGTGACGGGCTGCGGGTTCATCAAATGTGGACGCAATCACTTCACCTTTGACGCTGCGCTGCATTTCTGTCACTTCTTCAGGCCGCTCATCCACCAGCAAAACCATGACATGGCTGTCAGGGTAATTGGCGGTAATGGCATGGGCAATATGCTGCATCATGACTGTTTTGCCGCTCTTTGGAGGTGCCACCAACAGCGCTCTTTGTCCTTTACCAATCGGGGCAATAATGTCAATGATGCGACCCGTGATATTTTCTTCGCCCTTGATATCACGCTCTAAACGCATCTGCTCCTTGGGAAACAAAGGTGTCAAGTTTTCAAACATGACTTTGTGCTTGTTATTTTCAGGCAGATCACCATTGACTTGATCAAGTTTAGTCAGTGCGAAATAGCGCTCGCCGTCTTTAGGAATTCGTACCTCACCTTCAATCATGTCGCCAGTGTGCAGGTTGAAGCGCCTGACTTGGCTTGGACTGATGTAAATATCATCTGTGCTTGCCGTGTAACTGGTGTCTGGGCTTCGTAAAAAACCAAATCCATCAGGCAAAATTTCAAGCACGCCATCAGCGAAAACTTGTTCTCCTGCACGGGCCCTTTTTTTAATGATGGCAAACATCAGCTCCTGTTTGCGCATGCGGCCTGTATTTTCAATTTCAAGCTCTTCAGCTTGCTTTAATACTTCTGACACATGCAGTGCCTTGAGTTCATTCAGGTGCATAGGAGTACTCCATTAAGGGAGTTTTGATAGCTAACGAGGGGGATGAAACAAGACCAGTCCACGGGATAGTCTTGGAGTAGTCAGGCGATGTGCTTGGGAGCAAGAATCGCTGAAGCTGTGGGGATTATGACAGGAAAAAAGGCCTTAAGCCAACTGTTGATCAATAAACTCAGTCAATTGAGCCTTGCTTAAGGAGCCTACTTTGGTGGCAGCCAACTGCCCATTTTTAAAAATCATGAGTGTTGGAATGCCTCTGATACCAAATTTAGACGGAACATCTTTGTTCTCATCAACATTGAGTTTGGTTATCTGAAGCTTTCCTTGGTAGGTTGAGGCGGCCTCATCCAAGGCAGGTGCAATCATCTTGCAGGGGCCGCACCATTCTGCCCAGAAGTCGACCAAAACAGGTTGATCTGATTGAAGAACAACGGTTTCAAAGTTGCTGTCAGAAATATGCTGAATGAGTTCGCTAGCCATATAGTAGTCCTTTGTTTTGGGCAATTTTAGAATAATTCTGCTTCCCCTGGTGTTAAGTCATTTTCGGCAGTTTTGATCCCTAAAATAACGCTACCTATGTTTGTTCATCTCCGACTCCATACTGAATACTCTGTCGCAGATGGCACATGCCGAATTGACGATGTGGTCAAGCGTGCAGTTGAATTCTCACAACCTGCTTTAGCCATCACCGACATACATAACTTATTTGGTGCGGTTAAATTTTATTCGGCAAGCAGGCATTCGGGTGTACAGCCTATCTTAGGTGCTGAAGTGCATTTGACACTTAGCGACATCAGCATAACCGCTGCAAATTGCAAAATCTTACTTTTAGTCCAGTCGCAAAAAGGCTATTTGAACTTGTGTGAGTTGCTTACACGTTCATGGATTCAGCAGGATGTGAAATCTCATCAACCTAGCGTTAAATGGGATTGGTTGGCAGAGTTGTCCGAGGGCTTGATTTTTTTGTCTGGTGGACAACTTGGTCATATCGGACAGAACTTGCTGCTCGGCAATGAAGAACAGGCCGAAAAAATCTGCAATGACTTCTCAAGGTTATTCCCTAATCGGTTTTATGTGGAATTGCAAAGAGCAGGAAGAGCCAATGAGGAGCGTTATATTGCCTCGGCTGTAGCCTTGGCGTCTAGGCTAAATCTCCCAGTGGTTGCAACTCACCCCGTTCAATTTTTAGAGGCCCAAGGCTATGAGGCCCACGAAGCCAGAGTCTGCATTTCTCAAGGCGAGATTCTTGGTAATTCCAAACGCTTGAGGTTGTTTACACGTGAGCAATACTTTAAAAGTTCAGAGGAAATGAAGGCGTTATTTGCAGATATTCCCAGTGCAATTATCAACACTGTGAACATTGCAAAGCGTTGCCATATGCAACTCTCCCTAGGGAAACCGCAACTTCCTGAGTACCCCACACCACTGGAAGATGGCCAAAGAATTCCAATCGACGTTTATTTCAGACAAGTTTCTCAGGCTGGCTTGTCGGAAAGATTGAACAAACTCTTTCCAAGCGCACACGAAAGGTTGGAGGCGCAAGCAAGCTATGAAGCACGGCTTGAGTTCGAAATTCAAACCATTTTGAAGATGGGTTTTCCAGGGTATTTCTTAATTGTCAGTGACTTCATCAATTGGGCCAAAAACAATGGTTGCCCTGTTGGGCCTGGCAGGGGTTCAGGCGCAGGTTCCTTGGTTGCGTACTCGCTCAAAATCACTGACCTTGACCCTTTGCGGTATGGCTTACTTTTTGAGCGTTTTTTGAACCCAGAACGCGTATCCATGCCCGACTTTGATATTGATTTCTGTCAAACAAACAGAGACCGCGTGATTGACTACGTCAAAGAAAAATACGGCAGAGGAGCTGTTAGCCAAATCGTGACTTTCGGCACAATGGCTGCTAGGGCTGCGATACGCGATGTTGGACGCACACTCGATATGAGCTACCCGTTTTGTGATGGCTTGTCTAAACTCATCCCCAACAAGCCCGGTCAGCACATAACGATTGCCTTGGCGATGGAACAGGAGCCACTGTTGGCCCAGCGCTATGCCAATGAAGATGAAGTCAAGATACTTCTTAACCTCGCACAAAATTTAGAAGGTTTGATGCGAAATGTGGGCATGCATGCAGGTGGTGTCCTGATTGCGCCTGGCAAGTTGACTGACTTTTGTCCTCTTTATCAACAGTCAGGCAGTCCTTCGTCAGTCAGCCAATTTGACAAGGATGATGTTGAAGCGGTTGGCTTGGTGAAATTTGACTTCTTAGGCTTGGCAACATTAACGATCCTAGAAAACGCAAAAAATTTGATCGTGAAAAAAGAAGGGGTATCGTCACATTGGTCCTTGGATGACATACCCCTTGATGACGCCATCACCTACAAATTATTTTCCGAGGGAAGAACCGAGGCTGTATTCCAATTTGAAAGTCGGGGTATGCAAGCCATGCTCAAAGATGCAAAGCCTTCGCGTCTTGAAGATCTGATTATTTTGAATGCGCTTTTCAGACCTGGACCTATGGCACTTATCCCAAGTTTTGTGGCGCGTAAACATGGCCGAGAGCCTGTTGTTTACCCCCACCCTTTGGTTGCATACGTGCTAGAGGAGACCTATGGAATCATGGTTTATCAAGAGCAGGTGATGCAGACAGCCCAAATATTAGGCGGCTATAGCTTGGGGGGTGCGGATTTATTGCGCAGGGCAATGGGCAAGAAAAAAGCAGATGAAATGGCCTTGCACCGCTCTGTATTTCGTCAAGGCGCAGAGAAAAATAGCATATCAACCGATCAAGCAGATGCCATTTTCGATTTAATGGAGGAATTTGCTGGATACGGTTTTAACAAATCTCATGCTGCAGCCTATTCTTTATTGGCTTATCAAACCGCATGGATCAAAGTCCACCATACCGCTGAATTTTTTTGCGCCAATATGACGGTTGAAATGGGGGACACAGATAAGCTGAAAATTCTTTTTGATGACGCCGTTTCATTTGGCATAAGTTTTGAAAATCCCAACATCAACACGGGTGACTATGTTTTTATTCCGCTTGGTGGACAAAAGATCAGCTATGGTTTGGGCGCTGTCAAAGGGACAGGACAGTTAGCTATTACAGAGATTGTTGAAGTTCGTCGTGTTGGCGGAAACTTCACCAGCCTGTTTGATTTTTGTACGCGCGTTGATCGAACCAAAGTCAATAAACGATCTTTAGAAGCCCTGATTAAATCTGGCGCATTTGACTGTATTTCTGGCGACAGATCATCTGTCTTGTCTTCGGTGGATTTGGCCTGGGATTACGCACAATCGCAGGCAAACAATCTGCATCAGGTAGGGCTATTTGATGCAGGGCATGGGGCTCATTCGCAAGAGCCACCGCTTAAATCTGCAACCCCTTGGACCATTCGTGAGCGTTTAACCCATGAAAAATCTGCACTAGGTTTTCATCTTTCAGGCCACTTATTTGAAGAATATGCAGCAGAGCTTAGAAAGTTTATCAAGACCTCTTTGCAAACCCTAACTGAATCGAAGGATCCGCAGTGGGTTGTAGGGATGGTCAAAAACCAACGATTTATCAATACGACACGAGGAAAATTGTATATTTTTGAACTTGATGATATGAGTGACGTTCTGGAAATTAGCACTGATGAAAATATTTTCAATGCGAACAAAGACAAAATTCAGGAGGATCAAATCTTGGTTGCGCAAGTCAAGGTTCAATCCGATCGACGCGATCCTACTCAATTGCGTCTAAGCCTCATTCAGTCCTTGAATTTAATCGAGGCTAGATGTAAGTTTGGCAAATACCTTCAGTGCAATTTACAAGAAGACCTTCGCGATTTAGAAGAAATCATTCACATTGATCATCATAAAACTCAAGATACACATTCCAACCTAAATTCTTCAAGCCCAGTCAAAGGTCTTGGGGTTCGTATCGTTTTTCAGTTGCAGCACTGTGAAGCTGAAATACTATTAGGGGATAAGATTGTGTTCATACCCACTGAAGAGCGGGTACAAAAATTGGTGACTGGTCCGCTTGAAGGTAAAGCATTTATTGCCTACGAATAACAAAATGTTTTTCAGCATACCCAACATAATGACATGGACGCGAATTGCCGCTATTCCGTTCATTGTCTTTATTTTTGATGTTCCTCTAGAGAGCGATACAAAAAATTTAATTGCCACAGTGTTGTTCATTCTTTTTGCCTTTACAGACTGGCTAGACGGATTTTTAGCCCGCAAACTGAATCAGACATCCGCTTTCGGTGCATTCTTAGACCCTGTGGCGGATAAATTTCTGGTTTGTGCCAGCTTGTTGGTGTTGGTCGACTTAGGGCGAGTCGATGTCATTGTGGCTTTACTCATCATCGGTCGTGAAATAGCCATTTCTTCACTCAGAGAGTGGATGGCAATGATAGGAGCCGCCAAAAGTGTTGCCGTTAATATGCTGGGAAAGATAAAGACGACGCTGCAGATGGTTGCAATTCCTTTTTTACTGTTTGATGGAAACTTATGGGGTTTGCTAGACACCAGACTTTATGGAACAGTGCTGATTTGGCTTGCTGCTTTTTTGACCATTTGGTCAATGTTTTACTATTTGAAAAAAGCTGTGCCGCATATTCGTACAGCCATGAAGTAAACATTCCTACATTCCCATTGAGGTGATTTTTGACAAAAAAGCGCATTGCAATTATTGCGGGTGATGGCATCGGGCAGGAGGTCATGCCTGAAGGTTTACGTGTCCTGGAAACTGTGGCAACTCGTTTTGATATCCCATTAGAGTTTGATGTTTTCGACTTTGCATGTTGGCCGTATTTTGAAAAGCATGGAAAGATGATGCCTGACAACTGGCGAGAGTTGTTAACGGGGCACGATGCTATTTTCTTTGGTGCTGTAGGCTGGCCCGAAAAAATTCCTGACCATATTTCTTTATGGAATTCCCTTTTATTGTTCAGGCGGGAGTTTGATCAATACATCAATCTTCGACCAGCCAAGCTGATGCCTGGCGTGATCGCACCTGTTGTTCGTCCTGACGGATCACCCAGAAGTCCCGGTGAGATTGATATGTATATTGTTCGAGAGAACACCGAAGGTGAGTATTCGAGCATTGGTGGCCGAATGTTCGAAGGAACACCGCGAGAAATTGTCATGCAAGAAACTGTGATGACGCGTGTTGGCGTCGATCGCGTTTTGAAATTTGCTTTTGAGTTAGCGCAGTCACGACCTAAAAAACACCTGACCAGTGCTACAAAATCCAATGGTATTGCCATCACCATGCCCTATTGGGACGAACGCGTCCTTGCAATGTCACAAAATTTTCCGCATGTCCGTTTGGATAAATTCCATATTGATATTTTGACTGCCCACTTTGTACAACGCCCTGATTTTTTCGATGTTGTTGTTGCCAGTAATTTGTTTGGCGATATCTTGAGTGATCTTGGTCCCGCATGTACAGGCACCGTCGCTATTGCACCAAGCGCAAACATCAATCCTGCAAAGACATTTCCCTCATTATTTGAACCAGTTCATGGCTCAGCTCCTGACATTGCAGGAAAAGGAGTCGCCAACCCTATTGGCCAAATTTGGAGTGCTGCAATGATGCTTGAATTTTTAGGTTTTAAGCATGCTCACGATAAAGTGATTGCCGCTATCGAAGCTTGCTTAGACCCCAAAAACAATGGCCCTCGCACCCCTGACTTGGGAGGTAATGCGAAATGTACTGATGTAGGGCTTGCTATTGCAGGCTTTCTTGGCAAGATGTAGCTTCACACTCGTGACAATTCGTTCAGATAAAACCTACTAGAATATGAAAGCGCGGCAATCTCCACGCAACCATCCTGCTTAACTTAACCCAATAATCACACCTGATGTCAAGGGGACTTTTGTGAACAAAACTGAATTGATCGAACACATTGCGGCTGATGCCGATATTTCTAAAGCGGCTGCTACGCGAGCCTTGGAATCTGCTTTAGACACCATTACCTCTGCATTGAAAAAAGGTGATGCTGTTTCCTTGGTTGGCTTCGGAACTTTTGAGGTGTCCCATCGCGAAGAACGTAACGGTCGCAACCCAGCCACTGGTGCATCTATTACCATCAAAGCTTCTAAAGCTCCTAAATTTCGAGCCGGCAAAGCATTGAAAGATGCTTTAAACTGAAGCGTTAAGGTTGGGTGCTTAGCTCAGTTGGTAGAGCGGCGCCCTTACAAGGCGTAGGTCGGCGGTTCGAGCCCGTCAGCACCCACCAATCTTTTTAAAGGCGAACTTGGGTTCGCCTTTCTTACCATCAGAGTCTATCTATGTTCGAATATATTCAGCGCAACAAAAAAATCATGCATATTCTGCTGATTATTTTGATTTTTCCCGCCTTTGTTTTCTTTGGCGTAGACGGATACTCGCGGTTTAATGACGGAAGCGCTAAAGCAGCCTTGGTAGATGGACGTGAAATTTCAGTTGCAGAGTGGGACCAAGCCCATAAGGCTGAGGTTGATCGCATGTCAGCGTCCATGCCTGGAATGGATGTGGCCATGTTCGATACACCAGCCATGAAATTCATGGCCCTTGAAAGAATCATTCGTTCAAAAGTTTTGGAAGCCAGTGCCTCCAAACTGAATATCAAAATTTCAGATCAGAAGTTAGCCAAGGCTATCGGTGAGGTTGATTCGTTTGCTTCTCTCAAAAAGCCAGATGGTTCCTTTGACATTGAAAAATATAAATCTTTTCTCAGTGCGCAGGGAATGACACCTGAAATTTTCGAGTCCCGTGTCAGGTCTGACTTGTCTGTTAGACAAGTCATTGGCAGTGTTGGCTCAAGCAGCTTTTCTCCTACATCACAAGCAACGACAACCCTTGATGCTTTTTTGCAGCAACGCGAAATTCAAGTAGCTATTTTTTCTGCTTCTGATTATTTGGACTCTGCTAAGCCAAGCGATGAAGAAATCAAAAACTATTTCGCTGCGCATTCAAAGGACTATCAGACCTCTGAGACAGTCGATATTGAATATGTAGTTTTGGATCTTTCTGCTATTGAAAAAACCATCTCAGTAACTGAATCGGATTTAAAAACCTATTTCGATCAGAATCAAAATTTACTTAACGCCAAAGAAGAGCGACGGGCAAGTCACATTTTGATTTCAGCGGCCAAAGATTCAAGCGCTGCAGATAAAAAAATTGCGCTCGAAAAAGCTCAAGCACTTCTGGTAACTCTTAGAAAATCGCCTGAGTTATTTGCTGATTTGGCAAAAAAGAATTCTCAAGACCCTGGTTCTTCAGCCAAAGGCGGAGATCTTGATTTCTTTGCCCGTGGCGCCATGGTGAAATCTTTTGAAGATGTTGCTTTCGCTATGAAAAAAGGCGAAATCAGCGATGTTGTTGAAACTGAATTTGGATACCATCTCATTCATGTAACCGACATCAAGTCCTCTGCAAAATCGTCCTTTCAAGAAGCTAGGGCTTCTGTCGAGCAAGATTTAAAACGTGATCTGGCCAAAAAGAAATATGCAGAATTTGCGGATCAGTTTTCAAATATGGTTTACGAACAATCTGATAGTTTGAAACCTGTCGCTCAGAAATTGAAATTGGATGTCCAAGTTGCAAGAGATATTTCAAAGCAGTCTGCAAGTGCCTCCAAAGCCCTTTGGTCCAACCCTAAGCTTTTGCAGTCGATTTTTAGCGCAGATGCTATCGAAAAAAAGCACAATACAGAAGCTATTGAAACATCGCCCAATCAATTGGTATCAGCAAGGGTGGTTGCCCACAAGCCTTCAGTGAGCCTTGAAATTGAAGACGTCAAGCCCGTGATTGTCCAAGCTGTTCTGTCTGAAAAATCATTGCAACTTGCAAAATCAGATGGCAAGCAAAATTTTGCAGCTTGGCAAAAGGATCTGTCTTCAGCAAAATTTCAAGCTCCCGTGGTTATTTCGCGTGAACAAACCCAAAAACTCCCTACAGCTTTAGTTGAGGCTGCTATGCGCTCTGACACCGCGAAACTTCCACTGTTGGTAGGCGTGGACTTGGGCGCCAAAGGTTATGGTGTCGTTAAGATCAATTCTGTTTTGCCTGCTCTTCCAGTCGCTGACCGGAAAGATTCTGTAGGTAAATATGCCAAAGCTTGGACTTCGGCTGAAAGCATGGCCTATTTCAGCTTTTTGAAGAACTCGCTTAAAGTCGAGTATCTGGTTGAAAAACCCGCTTCAGGTAACCTTTTGAAACAACCTTGATTTTCTTTATTTGCATCAAGTCTTATAATTAAGCTAGATGGTGGCTGTAGCTCAGTTGGTAGAGTCCAGGATTGTGATTCCTGTTGTCGCGGGTTCGAGTCCCGTCAGCCACCCCACTTTTCCTCCCCCCATTTCACTGGAGTATTTCTATGGCTGGCTTACTCTCTGATATTGATCCCGATGGACTTTTAGAGTTCTCTGTTGTTTATACCGATAGAGCGCTTAACCATATGTCCCAGAAATTTCAAGGGGTCATGAAAGATATTTCCTCTATCTTAAAAGAGGTTTATAACGCTCCTTCGTGTGTGTTGGTACCTGGAAGTGGTACTTTCGGAATGGAGTCAGTGGCACGGCAATTTGCCCATGGCCAAAAAGTCATGGTCATCCGCAATGGTTGGTTTAGCTATCGTTGGTCACAAATTTTTGATATGGGACAAATTCCCTCTGAAACAATTTTGATGAAAGCTCGGCCAATTTTTGCGCAAAACCCTCAATCTGCTTGGATTCCAGCCCCAATCGAAGAGGTTGTTGCATCCATTGCGTTGCATAAGCCAGCAGTTGTTTTTGCTCCCCATGTTGAAACCTCCGCAGGGATGATATTGCCTGATGATTATTTGCGCTCTGTCTCTGATGCGGTTCATCAAGTTGGTGGCTTGCTCGTTTTAGACTGCATCGCTTCTGGCGCCATGTGGGTAGACATGGTTTCTACAGGTGTGGATGTACTTGTCAGCGCTCCTCAAAAAGGATGGAGTGGCTCCCCATGTTGCGCAATGGTCATGCTGAGCGAACGTGCTAGAAAACATATCGATTCCACCCAAAGCTCCAGTTTTGCTTGTGATCTTAAAAAGTGGCTCCAAATCATGGAAGGCTACGAAAAGGGTAGCCATTCTTACCATACAACCATGCCTACAGACGCTTTAACCCGTTTGCGCGAAGTCATGTTAGAGACCCGCTCCTATGGTTTTGCCAAGGTTCGGCAAGAGCAAATCGACTTGGGCGCTAGTGTCAGACATCTTTTGGAAAGTCGAGGCATTGTCAGTGTTGCTGCCGATGGCTTCAAGGCTCCCGGTGTTGTCGTTAGTTTTACAACGGATCCTGATATTCAAAACAGTAAGAAATTTCTAGCATTGGGGCTTCAGACCGCTGCTGGGGTTCCCCTGCAATGCGATGAGCGACCAGACTTTATGACTTTTCGTATTGGTTTATTTGGACTGGAAAAGCTCCACAACATCGACAGAAGCGTTGCCCAACTAGAAGTTGCATTGACCAAATTGGGCTTCACTGAAAATTTGGCTGTCGCAGCCTAAGTTTCTGGTTTGGTCTGACCATGGGAATTTGGATTGAACTCGGTATATTTCTTCTTGTCTTTGTCTTTGCTTATTTTCAAATGAAAGAACTTAAGCAAGAGAAGCTCAAACGAGAGAAAGCACGAGAGCAAGAACAGGCTCAGGTAAATCCTTCTGAAGCTATCAACAAATAAAAAACCGCACCAAGTCTTTCAAAACTTGGTGCGGTTTTTTTACATATAAATTAACTTAAAACTTATAGTCCACCATTTTGTTGGGCAACCATCATATATAGCATGGTGATGGAGAGCATGGTGTTGATACGTGAAGTGAGCATCGCTGTTCTGGCCGCCTTGGCTTTTTCAGCGGGTTCAACGACAACCATGCCTAAAGCCTTTTTCTGATTCGGCCAAATGATGAACCAAACATTAAAAGCCATGATGAGTGCAATCCACATACCTATGCCAATGGCCGCAAATGGCATTTGAAGCGTCAAGGCAAGGAAAAGATATTTCTGCATCCACGCCAAAAGCAAACCTGTGATGACCGTTGCCAACGCGCCGTAACGAAACCAAAACAAGGCAGTGGGCGCAATGACTTTGCTGATGGCGGGCTTTTGCTCATCAGGAATACTGGCCATTGAAGGAATTTGAACGAAATTGAAATACCACAGTAAACCAATCCACATGATTCCAGAAACGACATGCAGCCATCTCATCACAAATGTTCCCCAAGCATGACCAAACTGAATGGTCTGACCTGAGACAGACGAGGCTATCACGATAACCAGAATAAGCAGGACCAATCCTGCGAAGAGGGTTTTATAAAGAGATTGCAAAATTTGACTCATTGAGCACCTTAGAAGTTGAACAAAAAACACCTAGAAAAAAACTTTGTATCAAACCGCGATTTTGCCATTTTTCTGCCGAGACAGTTCAGTTGACAAGTACCAGCTTTCCCATAACTTCACGAGATCCCATTCGTAAATACGCAGCAGGAAGATCTTCCATATTCACGGTCGAATCAATATGAGGTTTGATTTTTTTGCTACTGTACCAATCCAGTAACGTACCCATCATTTGGACATTTGCTTCAGGCTCGCGTTTTGCAAAATCTCCCCAAAAAACTCCAACGATGGAGGCACCTTTAAGAAGCGCCAAATTCAAGGGTAAAGATGGAATAGGGCCCGCAGCAAAACCGACAACCAAATACCTGCCGCGCCACGCAATGGATCTGAAAGCAGGTTCTGCAAAATCGCCGCCCACGGGGTCGTAAATGACGTCAGGCCCCTTGCCTTGGGTCAATGATTTGATTTGATCGCGTAAATTATCTTGGCTGTAGTTGATCACTTCATCAGCGCCTAAACTTTTGCAAAGATCACACTTGTCTTGCGTGGATGAGGCGGCAATCACTTTGGCCCCCACTGCTTTTGCGATTTGTATGGCCGCCGATCCAACGCCACCAGCGGCTCCCAGTACCAAGACTGTTTCACCTGCCTTCAGTTGAGCGCGATCAATCAAAGCATGGTATGACGTTGCATAAATCATGATGAAAGCTGCGGCATCCACCATGGGAAATTGAGGGGGAAGTGGGACGCAAAGCTTGGCGGGGGCCAAGGTGTGTGTGCCAAACCCGCCTGTACCTGAGAGACACGCCACCGACTGGCCTACAGCCAAGTGTTTGACGTTTGAGCCTATCGCTTGAATAACGCCAGCGTACTCCGAGCCAGGCACAAAAGGTAGGCTGGGCTTCATTTGGTATTTGTTTTGAACAATGAGGATGTCAGGGAAATTCAAACTTGCCGCTTTAATTTCAACGAGTACTTCATCAGGGGAAGGACTGGGGGTAGGCACATATGTCCATTTAAGTGCGTCTACACCAATAGGGTTTTCACATAGCCAAGCTTTCATTGTCATCTTTCTTAAATTGATATAGAGTTCATTGTAAGTAATAGCTAAACATTGTTGATGAGGATTTTGGGACCTGTATGCTCAAACCTTACAATGCCACTTTACTGGATACAGCATGAAAATACTTATTTCCAATGATGATGGTTACCAAGCGCTTGGAATCGTTGCTTTGTATGAAGCCCTGAAGGACATTGCTCAAGTTGAGGTGGTCGCACCTGAGCAAAACAACAGCGCCAAATCAAATGCGCTGACTTTGCATTCACCTATCTATATTCGCACTGCAAGCAATGGTTTTAGATACGTCACAGGTACACCTGCGGATTGCGTTCATATTGCATTGACTGGATTGCTCGGCTACAAACCTGACTTGGTTGTCTCTGGCATCAATAATGGTGCCAATATGGGAGACGATACGATTTACTCCGGCACGGTTGGCGCTGCCATGGAGGGTTATCTGATGGGGGTTCCAGCCATCGCATTTTCGCAAGTTGACAGAGATTGGGTACGTATTCAAGACGCTGCTGCGTATGCAAAGCATTTGGTGACACAATTAATGTCATCTCATCAGGCCAGTTCTTCGCCCTGGCTTTTGAATGTCAATATTCCCAACCTACCTGTTGGTCAATTAGGGCCACCCAAAGTATGTCGACTTGGCCGTAGACACCCCGCTGAGCGTGTCATTACGCAGGAAAGCCCCCGTGGGGAAACGATGTATTGGATTGGTGGTGCCGGACCCGCCAGAGATGAAGCGCACGACACAGATTTTTTTGCGACATCACAAGGGCATGTTTCCATCACACCGCTTCAAGTGGACTTGACTGAGCATGATCAATTAATGCATTGGAAGACAGCAGCTGAAAACTGGGAAAAAATTGCATGAAGCAAAAACCTAGCTTCCCAGCTAAGGTTGATGGGCTAGCGCCAAAAAAGGCGCAGCTTGCAAAAGGCTCTACCCAGTTTCGCAGCTCTAACAAATCATCTGCATTAGATTCATTCGCAACTTTGGCTTCTGGCGTTGGTCTGGATTCGACAAAAGTCAGGCAAAGCATGGTTCAAAAATTGGCCGAACAAGGCGTTCAGGATGAGATGCTGCTAAGAGCCTTTTCCAACATAGAAAGGCATAAATTTATTGACACAGCGCTGGCAAATCAAGCGTATGAAGATACAAGTTTGCCCATAGGATTTGGGCAAACCATATCAAAGCCCAACGTTATCGCAAGAATGATAGAACTTTTGCGGCAAGGTAAAAATCTGATGATCACAGGCAAGCTCTCGCGTGTTCTCGAAATTGGAACAGGTTGTGGTTACCAAGCGGCAATTTTGGGTCAAGTCTCAAAAGAGGTCTATAGCATCGAGCGAATACAAGGTCTCTATGAAAAAGCAAAGGAAAACTTGCGTCCTATGCGCTTACCAAATATTCATTTAATCTTAGGTGATGGTATGTTGGGCTTTGAGCAAGGTGCACCCTATGCCGGTATTATTTCTGCTGCAGGTGGGGAGAATATTCCGCCAGCATGGCTTGAGCAACTCGCCGTGGGAGGTCGTTTGGTTGCACCTGTTGCAAACGCACAGGGCTCTCAGGTCTTGGTTGTTATCGATAAAATGGAAAACAGTTACAAGCGATCTTTTTTAGAGCCGGTACATTTTGTGCCCTTACGTTCAGGTGTGGCTTGAGTTATATGCGTACAGTTTTTTTCACTTATTCAACACTTCGCTTGACAGCAGTTTTGACTTTGTTATTTGTGTCAGGTTGTGTCGGTTTCGGAAGAAGCGTTCCTGCACCTGTTGAAGAAAGACCAACTGGAAAAGCTAAGTCGCCTACAGCAGTCGCCTCTTCGGCAAATACTCCATCTGCAGTCAGTCCAACCCCACAGCCAAAGCCAGTGTCGACGCCCGAAAGTTTGAATAAACCTGGGTACTACACAGTCAAACCAGGCGATACCTTGATTCGTATAGGTCTCGATCATGGGCAAAATTGGCGCGACATCATTCGTTGGAACAATATTGATAATCCGAATATCATTGATGTGGGGCAGGTGTTGAGAATTGCGCCTCCATCCGCAGATCCAAGCCAAGAAATCGCTGTCGCCAAACCTGTCCAACTCGGTAACGTTTCAAGCCCAGCTGACGAAAAGAAAATTACACCTCCCGCTGAGCAGCCAACAGTCAGCTCGGTTAGGAATGAGGGATCTGACGAGTCTTTTCAGTTAATTTGGCCAGCCCAAGGCCAGATCACATCAAGCTTTGATGATTCCAAAAACAAGGGTATTGATATTTCAGGGAAAAATGGTGACCCAGTTCTTGCTGCAGCTGATGGAAAAGTCGTTTATTCCGGCGCAGGGTTGAGAGGATATGGGAATTTGATCATTGTCAAACACAGCAATACCTATTTGACGGCGTATGCACACAATCAGACCTTGTTGGTAAGAGAAGATCAGTCGGTTAAAAAAGGCCAAAAAATTGCCGAAATGGGTAATTCAGATTCTGAGCAAGTTAAGTTGCATTTTGAGTTGAGACGCCTGGGTAAGCCAGTTGATCCTTTGAAGTTTTTACCTCAGCGCTAATTCTCTCCAATGACGAATAAGAATTCTTCAGATGAGAGCCTGAGTGACTCACCACAAGAAAAGAACTTGCCTGTATGGATTGAATCTCTTGATCTCGATGCTCAAGGGATAGCCCATAGAGCAGATGGAAAAGTGGTGTTTGTTGAAGGGGCCTTGCCATTTGAATCAGTGAATGTGAATGTTCACAAGAAAAAAAATAATTGGGAATTGGGTACGCTCAGTCGTATTCACCATGAATCTTCTCAGCGGGTAAAGCCTCAATGCATTTACTTCGGTTTACATTCAAATGCATGCGGTGGTTGCAAGATGCAACACCTCAATCCAAGCGCCCAAGTCGCTGTTAAACAGCGAGTCATTGAAGATAATCTTTGGCACCTTGGTAAGGTTAAACCTGAGTTCATCTTAAGACCGATTCAAGGCTTAGATTGGGCCTACCGCTACAGAGCCAGACTTTCAGTTCGATATGTGAGAAAAAAAGCAAAAGTACTGATTGGTTTTCATGAGCGAAAAAGCAGTTATGTTGCGGATATGTCTAGTTGTGAGGTTCTCCCAACCAAGGTATCCCAGTTGCTTCTACCACTTCGCGCTTTAATTGAAAGTCTAGAGGCCAAAGAGAATTGTCCTCAGCTTGAATTGGCGTGTACCAAAACCACCATTGCTTTTGTACTTCGCCACATGCAACCATTAAGTGCGCATGACACTGATCTGTTGAGACGTTTTTCTTCTGAGCATGGGGTTCAGTGGTGGTTGCAGTCCAAAGGTCCGGAGTCGGTAAAGTTAATGGACGCAGAGGAGCTTGCACCTGAATTGCAAATGCTCAGCTACGAGTTACCTGATTTTGACCTTGTGATGAATTTTCGACCAACTGACTTTACGCAAGTCAATCCATTTATCAATGAAGTCATGGTGTCTAAAGCAGTCAATTTGCTAGGCATCGCAAAGACCGATCGCATCATCGATTGGTTTTGTGGATTAGGAAACTTTACCTTACCCATTGCAACCTTGGCCAGAGAAGTGGTGGGAATCGAGGGCAGTCAATCGATGGTGGAGTTGGCTCAATTGAATTTGAGTATCAACTCAAAAGCCGCATCCCTTTACCCGGATCGACTTTGTGGTGTTGATTTTTATTCCCAAAATCTTTTTGAAATGACAGACGAAAAACTTTATGAGCTTGGAACAGCCGATAAGTGGTTGATTGATCCACCTAGAGAGGGAGCCCATGCTTTGATTAACTCGCTTGTGAGCCTGATGCTAAAAATTGATTTAAAAAATTGGTCTGCACCGAAAAGGATTGTTTACATAAGCTGCAATCCTGCAACCCTTGCAAGGGACGCCGGCTTATTGGTCCACCAAGCTGGCTATGTGTGTAAATCGGCCGGAATGCTCAATATGTTCCCGCATACAGCACATGTGGAAAGCATGGCTGTATTTGAACTCAATTAAAAAAGGCCTCTGAAAGAGGCCTTTAACTTTAAAAATCTAAAAAAACTTTTATTCTTTATCGCCGCCCATGACGCCCAAGAGGACGAGGAGGCTTTGAAAGATATTGATGGCATTCATGTACAAAGCGAGGGTGGCGCTGATGTAGTTGGTTTCTCCGCCATCAATGATTCGCTTGATATCGTAGAGCATAAAGGCGCTGAATATGCCAATCGACAAAACGGATATCGCGAGCATTGCAGCACTTGAACCCACAAAGATGTTGATGATGCTGGCAACCATCAAAACGATGACGCCGACAAAGAGCCATTTGCCCATGCTGGATAAATCGCGCTTGATGACTGTTGCCAAACTGGCCATCACAAAAAAGACACCTGCAGTGCCACCAAAGGCGGTCATCACAAGCTCGGTTCCATTCTTAAAGCCCAAAACCATCGCGATGAGCCGCGAAAGCATAAGTCCCATGAAGAAGGTGAATCCAAGCAAAAAAACAATTCCCATGGAGGAATTTTTGTTTTTCTCTATGGCGTAAACAAATCCAAAAATTCCGACCAAGAAGAAAACCAAACCCAGTCCACCTGAAAGGTATTGGCTCACGCCGCTGGCAATACCAAACCAAGCACCCAAAACAGTGGGGAGCAGGGTCAAGGTGAGAAGCCAATAGGTATTGCGAAGAACTTTGTTACTGTCAATTGAGTCAACGCTTAGGTCGCGAAAACCAATGGTTTCAACTTTTTCTGTCATCCTAATCTCCTTAAAGATATGTGCTGATAAGTTAGGGACTATTGTATATAAATCAAGTCCATATTGAATATAAGGTGAATGATAAGCTAATCATCTTTTTTAATATTCAAAAACTCAAATGCAAACTAAATATTTTCTTCAATTGTCTGATGTCAAGGCCATGGCCGCAGCTGCAGAGGCAGAAGCCAACAAGAACCAATGGGCTGTGACTTTTGCCATTGTTGACGATGGTGGACACTTGTTGTGGCTACAAAGGTTAGATGGCGCTGCGCCAGTATCTGCCCACATTGCCCCAGCTAAAGCGCACACGGCGGCATTGGGGCGCAGAGAAAGTAAAGTTTACGAAGACATTATCAATTCTGGTCGCTACTCATTTTTGAGTGCACCTCTTCTAGAGGGCTTGCTTGAAGGGGGCGTACCTATCATCAAAGACGGACACACGATTGGTGCTGTTGGTGTCAGTGGTGTTAAGTCCAATGAGGATGCACAGATAGCAAAAGCAGCGATATCGGCGCTAGACAATTCATCTGCTCAGTAAATCAACCTTTCGGGTTTGATTTCTTGCAAAATCGTTGTTGCAATTTCTTCAATACTTTTGGTGGTGGTTGAAAGCCAACGAATGCCATACCGTCGCATCATTGACTCTGCTTCACGAACTTCCATTTTGCAATTGTCAAGACTTGCATACCGAGACTGCGGTCGGCGTTCATTCCTGATTTCGCTCAAGCGATCAGGGTGAATCGTTAAGCCGAATATCTTAGGTAAATGTGGCAGCAAAGCTGGTGGAAACATTTGCCTTTCAAAATCCTCTGGAATTAAAGGATAGTTTGACGCCTTCAATCCATGTTGCATGGCCAAATACAAACTGGTGGGTGTTTTTCCGCTTCGACTGACACCTACCAAAATCACATCTGACTTTTCTAAATCTACTTGTGTTTGCCCATCATCGTGGGCCAAGCTGAAATTGATGGCTTCTATTCTGTTTTGATAAGCCTTGCTTTTGCTTGCATCAGAAAAACGACCGATTCGGTGGTTTGACCTTGTTTTAAATTCTGTCTCTAAAGGGTTAACAAAGTTACTGAACATATCAAGGATCATTCCCTTGCACCCTTGACTTACAACTTTCAATACTTCTTCATTGGCTAATGTGGTGAAAACAATGGGTTTGAGACCATCTTGTTCAAAGCAAGAGTTAATTCGCTCAACCGTCAGATGTGCCTTTTCAACCGTATCAATAAATGGCAGACGAATATGTCGGTATTCAAACTCAAATTGAGCCAATATGGCATTGCCAAATGTTTCCGCGGTGATGCCTGTTCCGTCTGAAACAAAAAAAACAGATCTGTTGGTCATGATCAGGAAAAATTCATAAAGTGAAAAGAATCAAGTCTAAAATCTAAACAATTACAGATTTTTTTGACGGATTCGTACTCTTCAAAGCACAACAACATAAGAGTCCTTGATTCACGTTGAAAACTGATTGCATCCGATTGCAATTAGCCGTATTTTAACTTTGGAGTTTTCTATGTCAGCACTTTTTCATGCGACAGATCTAGTCGTGCCTTTTGAATTATTACGCATGACAGATGTTGAATCTGTAGGGGGCAAAAATGCCAGCCTGGGCGAAATGATTTCTCAACTTCCTGAGGGCGTTCGTGTTCCAACTGGATTCGCCACCACCTCATATGCGTTTAAACAATTTTTAAACCATGGTGATTTAGGCAATCGCATCCATAGCTTGCTACAAGGTTTGGATACAAATAATTTGGTGCAGTTATCTGATGTGGGCCAGCAAATTCGAGAATCGATACTGTCGCAACCCTTCCAAAAGGACCTTGAGGATGCGATTAGATTTCATTTCACCCAACTCAATGGTCAGACATCATCTGCCTCCTATGCTGTGAGATCTTCGGCTACAGCCGAGGATCTTCCCGATGCCTCGTTTGCAGGTCAGCAGGAAAGTTTTTTAAATGTCGAGGGCATTGACCAAGTGTTGGTAAAGGTAAAAGAAGTTTTTGCTTCTCTCTATAACGATAGAGCCATCAGTTACAGAGTTCACAAGGGTTTTGCACACGCAGATGTGGCTTTGTCTGCGGGCGTTCAGCGCATGGTCAGATCGGATTTGGCTGCCTCTGGAGTGATGTTCACCATCGATACTGAGTCAGGGTTTGAGGACGTTGTCTTTATTACCTCAAGTTATGGCTTAGGTGAGACAGTGGTGCAGGGGGCTGTCAACCCTGATGAGTTTTATGTACATAAACCCATGCTTGCCAAAGATAAAAAATCGATTGTGAGACGAAATTTGGGCTCCAAATTGATTCAAATGCGTTTCGCATCTTCTAGCGAAAAAACGCAATCAGGCCATGCAGTCACCACGGTGGATGTTCCTGCAGAAATGAGAAACAGATTTTCTCTGTCGGATGAAGACGTTGTCCAACTCGCTAAATATGCAGTTTTGATTGAAAAACACTACAAGCGTGCAATGGACATCGAGTGGGGGAAAGATGGCAACGATGGCCTGCTCTATATTTTGCAAGCTCGACCTGAGACAGTGAAAAGTCAACAGCTAGGGAAAACAGAAGTTCGCTATAAATTGAAATCTAAAGGCAGTGTGCTTGCCCAAGGTAGGGCAATAGGGCAAAAAATCGGCACTGGACCTGTGAGATTGGTGAGTAGCTCTGCAGAAATGGGGCTTGTGAGGGCAGGTGATATTTTGGTTACCGACATGACTGACCCTAATTGGGAGCCAGTGATGAAATTGGCCAGTGCCATCGTCACCAACAGAGGGGGACGTACGTGTCACGCAGCCATTATTGCCAGAGAGCTTGGGATTCCTGCCGTCGTTGGGTGCGGCGATGCAACCTTGAAGTTGATAGACCAAGCTTTGGTGACAGTGAGTTGCTCTGAGGGAGACACTGGTTATATCTATGATGGGTTGTTAGACACAGAAGTGACGCAGGTTGAGCGGGGTGTTATGCCACCTATTGCAACCAAAATCATGATGAATATCGGAAATCCAAGCTTGGCTTTTGATTTTGCACAACTCCCCAATTCAGGTGTTGGATTAGCCAGGCTGGAGTTCATCATCAACAACAACATTGGTGTCCATCCCAAAGCCATCTTGGATTACCCGCAAATTGATGCAGACCTTAAAAAAGCTGTGGAATCTGTTGCCAGAGGTCATGCCTCACCTCGCGCCTTTTTTGTTGACAAGGTTGCTGAAGGTATCGCGACCATTGCCGCTGCTTTTTGGCCCAAAACTGTGATTGTTCGCCTGTCTGACTTCAAATCGAATGAATACAGAAAATTGATTGGTGGAAACCGCTATGAGCCAGAAGAAGAAAATCCAATGCTTGGTTTCAGAGGGGCAGTTCGCTACTTGAGCGAGGATTTTTCTGCAGCTTTCTCTATGGAGTGTGAGGCTTTAAAGCGTGTCAGAAATGACATGGGACTGACCAATGTGCAAATCATGGTTCCATTTGTGCGGACTTTAGGACAGGCATCTAAAGTGGTTGATCTGTTAAGTTCAAAAGGACTTAAGCGTGGTGAAAATGATCTGAAGCTGATCATGATGTGTGAAATTCCTAGCAATGCCTTGCTCGCCGATCAATTTTTAGAGTTTTTTGATGGTTTTTCCATTGGCTCTAATGACCTCACACAACTGACGTTGGGCTTGGACAGAGACTCGGGAATGCCTTTGCTGGCTGCTGATTTTGATGAAAGAGATGAAGCAGTCAAAATCCTCTTGTCACAAGCTATTCAAGCTTGCCAAAGACAAAATAAATATGTCGGAATTTGCGGGCAAGGGCCCAGTGACCATCTCGACTTTGCCCAGTGGTTGGTAGAACAAGGTATTCAATCCATTTCTTTGAACCCTGACAGCGTTGTATCCACTTGGCAGGCGCTGGCAATAAATTCAGCATGAGTAGAAAATCTAATACAATAGTGGGCTTGACCTTGCTGTATCCATGCATGACGCTATGGGCAGCTTTAACCATAAGGAGAATTCATGCGTCATTATGAAATCATTTTGCTTATTCATCCGGATCAAAGTGAGCAAGTTCCGGCTATGCTTGAGCGTTACAAAAGCTTAATCACCACAGGTGGTGGCAAGGTACATCGTTTAGAAGATTGGGGTCGTCGCCAGCTGACCTACATGATCAACAAACTTGCCAAGGCCCATTACCTGTGCTTAAACATTGAGGCGAACCAAGACGTTATGTCTGAGCTTGAGCATGCATTCAAGTTCAACGACGCGGTCTTACGTCATCTGACAGTTTCAAAGAAAAAGGCTGAAACTGCGCCTTCCTTGATGATGAAAACTGTTGAGCGCGAAGAGGCTCGCAAAACACAGCACGCAGAATTTCAAGCCTGATTTTGCTCTTGGCTTGTGAATCGCCTTGAGTTGAACGCGCAAATAGATTCAATATCAGTTTTGCGTTATTCACCTGGTGGTGTTCCCGTTTTAGATTTCACGCTTTTGCATGAATCAACGGTGTTAGAAGCAGGCTTATCAAGAAAAATTCAGCTAACAATGAAATCAATTGCCATGGGCATACTTGCTGAGCGCGTTAATCGCTTTGATTTGGGTAGCACTTGGTTATTTCATGGGTTTCTAAGTTCTTCCAAAAATTTGAAATCCGTTGTTTATCACATTCAAGAAATTCATACAGTTAAATAGGAGGCTACGATGGCCACATTCAAGAAGTTCAACAAAGACAAACGCCCTAAGCGCAACACACAGTCATTGCTTTTTAAGCGCAAGAGATTTTGTCGATTTACCGTGACAAATGTCGAGGAAATCGACTATAAAGATATCGATACATTGAGAGACTTTATTGCTGAGAATGGGAAAATTATTCCTGCTCGGCTCACGGGTACTCGGGCTATTTATCAGCGCCAGCTCAACACAGCGATCAAGCGTGCAAGATTCTTGGCATTGCTTCCCTACACTGACCAACACAAAATCTAAGGAGTTAATTCCATGCAAATTATTCTGCTAGAAAAGGTAGTTAACCTTGGTAATTTAGGTGAAGTTGTCAAAGTCAAAGATGGCTATGCGCGTAATTTTTTGATCCCCTCCGGTCAAGCTAGACGTGCAACAGCTATAGCTATCAAAGAATTTGAGGCGCGTCGTGCGGAGCTAGAAAAAGCAGCCCAGGAAAAATTAGCTGCAGCGCAAACGCAAGGCGAAAAATTGAGTGGAACCACCGTCAAGATAACGCAAAAAGCGGGTGTTGATGGACGTTTGTTTGGCTCTGTCACCAACTTTGACATTTCTGAAGAGCTGGTCAAGGCTGGATACCAAGTCAGCAAAGCACAGATTCGCATGCCTAAAGGACCCATCAAAACTGTTGGTGACTCTTCTGTGAGCGTTGCTCTGCACACAGATGTATTGGTAGATATCAATGTATCTGTTTATGGCGAAACGAATTAATTTTCGTTCTCTTTATGCGAAACCGCTCTGTGGAGCGGTTTTTTCTTTCTAAAGCATTACTTTCAATCGATACCAGCTGGTTATCCCCTGCTTATTCACTCAAATTGCACATACTTATGCGGTGACTGAATGGGGTGGAAAAAGTAGGATCAACAAATTAGAGGATTGATGATGTCTGCTATTTTTTCTGCATCTGAAGAAAACTATGTTTCTTCAAGTGATAAGCAAGTTGCTCAGTTGCGTATACCCCCACATTCACAAGAAGCTGAATCCAGTGTCCTGGGTGGCTTGCTGCTAGACAATAACTCTTGGGACAAGGTTGCTGATCTTTTGGTAGAGGCAGATTTCTATCGCTACGAGCATCGCTTGGTTTTTGCCTCGATTACGTCATTGGTAAATACCAACAGACCTGCTGATGTGATCACTGTTTTTGAGCAAATGCAAAGCCAAGGCAAGGCAGAAGAAATTGGTGGACTTGCTTACTTGAATTCTTTGGCGCAGTATGTGCCTAGTTCTGCGAATATTCGCCGTTACGCAGAGATCGTCAGGGAGCGATCCATATTGCGGAAATTAGTCAGTGTCAGCGATGAAATTGCTACTTCCGCATTGAATACCAATGGTCGTCCAGTGACAAATATTTTGGATGAAGCTGAGCAAAAGATTTTTAGCATTGGCGAAGAGGGCTCTCGAATGCGCCAAGGGTTTCAGAGCATGGACAAACTGGTTGTTCAACTCTTGGACCGAGTTGAGGAAATGTCTCAAAATCCGAATGACATTACGGGTGTTCCCACTGGCTTTTTTGACCTTGATCGAATGACTTCAGGTATGCAAGCAGGCGATTTGATTGTTCTTGCCGCTCGTCCCTCCATGGGGAAAACTGCATTGGCGATCAATATTGCAGAGCATGTTGCATTGAAAGAGGACTTGCCTGTCGCGGTTTTTTCGATGGAAATGGGGGCATCACAGCTTGCGATTCGTATTGTTGGATCCATCGGTCGAATTGACCAAGGCCGTTTACGAACTGGCAAACTTATTGACGATGAATGGCCTCGGTTATCAGATGCCATCGAAAGATTAAAAACCGTTTCTCTCTCTATCGATGAGACGCCAGGACTTACCACCAGTGAACTTCGCGCAAGTGCCAGAAGACTTGCACGTAGTTGTGGCAAGCTTGGGTTGGTTGTTGTAGATTATTTGCAGTTGATGAGTGGAAGCGGTGGTGGCGATGGTGAAAATCGTGCAACCGAGTTAGGTGAGATTTCTCGTGGGTTGAAAATGTTGGCAAAGGAATTGCAATGTCCTGTGATCGCCTTATCTCAGCTTAACCGCGGTGTTGAACAAAGAACCGATAAGCGCCCCATGATGAGCGATTTGCGTGAGTCTGGTGCTATTGAGCAAGATGCGGATGTGATTATGTTCATCTACCGAGATGATTACTACAACAAGGAATCAAAGGAGCCCGGCGTGGCAGAAATCATTATTGCCAAGCAGCGAAATGGCCCGACAGGAACCGTTAAATTAACTTTCCTAAAACCTATTACAAAGTTTGAGTCGTATGCAGGCGCCTCGTCTGATTATTGAAGATGAGTCAATTACAGGACATCGCTCGCATAGTCCGCTAATCTGGAACGTTCCCCTCTGGCAAGCGTGATGTGACCTCCGTGGGGCCAAGCTTTGAAGCGATCAACCGCAAAAGTTAATCCTGATGATCCTTCAGTGAGGTAGGGCGTGTCGATTTGGGCTAGGTTGCCCATGCAAATAATTTTTGTTCCTGGACCTGCGCGCGTGATCAATGTCTTCATTTGTTTAGGCGTCAGATTTTGAGCTTCGTCAATGATGACAAACTTATTCATGAAAGTTCGTCCACGCATAAAGTTCAGGCTTTTAATTTTAATTTTGCTGCGGATAAGCTCGTTGGTTGCAGCTCTGCCCCATTCGCCTGTGCTTGTATCTGTTTTGGCTAAGACTTCAAGATTGTCATCGAGTGCGCCCATCCATGGACCCATTTTTTCTTCTTCTGTACCGGGTAAAAAGCCAATATCTTCACCAACGCTGACAGTTGCTCGCGTCATGATGATTTCAGAATATCTTCTCTCATCCAGCACTTGTATCAGACCCGAGGCAAGGGCTAACAGGGTTTTACCAGTCCCTGCTGTGCCGGTGAGCGTCACGAAATCAATCTCAGGATCCATCAGCATATTGAGCGCAAAATTTTGCTCTCTGTTGCGAGCGGTCACACCCCATGCTGCATTTTTGACATGGCCAAAGTCTTTAAGCGTTTTAAAAACAGCAGTTTTCCCTCGGATTTCTGTGACGCGGGCATACAGACTTGGTTCGCCAGGGGCCTCGAAATAGATGAATTGGTTGATGTGCATACTAGAAACAATAGGGCCACCAATTCTGTAAAAGGTATTGCCACTTGCTTGCCAGCTTTCAACCGTTTTAGCTTGTTTAGACCAAAAGTCTATGGGAAGCGCCAAAGATCCAGAGTAGAGAAGATCGCCGTCCTCTAGGGTTTTATCGTTTTGATAGTCCTCAGCGGGCAATCCCAGTGCGCGAGCCTTGACCCGCATATTGATATCTTTAGAAACAAGAACTACTTGTCTCTCGTAGTAGAGCTTTCCCAGTGCCTGAACAACCCCCAAAATCTGGTTGTCAGCTTTCCCTTGCGGCAGGCTGGTTGGAAGGGCGTACTCCAATGGTTTTGTTTGGAAAAAAAGCTTTCCGCCGACATCGGAATGTCCCGTACCACTGAGAGAAATGCCAAGAGATATGTCAGAGTCTTTTAAACCAACCAGTGCATCAAGTGTTCTGCTGGTTTGTCGGGCATTACGGGCAACTTCAGTCATCCCCTTTTTGTTGCTGTCTAACTCCTCAAGAACAATCATGGGGAGAAAAACATCATGCTCTTCAAACCGGAAAAGGCACATGGGGTCGTGCATCAAAACATTGGTGTCAAGGACAAAAAGTTTGGCAGGCCCCACAGAGCTCAATTTTTTGGTTTTTTTAGGCTTGACCTGAACGGGCGGGACTTCAGCCATTGTTTTCAGACGAGGTGGTTGGAAGGTCTTTAAGGAAAAATCGGTGGCTGTTTCATCTGCCGATGAACGATGTTTGACAGGCTCATTCAAAAAAAGATCAGAACTTTTCTCTGACAGGGCCTTTTTACCGGAGAGCTTAAAAGGCTTCTCAGATAAGGCTTTGTTTTTTGGCTGAAGCGTTGATGCGCGTTTTGTAGGGGCTGGTGGTAAAGGCATGAGAGTTAGGCAGTGGCAGTTGCTTTTTTCAATGCTTTGACTGCCTTTAATACTTCATCCACATGCCCGGGAACCTTGAGGCCTCGCCATTCTTGCTTCAGAACACCATCTGCTCCGACAAGAAAAGTACTTCTTTCAATTCCCTTAACTTTTTTTCCGTACATGATTTTGTTTTTTACAACGCCAAACATATGGCACATTTTTTCTTCAGTGTCTGCAATAAGCTCAAAAGGCAGTTCTAGCTTCTCTTTAAAGCTATCGTGGGAGCGCATATTGTCTCTGGAGACTCCAAAAATAACAGCGCCAGCTTTTGTGAAGTCCTTAAACTTATCTCTGAACTGCATGGCTTCAGTGGTGCATCCAGGCGTGTTGTCCTTGGGGTAAAAGTACAGAATAACTGTTTGGCCGACATGCGACTGATGGCTTACTTTTACGCCTCCAGTTGCATTGGCTTCAAATTCGGGGAGGTGTTTATTGACAACAATCGCCATGGTTCATAGTCCGGTGTGACATAAAGTCCGAAGAGTTACTTCGAAAAGAAAGCCATTTTATCCTGAAAATGCCTAAGTCTTTTCCTCAATAGTCTGATAGAGCAAAAGAATTGCCGCCACTTTTCTGTTTTCTGAGGCCAGTATGTTGTAAGTCCTGCAAGCAGCAGCGGTGTCCATAGACTCTACGCCTATGTTCAGAGCAGACAATCTGGCTAATTTTGCAGGTGCAATATTGATCTTTTGTGTTCCACCCCCTACCAACAAAATCTCAGGTTTCAAGTCAAGCAATGAAGTTAATTCGGTTGAGACAAGTAAATCCTCAAAACTGACTTGACAAGGTAATCGGAGTCCATTCCAAGCTATCACCAAATTTTGGTGGAACCTCTCACCGTCTATGGCTAACCAGCCACTGCCGTGTCCAGTAACGGTTTGCCCAAGGATGCGGTCAGGTTGTAATTTCATTGTGTTTAAGGGAAATAGAAAGGCGGAAAGCCCTTGAAGTATGGTCAAATTATAGGTTTTAGCCCTGCACACGCATAGGGAGAGTCTATGAAAACCATCCATAAGTCTGCCAAGCTTGCCAATGTCTGCTACGACATTCGTGGGCCTGTTTTAGATAAAGCCCGTCAAATGGAAGAAGAAGGGCACAAGATCATCAAGCTAAACATTGGGAATTTAGCGGTGTTTGGGTTTGATGCGCCCGAGGAAATCCAACAGGACATGATCCGTAATTTGCCCAGTGCGGCGGCTTATTCGGACAGCAAAGGTATTTTTGCAGCCAGAAAAGCTGTCATGCAATACAGTCAAGAGCAGGGCGTGGACGGCGTCACCTTAGATGATATTTACCTAGGCAATGGTGCCAGCGAATTGATTGTCATGGCGACCAATGCATTGCTTAATGACGGTGACGAAATGCTGTTACCTGCGCCAGATTACCCATTGTGGACTGCAGCAGTGAGTCTTTCAGGCGGAACACCTGTTCACTATATGTGCGATGAGTCCAATGGATGGATGCCTGATATTGCCGATATTCGATCAAAAATCACACCCAACACCAAAGGGATTGTGGTGATCAATCCCAATAATCCCACTGGGGCCTTGTATTCCGATGAGTTGCTTAAAGAAATTGTGCAAGTTGCGCGTGAGTTTGGTTTGGTACTTTTTGCGGATGAGGTCTACGACAAGGTCTTATACGAAGACGTCAAGCACACAGCTATTGCGAGCCTCTCTAAAGATGTTTTGACCCTTACCTTCAATTCATTGTCAAAAAGTTACCGCTCTTGCGGTTACAGAGCCGGTTGGTTGATGGTTTCAGGCGAAAAAAAACCCGCTAAAGACTATATTGAAGGCCTCAATATGCTGTCTTCAATGCGCTTATGTTCCAACGTACCCGGTCAAAACGCCATTCAAACTGCCTTAGGTGGTTATCAAACGATTAACGACTTAATCAAGCCAGGTGGTAGGTTGCGTCGGCAAAGAGACTTGGCCTATGAGCTCATTACCGCCATCCCCGGTGTCACATGCGTTAAGCCCCAAGCTGCGCTTTATATGTTTCCAAAGCTAGATCCCAAGATGTACCCCATTAAGGATGATCAGCAATTCATTAACGAGCTATTGCAGGAGACAAAAGTCTTATTGGTGCAAGGTACAGGCTTCAACTGGCCAAGCACAGATCATTTTCGGATTGTTTTTTTGCCCCATGAAGACGATCTGCGTATTGCATTAGCACGTATCGCTAAATTCCTTGACCAATACAGAAAGCACCCAACAGCATGAAGCCCATGAATATTGGTCTTCTGGGAATAGGTACTGTTGGGCTTGGAACTTACCAAGTTTTGAATCGGAATCAAGAGGAAATTCAGCGAAGAGCCGGACGCAACATTCGTATTTCAATGGTTGCAGATATCGATGTCGAAAGGGCGCGGTCTCTTGTTGGCCCTGACTGCGTTGTCGTGAGTGATGGTCGACAAATCATTGCCAACCCTGAAATTGATATCGTGGTTGAGCTCATTGGTGGCTATGGCATCGCTTACGAATTGGTGATGGCAGCGATTGAGTCGGGAAAGCACGTGGTCACTGCGAACAAAGCTTTATTGGCTGTTCATGGGACTGAAATTTTTGAGGCTGCGCACCGTAAAGGCGTCATGGTTGCTTTTGAAGCGTCTGTGGCTGGTGGGATTCCCATCATCAAAGCTTTGCGAGAGGGTTTGACCGCCAACCGAATTGAGTGGATTGCAGGCATCATCAACGGGACCACCAATTTCATCCTTTCACAGATGAGAGAGAAAAATTGGTCTTTCCAGCAAGCACTGGAGATGGCGCAAAGCCTTGGTTATGCGGAGGCTGACCCGACTTTTGATATCCAAGGCATTGATGCGGCGCACAAGGCCTCCATCATGGCGGCTATCGCATTTGGCGTTCGGATGCCATTTAAAAATGCCTATATTGAAGGTATCACTCAGCTTCAATCACAAGATATTCGTTTTGCTGAGCAACTCGGGTACCGTATAAAACTTCTTGGTATCGCCAAACAAACCTCGGATGGCATAGAGCTGAGAATTCATCCCTGCTTGGTACCGGCTAAATCGATCATTGCCAATGTGGAAGGGGCCATGAATGCGGTGATGGTTCAAGCCGATGCCGTAGGAACCACGCTCTACTATGGCAAAGGGGCGGGCAGTGAGCCTACCGCCAGTGCTGTGATCGCAGACTTGGTAGACATCACCCGATTGCATACCGCAGACCCTTTGAACAGGGTTCCTCATTTGGCTTTTCAGCCTCAAGAAATGCGAGATATTCCTATCTTATCGATCGATCAGGTTTTGACCGCTTATTATTTGCGCTTAGGTGTGGCTGACCAAGCTGGCGTACTGGCAAGCGTGACAGGAATCCTCGCAGAGTTCAATATCAGCATTGATGCCATGCTTCAACAACCTTCTCACAACAGGGAGGAGAGTACTGAACTGATCATCTTGACGCATCAATGCCCTGAATCCCAAATGAATGGTGCGTTGGTAAAAATTCAATCTTTAGCGACAGTGATTGAACCCATTATTCGAATTCGAAAAGAAGAGTTGATCTGATGTTTTATGTTTCTACGCGAGGCTATGCTGAGCGACAGCGGTTTTGCGATATTTTGCTCGAAGGTCTAGCCCCTGATGGTGGTTTGTACCTTCCAGAGTCTTACCCTTCAGTCAATGAAGAGAAACTCGAGCATTGGCGACACATTTTTCACAGTGAAGGTTATGCCTCACTGGCATTTGAAATTTTGTCTTTGTACATTGATGATATTCCTGCTGATGATTTAAGAAGGCTGTGTTTTAAGACATATACAAAAGAAGTGTTTGGCAGTTCGCTGATAACGCCATTGAGAGCTTACCCTGACAATGTTTTTGTGCTTGCTTTGTCCAATGGGCCAACCTTGGCTTTCAAAGATATGGCAATGCAGTTGCTTGGCAATTTGTTTGAATATGAACTTGAAAGACGCCAGCAAACATTGAATATTTTGGGAGCCACCTCAGGGGACACAGGAAGCGCTGCTGAATATGCCATGAAGGGTAAAAAAGGGATTCAAGTATTCATGACCAGTCCGCATGGGCGCATGAGTAAGTTTCAACAAGCCCAAATGTTTTCTTTGAATGAACCCAATATTCACAATATTGCAATTCAAGGGGTTTTCGATGACTGTCAAGATTTGGTCAAGTACGTCTCTAATGACTTGAGTTTCAAGCGCAAGTACCAAATTGGCACTGTGAATTCCATCAATTGGGCTAGGTTATTGGCTCAAGTTGTTTATTATTTTTCAGGTTACTTTCAGGCGACTCAAAACTCAAAACAAAAGGTGAGTTTCACTGTTCCCAGTGGAAACTTTGGCAATGTGTGTGCTGGTCATGTCGCGCGAATGATGGGGCTGCCAATTCAAAACCTCATTGTCGCCACCAATGAAAACGATGTTCTCGACGAGTTTTTTCGAACTGGCACCTATAAGGCACGTTCTGGTAAAAATACATTCGAGACATCAAGTCCTTCAATGGATATTTCAAAGGCAAGTAACTTTGAACGATTTATTTTTGACCTCCTGCGTAAAGATGCCAAGACTGTAAAAAACCTCTTTGCCGAGGAGTTAGTCCGCACGGGTCAGTTCTCACTCACTGAGCATCCGTCATTTGCTTTTGCAAAAGAACAGTTTGGTTTTTTAAGCGGCAAAAGCACACATCAAGACAGGCTAAAAACAATTCGTCATGTCCACAAAGTGATGGGTGAGTTGATAGACCCGCACACCGCTGATGGCTTAAAAGTTGCGCTCGAATTTCACGATCAAAATATTCCGATGTTGGTGCTGGAAACAGCGTTGCCCATTAAATTCTCCCAAACAATTCTGGAGGCTATTGGGATACAACCACCATGCCCTCCAGCTTTTGCAGAGATCGAAGCGTTGCCACAATTTGTGAGTTTGATGCCTGCAGACCTCCCAGCTTTAAAAAATTTCATTGCTGTCCATGTCGATGGAGACTCTCCTTCATGATGCATGTGCTTGCATTTGTGGGTGCTTCCGGTTCCGGGAAAACGACCCTGATTGAACATCTGATTCGGTTGTTCAAAGAACGTGGCATGCGAGTGTCTACAGTGAAGAACTCTCACCACTCGGTTGAGATTGATCACCCAGGAAAAGACAGTTGGCTAATGAAGCAGGCGGGTTCGTTTGAGGTGGTATTGGTTTCTGATCGCAGCATGAGTTTGCAAAGAACTTTTGAGCGAACCTCTCATATGTCCATCCATGAGGTAATTGCCCAAATGTATGATAGGGTTGATTGGATTTTTGTAGAAGGATTCAAAAGCAGTGATCTGTTGAAAGTCGAAGTTATCAGACCGCAGGTGTCTTCACAGAATCCCTTGTTGTTCTCCGATGATTTTGTTGTGGCCGTTGCTTGTTCTGCAACAGCTGATTTCCCAGTGCCTACAGCCCTGCCAGTCTTGCCTCTAGACGATCCTGAAGCCATTGCTGAATGGCTCATCAAAAACCAAGATAGATTCGTTTACGCATCGCCACTTCCATGAACCCATCTTCCTTAATTTCATTAGATGAAGCTCTGAAAAAGCTGTTGCTATGTGCCATGCCGCTGAACAGAGCTTTGAATGTGTCAACCTTTAGGGCAGATGGTTATGTTTTGGCGCAAGACTTGGTGTCAGCAATTCAAGTCCCATCTTTTGATAATTCAGCGATGGACGGATACGCCTTACGAGTTGCAGATTTATCTTTAAATGGTGGTGTTTTAAAGTTAGGTCAACGCATTCTTGCTGGCCATTCAGCCTCACCATTGAATGCTGGCGAAGTGGCACGAATTTTTACAGGTGCACCAGTCCCTATGGGAGCCGATGCCGTGGTGATGCAAGAAGAGGTGACCTTGGTTGATGACTCGCATGTGCGTTTTCAAACTTCGCCTGCGGTAGGTCAATGTATTCGCAAAAAAGGTGAAGACATTGATAAAGACATTGTGCTGCTTCCCAAAGGTACTCGCTTAGACCCTGGCTCATTGGGCTTGGCCGCCAGCATTGGCTTGTCTTCTTTGAATGTAGCTGACAGTCCTAAAGTCGCGTTGTTTTCCACTGGCGATGAATTGGTCATGCCTGGGGACATCGAACCGCATCTTTTGCCAACAGGTTCTATTTTCAATTCAAATCGATTTTTTTTACGTTCTTTGCTTGAACGTTTGGGATGTCTTGTCACCGACATGGGGAATGTGCCGGACGATCCTGAAAAAACTGTCAAAGCCCTGTCTCAGGCTGCGCTAGATCATGATTTGATTCTCACCAGTGGCGGGGTTTCTGTTGGTGAAGCTGATTTTGTCAAACCTGCTATTCAGACGCTTGGGGAGCTTCATCTCTGGGCCTTGTCGATCAAGCCCGGCAAACCTTTTGCCTATGGCCATGTCAAAAACCAATCCGACCCAGATAAACAGGCGCACTTTATTGGCTTGCCAGGAAACCCTGTATCAAGCTTGGTGACTTTCTTGCTGTTAGTCAGACCCTTTGTTTTATCCCTTCAAGGATGTCTGTATTTAACAGTCAAGCCTACGTTGACCAGAGCAGACTTTGCTTTGCCAAAGTCCGATAAGCGCAGAGAATTTTTACGCGTAAAGCGAAATCAAAACGATGGATTGGACTTGTTTCACAACCAAAGTTCCGGCGTCCTGACTTCTGCGGTGTGGGCTGATGGCTTGGTTGATAACCCACCATCAACCATCATTGCACCTGGGGACATGGTCAATTTTCTTTCATTCAAAGATTTAATGTCATGAAAGTTACGCTTAGATTTTTCTCATCCTTGAGAGAGCAACTTGGCCTGAGTGTTCAAGAGCATGACACTTTGGCCCTCAACGTGGCTCAGTTGCGCGCTGAATTGATGCACTTAAACCCAAAATATGACCAGGCCTTGGCCTCTGGCAAGGCTATTCGTGTCGCTGTTAACCATGAGGTCTGTGACGACAATGCCTTGTTGTCTGAAGGCTGTGAGGTTGCCTTTTTTCCTCCTGTAACAGGTGGCTGATATGACTTTTTCAGTGCTTATACAAGCTGAAGACTTTGATGTAAGCCGAGAAGTGCAGACATTGCGTTCGGCAAAGGCTGATGTAGGTGCCGTATGTGTTTTTGTCGGTACGGTCAGGGACAGAAACGACGGCGACAAAGTAGCCACTTTGGAGTTGGAGCATTACCCTGGGATGACCGAAAAATCTATCGAGCAAATGCTGAATGCGGCTAAAGCAAGATTCGATATTATCTCTGCAAAAGTAATACACAGGGTAGGCATCTTAAATCCTCTAGATCAAATCGTGATGGTTGCTGTGACCTCTGCCCACCGAGGTCAAAGTTTTCAAGCATGTGAATTTTTAATGGACTATTTGAAAACGCAAGCACCATTTTGGAAGAAAGAAACAGGGCCTAAAGGCTCACATTGGGTAGACGCCAGATTAAGTGATGATCAAGCCTTGGCAAGATGGGGCATTGAGGCCAACAATGCTTCACCACAGAGTTAGGGCCTTTAGTCCATCTTGAATTCTCTGTCGACCGCCTCACCTGAAGTAAATGGCTTAGGTCTCAAAGGATAAATATGCGGCTCGACAAACTAACCACCAAATTCCAAGAAGCGCTGTCTGATGCGCAGTCACTTGCACTTGCCAAAGATCAAGCTTATATAGAGCCATGTCATCTATTGGTCGCTATGTTGCGCCAAGACGATGGCCCGCGTACCTTGTTGATGCGCTCAGGCGTCAATATCGCTGGACTTTTGAAGGACAGTGAAGAGGAAATTGCAAAGTTACCCGAAGTTCACGGTCAAGACCAAGTTCAAGTTGGGCGTGATTTGGTCACTTTGATGCAGTCAGCTGAAAAGGAATCCCTCAAGAGGGGAGACCAATTCGTAGCCAGCGAAATGTTTTTACTGGCCTTATCCGATTCAAAGTCTGATTTGGGACAGCTTGCCAGACGGCACGGCTTGAGCAGGCAAAACCTGGGAGCAGCTGTCGAGTCTTTAAGGGGTGGTGAAACGGTCAAGTCTGCTGATGAAGAGAGTCAGCGAGGTGCTCTCAAAAAATACACACTTGACTTGACTGAGCGAGCCAGAATGGGAAAGCTCGATCCGGTCATTGGACGAGATGATGAAATTCGCAGAGCTATCCAAGTCCTTCAAAGACGCAGTAAAAATAACCCTGTGCTTATTGGCGAGCCAGGCGTTGGAAAGACTGCAATTGTTGAAGGTCTTGCTCAGCGCATCGTGTCTGGTGAGGTACCGGATTCTTTAAAAGGAAAGCGTGTTTTGTCCTTGGACATGGCATCCCTTTTAGCTGGTGCTAAGTTCAGGGGTGATTTTGAAGAGCGACTCAAAAGCGTCTTGAATGAGTTGGCCAAGGATGAAGGACAAACCATTGTCTTCATCGATGAGATCCATACCATGGTGGGTGCTGGCAAAGCTGAAGGTGCCATAGATGCAGGCAATATGCTCAAGCCTGCGTTGGCCAGGGGTGAGTTGCATTGTGTAGGTGCGACGACCCTTGACGAATACCGTCGCTTCATCGAAAAAGATGCTGCCTTAGAGCGACGTTTTCAAAAAATCATTGTGGGTGAACCTTCTGTGGAAGCCACTATTGCCATCTTGCGTGGATTGCAAGAAAAATATGAAGTACATCATGGTGTAGAAATTACCGACCCCGCCATTGTTGCAGCAGCAGAACTTTCGCACCGCTACATCACCGACCGCTTTCTGCCAGACAAGGCCATTGATCTAATCGACGAGGCAGCCGCCAAAATCAAAATTGAAATCGACTCCAAGCCTGAGATCATGGACAAGTTGGAGCGTCGACTCATTCAATTGAAGATTGAAAGAGAGGCGGTTCGCAAAGAAAAAGACGATGCCTCCCAAAAACGCATGTCGCTTATTGAAGAAGAGATTCTCAAGCTTCAAAAAGAATATGCCGACCTTGAGGAGGTTTGGAAGTCCGAAAAAGCCCAAGCGCAAGGCGGCGCTGTCATCAAAGAGGAAATTGACCGTACGCGTTTTCAAATTGAAGAGCTCAAACGCAAAGGTGACTTCAATAAAGTGGCCGAATTTCAATATGGCAAATTGCCCGAATTGGAAAAGCGTATGAAAGCAGCGAATGCAGTCGACGCTCCCGATGGACAAGCCCCTGCTATGCGCCTTCTAAGGACCCAAGTGGGTGCTGAAGAAATTGCTGAAGTTGTTGCCCGGTCCACTGGTATTCCTGTCTCTAAGTTAATGCAAGGCGAGCGGGAAAAATTGCTTCTAATGGAGGAGCGGCTTCACGCACGGGTTGTGGGACAAGATGAAGCCATCGTGGCGGTGTCCAACGCCATTCGCCGCAGTCGGGCAGGATTGAGTGATCCTTCCCGACCAACAGGCTCATTTCTGTTTTTAGGTCCTACAGGCGTCGGTAAAACAGAGCTTTGCAAGGCGCTCGCTGGGTTTTTGTTTGACAGCGAGGACCATTTGGTTCGCATCGATATGAGCGAATTCATGGAGAAGCACTCGGTGAGCAAACTCATTGGCGCGCCACCTGGCTACGTGGGTTACGAAGAAGGGGGCTACTTAACTGAAATTGTTCGGCGCAAACCTTATTCCGTGATCTTGATGGATGAAATTGAAAAAGCCCATCCAGATGTTTTTAATATTCTTTTGCAGGTTCTTGACGATGGGCGATTGACCGATGGTCAAGGTCGCACCGTGGATTTTAAGAACTCGGTCATAGCCATGACTTCAAACATTGGATCGCAATTGATCCAAAAAATGACAGGCGCAGATTACCTCGATATCAAGGAGGCGGTGTGGGACGAGTTAAAAAACCACTTTAGACCAGAATTTTTAAATCGAATCGATGAAACGGTCGTCTTCCATTCCCTTGATGCTAAACACATTGCCAAGATTGCAGAGATCCAATTGAAAGTTCTTTCAGACCGGCTTGCCCGTATGGACTTAGGTATGGACGTGTCTGTGGCAGCTTTGGAGGAGTTGGCTAAAGTGGGATTTGACCCGGTTTTTGGCGCTAGGCCACTTAAGAGAGCAATACAACAGCGCATTGAAAATCCGCTGTCTAAGATGTTGCTTGAAGGTCAATTTGGGCCTCATGACATCATACAAATCAATGTAGACCCCATTCTTTCCCCAGGGGAATTTACCTTCACAAAGTCGTGAGGGGTTTAAATAAAAAAAGGGCCGCAATGCGTCCCTTTTTTATGCTGGAAGAACTTATGACAAGTGCTTACCAATCAGGCTTGCAAGTTCAAACATGGTGACTTGCGATTTACCAAACACGGCTTTGAGCTTGTCATCTGCATTGATGTTGCGCTTATTGACTTTGTCTTGCAAAGCGTGCTTTTTGATGTATGTCCACAATTTACTGACAACTTCGGTGCGAGCCAAAGGAGTGGACCCTACAACTGCAGCCAAGGCCGCGCTGGGTGTCAGTGGTTTCATGAAGGCGGCATTAGGCGTGCGCTTTTTAGCGGGCGACTTTTTTGCGACTTTCTTTGCTGCTTTTTTAGCAACTGCTTTTTTGGCAGGCGCTTTTTTAGCTACTGGCTTTTTCGCGGGTGCTTTTTTTGCGGGAGCTTTTTTCGCTGCTACTTTTTTAGCTGGAGCTTTTTTTGCAACAGGTTTTTTAGCGGCGGCTTTTTTAGCGGGAGATTTTTTTGCAGCAGTTTTTTTTGCTGCTTTCTTTGCAGTTGCCATTTTCATTTTCCTTCTAGAAGTGAGTGAAACGCCGCTAGCTTTATTGCTTTTGTCGGCAGTGCTTATCGTAAGGGAGAAAAAGCCTTTTTTTCGAAGAAATAGTGGCTTTTCCCAATGAGGATGTTGTTTTCTCCTTTTTTTTGGCTTTCACCCCGATTGGGGGGAATTGATGGGTTTATTTTTTTGGTATTGCGATTTTATATTCCACTATACAAAATATTTTTTGTAAGCTTATGTTTTTGAATGATTAAATTTATTTCATGTATAAGACATAAGAGATGATTTAACTCTTATATAAGATATAGAATAAACCCTTAGAAACGTTTTTATTCATAACTTCCACTTGGAGTGACACATGCCACAAGACATCACAGAGCAATTAAGCCGCGAACAACAGATCAGTGCCCTCGAAAAAGACTGGGCAACCAACCCTCGTTGGAAGGGCATCAAGCGGGGTTACAGCGCTGCTGATGTGGTGCGTCTGCGTGGTTCTTTTCCTATTGAATACACCTTGTCACGTCGTGGTGCAGAAAAGCTGTGGGACTTGGTGAATAACGAAGCCTATGTCAATTGCCTTGGTGCATTGACCGGTGGTCAAGCCATGCAGCAAGTCAAAGCAGGCATCAAGGCCATTTACCTGTCTGGCTGGCAAGTCGCTGCTGATAACAACTCTTATGCCTCCATGTACCCTGACCAGTCTTTGTACCCTGTGGACTCTGTTCCTACGGTGGTTGAGCGCATCAACAACACTTTCCGTCGTGCTGATGAAATCCAGTGGTCCAAAGGCGTTAATCCTTCAGACAAAGGCTATATCGATTACTTTGCCCCCATCGTTGCTGATGCAGAAGCGGGTTTTGGTGGTGTGTTGAATGCGTTTGAATTGATGAAAGCCATGATCCGTGCAGGTGCAGGCGGTGTGCACTTTGAAGATCAATTGGCTTCGGTCAAAAAATGCGGTCACATGGGCGGCAAGGTCTTGGTGCCTACTGCTGAGGCGGTGCAAAAGTTGGTTGCTGCGCGTATGGCTGCCGATGTGTGTGGTGTTCCCACGCTCGTGATTGCACGTACCGACGCTGAAGCCGCTGATTTGCTGACCAGCGATTACGACGCCAATGACAAGCCTTTCATCACAGGCGAACGCACAGCAGAAGGTTTCTACAAAACCAAAAAAGGCATGGACCAAGCGGTCTCTCGTGCGATTGCTTATGCCTATTACGCGGATTTGGTGTGGTGCGAAACAGGCACACCCGACTTGGAATTTGCGCGTAAATTTGCAGAGGCAGTCCACAAGGTTCATCCTGGAAAGATGCTTGCATACAACTGCTCACCTTCTTTCAATTGGAAGAAAAATCTTGATGACGCAACCATTGCTAAGTTCCAGCGTGAACTGGGTGCCATGGGTTACAAATACCAGTTCATCACTTTGGCGGGTATTCACTCTATGTGGTTCAACATGTTTGACTTGGCGCAAGACTACGCCGCACGTGGCATGTCTGCGTATGTTGAGAAGGTTCAAGAGCCAGAATTCGCGGCCCGTGACCGTGGTTACAGTTTTGTTTCACACCAACAAGAAGTGGGAACCGGCTACTTTGATGACGTCACCACTGTCATTCAAGGCGGTCAATCCAGCGTTACAGCTTTGACAGGTTCTACCGAAGAAGAGCAATTCCATTGATTTGCAGAGCTAGGTGATCCACAAAACAGGCCTCTAGGGGCCTGTTTTTTATGGGAAAATGACATTTGCAAGCATGTAAGCGCGGTTCTCACCGCGCTTTTGTTTTACTTTCACGGCTAACTGATCCAACCTATGCTCCAAATTACCCTGCCGGATGGCTCTTTTCGAGAATACCCTGGCCCTGTCACGGTTGCAGATGTTGCGCTGTCTATCGGCGCAGGCTTGGCCAAAGCGGCTTTGGCGGGTAATGTCAATGGCGAGGTGGTCGACACCAGCTATGTGATTCAAGAAAACGCTCGTTTGGCCATATTGACGGCCAAAGATGCCCAAGGCTTGGAAGTCATTCGCCATTCCACAGCCCATTTACTTGCCTACGCTGTGAAGTCTTTATTTCCTGAAGCACAAGTCACTATCGGACCCGTGATAGAGAACGGTTTTTACTATGACTTTTCATACAGCCGCCCGTTCACACCTGATGACCTTCAGCTGATTGAAAAGAAAATGACCGAGTTGGCTTCTAAGGACGAGACCGTCACGCGTCAAGTCATGCCAAGAGACCAAGCCGTTGCCTATTTCAAAAAACTTGGCGAGCACTACAAAGCCGAGATCATCACCTCTATTCCTGCCAATGAAGATGTATCGCTTTACAGCGAGGGTGACTTCACCGATTTGTGTCGTGGCCCCCATGTGCCTAGTACCGGCAAGCTCAAGCATTTCAAGTTGATGAAGGTGGCAGGTGCTTATTGGCGGGGCGACCATCGCAATGAAATGCTTCAGCGCATTTATGGCACGGCCTGGGCCAGCAAAGACGATTTGCAACAGTACCTGACGATGTTGGAAGAAGCTGAAAAGCGTGACCATCGAAAACTGGG